>NZ_JAALFC010000001.1 GCF_011058155.1 Litoribacterium kuwaitense | reverse complement strand
TTTCGTCGACTACCATTATACAGAATTTGGGGAGGTACTTCCTTTTTTATGTCTCGGAAGCCTTGCGTGGCAAGACCTTAGAATTATGAAATTCATTCACATATGAAGTGAGGTTGTTTATTATGTTTCCATGGCTTATTCCAGTGAAGAAACACTATGAAAATAATAATTATGACTTTATAGAAGAAGTTAGTATCGAAAAGGTATCAGCTAAAAATTTTAAGGAAATACTGACTCCTGCATGCCAATTTTTTGCTTATTCCTCTTATCTTCTTCAAACCGAAGTTTATGTTTCGATTCCAACACCTAGTAAAGAAGCCGAAAGCTTAGTCTTAGAACAATTAGTGCCACACTATAAAAAAATAACTAAAGAAAGTATAGGCGATAAATCTTCTAGGTATAACTTGATTGGTTTAAAACCTGAAACTCTAACTCTTTTAAGGGATTATGAAACTTCAAATAAATTATATTCTATATTACCAGATATGGTTAAAAGTAATAATTTAAATCAATTAGACCAAAATTATTTTAAAAATGCAGACATCAGAGATTATTCTATAGATATAAGTCAGCTTAAACCTTTAAACGTAAATGGTACTGAAAGTTTATACCAATTCTTGAAACAAACTTTTTTTGCAAGAGAAGGAGTTATACGTCTGCAGCATGTAGGTTGGAAATTAAATAGTGATCTAATCAAATCACCTTCTCTGAGAAGTTTTAGCACTTTTGCTTCTAAGATTAATATAACTGTTAATTTATCTAATAGAGATATTTTAGGAGTTGACATATTTAGTTAAATTGTCTAGAGAAAGTTGTGAAACCTTGTACTCAAACAAACGGTTGCTTAAGTTTAATAAAAAGAAGCTAAAAGTCGATTCCTTGAAATCGACTATTTTTTATAGGTGGAAAGACGCTACCCCTCTGTAAGATTTTTATACGTTCGTGGTAAATACATTGGCAATCGGTGGTACATTTCATGGCACTTGATGGTAAATAAGATGGCAAGGGTGGTAAATTCTTATGGCAGCATTCAACCAGATCATTGATCTGGCGAAGCATGTTGTCTTTTGGTACGACGAGATCGTAGATCGCCATGAATGGACTTAAGGGAAGAGTTTCTTGGTTTGAGATCACGAGACACACCACCTGTGTTTTCTTAAAGTTAAGTATACAGGAATATCCTAGTGGATTGTAGTGGAGGGCGGCGACTCCTGCGGGAACAGCACGAGCCGAAGACCCTGGACTGAGAGTAGCGAAGGAAGAGGCTGAGGCCGTGCCCTCGGAAAGCGTCCGCCTGGAACGGAAATCCACGGCGCACCCGAAAAACGCCGCTAGAAACGACGAATCGTTTCCAGCGGCGTCAATAAGCTTCTTTGGGGACTTTTTCAGTGCCCTCTGAAATCCCCTGCCATTGTTTTAGAACTGTTCAATCCCTGAGAGCGTCCTCTTCGATTTGTTCAGCTTCTTCTTCCGTGATACCAAAATCCTTCATAAACGTTTTCAAGTTCCGATAGTGTGGATCTGTCTCACCGAGCCATTTTTGAAACTCGTCACCACCCACATGTCGTATGAGATAGCCGGGAATCGAATCAGAAACATCCGCGTCTCCTTCAAACCAAGGGAATTTGATGCTGATAATCGTCTCATCGTATCTGGGCACCGTGCGATAGTCGACTTTTGCATCCATTTGTTCGGCGACCCACCTTAACGGCACATACGTGTGATCGTTGTAGTTCAAAACGCTCTGGTTTTCCGGAAGTTTTTTTTCTTCAGAATTTATAACCAACGTAACCGGATATAGTGTGGCCTTTATGAAATCAGCCGCAAAGATGGTCGTTGTGCTTGCGACCATAACGCCAATAATCAACCCACAAGTAAATGTCCTTATCTTCATCATTCATTTCCTCCCACTATAAATTAGATTTTTCTTGCTTTTACTCACTCATTCTTAGATTTCATACATGGACATCCTTAAGAGTTGTAGAAATTGTGAAGTAGAAACAGATGGTATGTCAACACTAAACTAGACAATTATTTTGAGGTCTTGTCAATTTGAATTCAATCGGTGATAGGTAGTTCAGTGATCCAATTTGGAGAGGTACTTCTTTTTTTATGTCTCGGAAGCCTTGCGTGGCAAGACCTTAGAATTATCAAATTCATTCACATAGTAGTAAAAATTGTTGGCATACAGTACTTAAATGAGCGGATTATAGAGCCATCAACATACATGTATTCATTGTTAGTTCGAATATAGCTTTGAATGTAATGATCGACCCCTTTACAAAAATGCTTGAGTAGTACTCAATACCTTTGTTCTCTTTTACGACAAAAAGTTCTTGGTTTATGCCCCCACCTTCTGTATCTTGACTACTAGGTTCACTGACAATAATCAAAGTGCAAAAGTTACAAGTGGATACATACACTGGAGAGGTCATTTTATGATTGACTTTTAACTGTTAATAACAGTATACTGTCATTAACAGTTCGTTTAACATATTCTAAGTATACTTTAGGAGGTTCGTTGATTAATGAAACATACAGGGAGACATACAGGTGCATTTCTTTTGCTGTTTTTAACAGAGGAAGATAGTTATGGAGGAAAGCTTTTACAGAAGTGTGAAGAGGAACTTCCCGTTAATCCAATAGATAGTGCAATCATATATCGTACACTAAAAAAATTAGAGGGCGAAGGTGCTGTAGAGTCTTATTTGGATACAACCAGTCAAGATAAGCCAATGAAGAAGTACAAGATTACGACAGTAGGAAAAAGAAGATTAGATGACTTTCATGAAGATATTGAAGCAAAAATTAAAAATTTATCATTTTTCTTGAACAAATATAATCAATGGAAAAAGGAATCTAATCATGATTAATGGCGCTATTCTTTACGCGATAGCCATTATTCTAACGAGTATATCTTTTATAAATGATAAAAATAAAACGAAAGACGCTCTGTTAAAGTCATGGAAAATGTTTAGAAACATTATGCCTGACGTGTTAGCAATTATGCTATTTGTTGGCCTTTCACTATCAATATTAACGCCATCCGTCATTTCTTCGATGATCGGAGAACAATCTGGCGTTTTAGGTATTGTTTACTCTACAATCATTGGTTCTGTTTCACTCATACCAAGCTTTGTTGTGTTTCCTCTTGGAGCTACATTTGTTCAAAATGGTGCAGGTCTTCCTCAGGTAGCTGCATTAATGTCGGCATTAATGTCAGTTGGAATCGTAACATTGCCTATGGAACAAAAAATTTTCGGGCGAAGCTTTACTTATTTTAGAAATGCAGCTGCTCTGTTCATGTCTGTCGTATTTTCATTTATCATTTGGATGGTGATGGTATGAATACACTCAAACAATACCGTTTCTTTTTCGTTTTATTATTCGGGCTCATCATAGTGACTTTTATAAACCAATCGATAGGGTGGCAGGCATTTCAATTAACTGGAAAAAGCATTATGGATATGCTGTTTCTACTCCCTCCTGTTTTGATATTCGTCGGTTTACTAGACAAATGGGTGGCGAAAGAAACACTGATTAGATATATGGGGGAAAAATCAGGATTGTATGGCATCATGTTCGCTCTATTATTAGGAGGAATTGCGGCTGGTCCCCTTTATGTAGCATTCCCTATTGCGGTAACACTTCTAAAAAAAGGGGCAAGTCTACGATATATTGTATTTTTTTTAGGCGTTTGGACAACCGCAAAATTGCCAATTGTCGTTTATGAATTGTCTTCATTCGGTTTGCTGTTTACGCTTATTCATATTTGTTTTGGCCTCTTGTTCTTCTATTTCTTGGGTGTTCTTTCTGAAAAGATGTTTGACCGACGAAAACTATTGAAGTATGACATCACAGAAGATGCTTGAATGAAGTAGAACCTCATGAGCCATGAAAGCATTGATGTAGCTTTGAACCAATGCAAGCGATCACGCAAACAATTTCTTGATCTTCTATCGAAATGAAACGAACTTTTTCTGTAAAAGAGATCTACCAAACCATTTCAATTGACTTACTGCGGAGGAAATGCTCTCATATTAGGTCCTTAAGACCTTAAATGCTTGCTAATCTTGTTTAAAACGCGGAATTGCGTTTAAAATTCTAACTTTCTGAGTCTACTTCTTTTATGGCATGGTCTATAAAAAAAGAATCAAACTGGAAAATGGCTTTACGTATAAAAATACGTCTTTTCCAGATGATTCTTTTATGAAAAAATTAAAATATGGCTTGGTACTTTTCGTTCCTGCCCGTCGGAAGGTTTGTTCATTAACTGTCCATTATAATAAAATGCACTTGAACCTCCACCGTCTAAGTTGAACGCATCTTTTACTTGAAAGCTTAACAATTTATTTTGCACTTCTTCTAAGGAAACGCCGTTACTATGACCGGCTTGGCGTCCGTCGATCACGATAAATAATAAATCATTATTGGAGAAATTACCGACGATCGTTCTCGGTTCTCGGCGGTTTGCCCATTTCTGAGGGATCGGTAATTTTTGCCCGTTTGCTAAAAGGGTAGGGGTAAAGCTGGCACCGTGTAAAATATGATTATCTTTAATTTCTTTTTGCGTTGTATAGTTGCCGCCGACGAGGTGTCCTGATGTATTAAAGCCGACGAAAGACAGCTTTTTGGCACTCTCATACATTGTTTCAATTTTCCCGTCAATGACTGTAATTCCCATCGGTGCCATATCTCCATCGCCTGTGTGCCAAAAGCCGCCAGCGTTAATCGCGAGTGTTGCACCTGTCCGTTTTCCAGCTGCGCTTGTCGTTTCTCCCGGGCTTTTCACTTTATCGTGTGCCAAGTTGGCTCGCAAAGCATCTTTCGAATGCACGCTCACTTTAGCCATATATCCACGATAGCCGGCGCCTTCAAGAGAGTAGACTTTCACCGTTGACCGATCCCCGCTTTTTTCTGAAATAGGATCGCCTAACAGGTTAGACAAAATACGTTCGAGCACTTTGTCTGAAGTAGTCATTTGTGATTGGCTCGTCGTTGTCAAGCTTGCGATTTGTTTTTGCTGGTTAATATAAAATTTTTCTTCTTCAGCGAGCGAGGTTTGCACGGTTTTTAGGGATTGGTCAATTGCAGCAATCTGCTCGTTTGTTGTGTCAATCTCAGAGTCAAGCGTTTTTGCTGTTTGCGACAGCGGCTCGGCTTCCATAGCTAACGCATGCCAAGGGGTCTTTTTTTCCGGTGTTTCAAGATAAAAAAATAATATAAAACCGAGGAAAGGCGTGAAGGTAAATAAAAGCCAAAGGTGCAATCGTTTACCCATTTGCAGCTTCCTCCAGCTTGGCGAGAGATTGCTGAAGCTGTTTTAATTGCTTTGTCAACTTGTCTACTTCACCTTGAAGAGCTGCTTTTGTTTCATCATTGCCACTAATCCCTTGTCCAGTCTCCTCAACTTTCGTCTGAAGAACAGCTAAGTTTTTTTGCACGTTAACGAGTTCATCTTTTACACTGGACACTGTCGTATCTAATGTCGTCAATGTTTCTTCGTTTTTCGCTTGAATTGTTGCTAGCTGATCATCTACATAACTGCGCGTATTGTTTGCGTAGTATTCTGCCGCCGTGTAACCTCCAAACATGACACCAGCCCATAAAAGAATGGATAAACTCCACCATACAACGGTCACCCATGTCTTTTTTTCTTTCCCTTGCTCTTGCGAACGTGCATGATCGCCCTGATGCACGTCATGTTTTTCTAAGAGTGAGCGGGCCTCTTTATCTTGCATAGGTTTTCTGTCCTCCTCGATACGGGTCAATCCTTCAAATCATCAGTGGTCTCTGACATCGCCTGTTGATAGTCGTCTGTGTACTGTCGCAGCAGCCAAAGTGATACCCCTTTTGTCCGATAGGTATTGGCCAGCTCTATTTTTTCTCCCATAGTTTCCGGTGTTTCATGAACTAAATTGATGCCAACGAGCACTTTTTCTCTTGGAATAAAATGGAGCGTTTCCTCTAACCCTTTTTTTACAAGATTCATAGGTTCTGGTCGCTGGTGTGCGTCCCCTTCCGGATGATAATCATACAACATTACTACTGCCATATCAACGATTTGTCCAATCTGTTCGTACTCATATTCACTAAAAAAATTATTTGGCGGAGCAATCGCAACAGATAGCGCTAACTGTTTCTTATTTAATGCCTCGTCAAGCTGATCGAGAAAGGTTGTATATAACGACGATAGCTTTTTATCTTCTGGAGTAAACCCTTCAAAATCAATCATAACCCCTGAAAAATCATTTTCGTCGGCGACTGCCACAATCTCAGCGATCGCTTCTTTTTGTTTCGCCTCTGAGTGGAGTAAAGACGCAATATGGTCTCGATTGATTCCATGAACCATAAACCAAGCGTCGCGCCCATTTGACAAGCTCAGGTCAATGATTTCATCGGTACTGGCATCAGGATGATTTTCTGGCCAATAATAATCATTCAGTTTTCCATCAGTGGAACGACTCATTTGGAAATGACCTTCTTTAGAAATGGACCCCCATGTGAATGCCGTACTTGATAGCTCCGCGATGGCATCACGTTGTTGGAACGACCCTAGTCCGTAAAAGCCAAGTGTATATAGCTCCGTCGCTTCCGTCGTAATATTGACTGTTTGTGTATCGCTTTGCCACTGCACGTTCGTCCCTAATGATTCGGCGATAAAACGTATCGGGACAAATGTACGACCTTCACGAATCATAGGCGGTGCGTCTAAATGAACGGATTGCTTATTTACTTCAGCTTCTGTGTTGCCAACAGTCATCCGCACGACACCTTCGTCAGATTGAGTTGTGACTTGTTGGGAGGATGGATTCCAATTGACATGTACATCTAACGCTTCAGCGACTGCGCGAAATGGGACGAACGTACGTCCATCTTCAATAAATGCTGCACTTTCAACATCCATTGTCATACCGTCTACCTTAATAGAAATGTTATCAGCCGAGGGCTGAGCTAGTAAAAGCCCAGCACCGAGTATGCTACTGAGTAAATGCTGCTTCATTTATAAATATCCCTCTCAAATCGCCGGTTTATCTCTGTTTATCAATATTTATGTATAGAACATGTTTGTCTTTATTTGTGTCACTGTGTTTAATTGTTCGAAATTCTATGTTCATTTTTGCCTGTCTGTGATTTGGATATAGGCTTTCCTTTGAAAACATGGTACAATTTACGTCATATAAACTGTGTATTTTGAAGTATGGAGGTTTTTTGATGGATGTTATGGATCTTTCACTCACAGTGATGAGTGTCGTTTCAGTTGTCTATTTTATTTTCCTTATGGTCACTGAATAGTAGCAGGATGAAAAAACTCCCCTTAGCTGTGGGGAGTTTTTTTGTGTTTATGCGCCTTTTACAGTGTCAAAAGCTTGCAAAAGTTGTTCATAAATCTCTTGGGGCTCTGCGCCTTCAATCTCATGACGATGAATAAAGTGATGCACGCTCTTCCCTTTTAAGATCGCCATAGATGGTGAAGATGGAGGAATGTCTCCGAAATACTCACGCATCCGTTCAGTGGCTTCTTTGTCTTGACCAGCAAACACAGTGACGAGGTGTTTTGGTGCATCCTCTTGTTTAATGGCGTGGACAGCCGCTGGTCGTGCAAGTCCGGCGGCACATCCACAGACTGAATTGACGACAACAAGTGTTGAGTCTGCTTCATCTATTCCATTAAAAAACTTGTCCACTTCTTCAGCAGTTGTTAGTTCAGTAAAGTTGGCATTGACTAGTTCCTGGCGCATTGGCATAACCAATTGGCGCATATGTTCTTCATAAGCAGAAGACAATGGTAATCCCTCCATTTTTGTTCAATACGTTTATTGTACTACAAGGAGAGCCATTGCTTCAAATCGAGCCGCTTATCGTTCGCTCTCGTCTAAATCAGTGACCGCACCTTTTGCCGATGAAGATACAAGTCGTGCGTATTTAGCTAAAACGCCTCGCTGTACTTTTAATGCTGGTGCTTGCCAAAGCTCACGTCTTTTCGCAAGCTCTTCATCACTGACATCCATAGAAATTAATTGTTTTTCACTGTCGACAGTGACGATATCGTCATCTTGTAGCAAGGCAATGTTTCCACCGACCTGCGCTTCTGGCGCGATATGGCCGATGACGAGACCGTGCGTTCCCCCGGAGAAGCGTCCATCAGTGAGCAAGGCTACATTTTCACCAAGCCCTTTCCCAACGAGAATCGCCGAGAGTGAAAGCATCTCTGGCATACCTGGTCCGCCTTTTGGTCCTTCATATCGAATGACTAAGACGTCGCCTGGCTTAATGTTGTCGTTTAAGACAGCTTCAGTCGCTGCCTCTTCCGAGTTAAATACACGGGCAGGTCCAGTAAGTGATGTAACTTTTAAACCGGATACTTTTGCGACGGCACCTTCCTCAGCTAAATTACCACGTAAAATAACGAGGGGACCGTCTTTACGCTTCGGATTGTCTAAAGAGATGATGTCCTGTCCTTCTTTTAACGCAGGTGCTTCTGCTAAGTTTTCGGCAATGGTTTTGCCGGTGACCGTTAAGCAGTCGCCATGCAGATAGCCTTCTTCAAGAAGCATCTTCATCACAGCTTGGACGCCGCCGACCTCATGAAGGTGTTGCATAACATACTTTCCGCTTGGACGTAAGTCAGCAATATGAGGCACTTCCTTCTGGATGCGTTCAAAGTCTTCTAAGGTTAAGTCGACGTCAGCAGCATGAGCAATCGCCATGAGATGCAAGATGGCATTTGTCGATCCGCCGAGTGCCATCACGACGGTAATCGCATTTTCAAACGCTTTTTTCGTCATAATGTCTTTCGGATAAATGCCTTTCTCAAGCAAGTGATATACGGCCGTGCCTGCGGCTTCACAGTCTGCTCGTTTTTCCTCAGTCGTCGCCGGATTGGAAGAGCTTCCTGGTAAGCTCATTCCCATCGCTTCAATAGCTGAAGACATCGTGTTTGCGGTATACATCCCACCGCAGCTGCCTGCGCCTGGACACGCATGACATTCAATTTGATGGAGCTCTTCATCATTGATGTTTCCTTTGTTATGCTGACCAACACCTTCAAATGCGGACACGATGTCAATATTTTTACCGTTAAGTTTTCCTGGAGCAATCGTTCCACCATAGACAAAAACAGACGGAACTTGACTGCGCGCAATCGCAATCATACAACCTGGCATGTTTTTATCACAGCCACCGATGGCTACGAGACCGTCAAGATTTTCTCCACCTACAACTGTTTCAATTGAATCGGCAATCACTTCACGGCTTGTAAGTGAATAGCGCATCCCTTCCGTTCCCATGGAAATGCCGTCCGATACGGTGATTGTGTTGAAAATCATTGCTTTTCCGCCCGCGTCGTCGGCCCCTTTTTTAGAGCGGCGAGCGAGCTCATCAATATGTACGTTACAAGGAGTAACTTCACTCCACGTGCTGGCAATACCGATCATCGGTTTTTTGAAGTCTTCATCATTAAATCCGACAGCACGGAGCATCGCGCGGTTTGGAACTCTGCTTGCTCCCCCATCACTGATCACTTTACTTTTAATACGCAAATCTTTTTCTTGTGTCATTGTCTACTCCCTTTTCTACTTACAAGTGTTAATGAATTTTCTGACAAATGAAAGATCGATCATTTGCCAGATCGACTCCTTCGGATGCTTACAACAAACGAAAGAAGTAAAAAATAAGTCAATTAGAATAATTTATACTTAACAATATATCTCTTTTGCATGTACTTTTCAATGGGGACATCTGATTCAGGTGGGAAAACATAGTGAGATATACTTAAAAAACCTCGTGAAGACTTGTGTTGCTTCACGAGGTTCAATATTATGATGGATCTTCTTTTTTACTTCTCATCGTAGCTTCTGTCATTTGCTTCCATATTGAGCCTTTTGCTTCTCCACCACCTGATATTCGTTCAATCGCCATTTGCACTTGTAGGCTGACCTCGAATTCATCATCATCTTTTGCTTTTTCAAGTGCAGGGAGTGCAGTATCGTCCCCTACTTCATAGAGAAACATCGCTGCACGCCAGCGAACAATTTTATTTTGATCTTCCAACGAAGCGACCATTGCGGGAATGGCTTCCGTCATACCGAGATCAGACATTGCATCACCGGCTGTTCGTCTAACGGTCACAGAAGAGTCATTTAACGCTTGTTCAAGCAAAGGCAACACTTTTTTGTCTTCGATCATACCGAGGTAGACGACAGCAAGACGGCGTATCGATGCTTTTTCATCATAAAGTGCCTTTTTGAGCACTGGGAGATCCTCAATGGTCGGATCACTCATATTCTCAAAACGTTGATAGCGTACTTTCCAATCAGGATCATCTAAGTCACTTTCTGTCACACGATGGTATTTCTCGATAAAGGGTGTTGTTTCTCCCTTTTGTAATGACGTTAGACGTTCAGGTGGATAAAGTGCGGATAGCTCTTCCACAAGCGTAGCACCGACATCTTCAAAGTCACCAAAGCGGACGCCGTAGTCGTCCCATGTGCGGTCAAGAACAACATTTTCACCACTGGTTTGCAGCTGCATGACGGCATCACTAAAGCGTGTAGGTAGCCCTACTCTTTTTTCTGACTCGCCATTTGTCAGCTTGATTTGCATTGGAATGCCAGCATATTTTTGAATTTGAACAGAAATTTCACCAAAGGAATCATTACTTTGTCTCTGTACTGCCGATTCAGTCGGCTCTTCACCAAATGATTGGCGGACGGTCGCTAGAATAGGTTTCCAATCGTAGGAGGGATAACGATCTAGCGCCAAAAAGTCAGCGACATGATAAACGGCTTTTACACCGTCAATATTTAGAACGGCCTGAAGCCAGACAGGTGCTTCTTTATGATCTTCTTTTTTGTAATGTCGACTTTGCCCTGTTCCTAAAGCTTCAGATAAATTAATTTTCATTGTGTGCGGGCTTGGGGTTGGTTCGATTGAAACGATATGCATGCGAATCCTCCTATCCACGAATCTATTGAGTATTGTATCATGACAAAAGGTTAATTGCTGTCACGCTGTTTGGCTTGGTGTTTACGCGATTTTCTTGTATATTGACGTTAGAACGTAAAGGGGGAAGCGAACATGCATGCACCTTTAGCCAAATGCACATATATCCAACAGGAGCATCTGCTTTCTGTGGAGGGAAAACAGATCATTACGTCGGCTCATCGATTGTGCCTCTATCGCCACGAAATTACCTCCTCCATAAAAACGTGGAGATTGCAGGACGTTTTTGATGTGTCCTACTGGATGGTTTCTGAGCAGCTTGGGTTTATTTATTTGCATACAATTTACGGTGTGACGCCTTTTTTAATTGAGGAGCCTCCAGTTTCCTTCATAGAAACATTTAAAAATCTTCCTCATCTCTAAATCGTTAGGGTGGTTGTACAACGCAAGGCTTCACTGTAGAATAGTAAGCAGGCTCAATTGTCAAGGGGGGATTTCATTGCCAATTAATATACCAGCTCATTTACCTGCAAAAGAAATATTAGAAAATGAAAACATTTTCGTAATGGATGAAAATCGGGCCTACTCTCAAGATATTCGCCCATTAAATATTGCGATCTTTAATATTATGCCAAAAAAAGAAGAGGCAGAAACACAGCTTTTGCGCCTTCTCAGTAACTCTCCACTGCAAATTAATGTGACGTTGCTGCACCCTTCTACACATCAATCAAAAACGACAAGTGCTGAACATTTGCAAGCGTTTTACAAAACGTTACCTGAAATTGAACAGCAAAATTTTGACGGAATGATTATTACAGGGGCACCGATTGAGCATTTAGACTTTCAAGAAGTCAATTATTGGGATGAGTTTACGTATTTAATGGATTGGACAAAAACGCATGTGACGTCAACGCTTCATTCGTGCTGGGGCGCCCAGGCAGGGTTGTTTTATCACTATGACATCCCTAAACATAAGCTTGAGCAAAAATGCTTCGGTGTTTACTCGCATAACATCGTCGAGCCGAATTGTGAATTGTTGCGGGGATTCGATGATCGTTTTTACGTTCCGCATTCACGGCATATGACAACAACAAAAGAAGATATTTTGCAAGTGGACGATCTAATGCTGCTTGCTGAATCTGAAAAAGCCGGGGTTTGTCTCGTGCAAAGTAAAGATCGAAAACAAGTCTTTTTAACAGGACATCCAGAATACGATACACAAACGTTACAGAACGAATATAAGCGTGATGTGACAAATGGAATGAACATTCAACTTCCGGATTATGAATGTTGTGGTGGTCCATCAGAGTCCGTGCCACTGCATATGTGGCGTGCTCATGCTTATCTACTGTTTACGAATTGGCTAAATTATTATGTATATCAAGCGACACCATATCAATGGTAAAACGTCTTGTGTATGCTGTTTCGCAAATAAAAAGACCCGCGTCTTAGCGCGCGAGGTCTTTTTATTTGGCATCATTCATCTTCACGTTCCCCACCTAACATGCTCCCAAGCGCTTTTAATTCCTTTCCGATAGAACAGCGATGGATGCAAAACTGATGAGCTCGTTTTCGTCCGTAAACATGTCTATAATGAGCCTTCAGGAAGCAGCCTTCACAATACTCATCGAGAAGTTTTGTCGCTTCCTTTATGGCGGTCTGATCCTTCATCATCAGTCAACTCCTTCATATCTGACTCAAGGCGAGAAGTACTTTCAACAACAATATGATTTAACGCTTGATTTGCTAAGTGGTCACAGCGCTTGTTTTCCTTTGAAGGAATGTAGGACCACGTAATGTCTGCCTTTGTTTGTTCTAATTGCTCATCGATACGATCCGCCCAACGCTGTAACACTTCGTCATAAAGGGGCCAGTCCCCTGCCATTTGTCTGATGACGTTCATTGAATCACCGTGAATGTGTACAGAGGAAAAATCATTCGGTAGTGACAATAGCTCTTCACTTAACATCCAAAGTGCAGCAAATTCAGCTTCATTATTTGAACTTAGCGAAGAGAAATAACGGTTTTTTCTCATTTGCCAAGTCGTTTGACCATGATCGTATAAAATACAGATACCCACCCCGGAACGCTTTGAACTTCGATCAAAATTGCCGTCAAACCAACAGCGAACGTTTTGCAGCCTGTTTCGTTCAGCAGTTAAGAACTGTTTCAACGTTTTTTCGCTCCAAGATCGACCCTCTTTGTCAACAAACCGGATATTTTTTGCATGATTTAATCGTGTCGCCTCATTCGCCCAAGCCATCGCGTCTTCGGCTTCTAAATCGCCGGAGATAAATTCGATCGTTTGCTTCCCTTTTACAGTATAATCCCAATAAATTTGCACTTTCATCCGCGACCCTCCTCTAATGAAATGTATCGTGCGTCAAACAACTCTTTGATATACTACCTATGATTGAGAAAAGAGAGGAGAAATGGTGTATGGCAGATTTGTACATCGATGGTGCAAGTGCTGGGAATCCAGGTCCATCAGGAGCGGGGATTGTTCTTATCAATGACGGAATAGCGTATGAGAAAGCAATTCCTCTTCCTCCACTAACGAATCATGAAGCTGAATGGCATGCACTGATTGCGGGGATGAATTTCTGCAAGGAGCATGGGGTGCGAAATGTTTTCGTGAAAACGGATTCTCAATTAATTGAACGAGCGATTGAGAAAGAGTACATAAAAAATCCGCTTTATGTACCATTTTATGAACAAGTGCTTGCGCTATCCAAACATTTTGATTTATTTTTTGTGAAATGGATTCCAGAAAACAAAAATAAAAAGGCCGATCTTCTTGCTAGACATGCAATTCACTTAAGTAAACGATCGTAAAGACCTAAATTTTTGGCCATCTGAATGGCTTCTTTTTTTGTTTTTACATCATTTTCCTGCAAGCGCTCAACAAATGAAAGATAAAAGCTTGGATCAAATTCAAACTGAGTAGACCATACGACTTGAAGCGCAATGATCATCAGCTTGTCGTTTGCATTGGTAAATTTTTGTGCGAAATGGATGAACAATATATCGCTGTAGGAAAGCTTAAACCCTTTTCCTTGCATTTCGTCTAGATAATACCCCAGATTCTTCTGTTGCACCGGATTCAATCCCCATTCCTTGATATTCAAACCGACGTTAATATATATGCTGCATGTTTATAAAATCCGAAAAAACGCACATCCTAGTAATGAAAGGAGCGTTTTAGCCTATGAAAAAACAACGGCACAAAACGAGCGTCAACCCTCAAGGTCAAGCACCGGATGAGATGAATACTGCACCTAAAAGCCAAGGAGAAAACGAAGCTAAAAAGACGAATACAAAACACTCCTAAGCTTAATTATAGCACATATGTCCTGAGCTTATTGATCGTTCATTGGAAAAGCCCTCCACATGAATAGTGGAGGGCTTGAATTATATTAGCTAATCCCCGCGAGAACGGTGCTCGTCATCGTCTGTCAATCCCTAAAAGGAACGTGGGTGCCCGCATTCACGCGTTCGCCCTTACAGGCGTATTCGATCTAATATAGGGCTCCCTTTGACAAATCATCGGATTAAGACAAAAAACGAATCACCCGAACCGCAGGAACACCATTATATCGCGCATATTGGATTTGATCAAGGTTTTAAGTTTACTTACAATACGGTCATTGAAATTTTTTGAGGTTTGGCCAAAATTTCTTTTTGTTCTTATACAAAGCGGCTGCTTGATTGGTTGTCGCGTTTTGTAACGCGGCTTCTTCGGTCGGTATCCGTATCGCTAAAGCGGCACTTTGCAAAATCACACCAGCGACCATGGCGACATAGGCTTCTACAATGACTGCTAACAGAAGCATCTCTAAATAGACGATGACGTAGTTTGGGTGTTTCATCCAACGATACGGCCCTTTCACTTGTAATGGTGCCCCAGGCAATACGATAATTTTCGTATTCCAATATCGCCCTAATGAGCGCATCGTCCAAATGCGTAAAAAAAGGACACCACTATAAAGAAACATGAATATGGGCCAGTACGGTGAAAGCTGGGGGGCTTGAAAAGCTTCATATGTCCATACAAGGATAAACATCGTTTGCCCGACCACAAGCCAAATATAATGACTCTGGCCATACTCAATTGCCCCCTCCCTCTTCATCCATTGTTCATTTTTCCTCGCGATCCACAACTCAATCAAGCGCTGACTAAGTAAAATAATCAACAACAGCCATGCGATCATCATAAACTATGCCCCCTTCCATTCAAACAGAAGAAGGTCCGTTGAAAACCCAGGGCCTAACGCTGACATCAGCCCCTTTTCACCATGCTTTCGCGGATATTTCATACGTTCTTTAAGGACAAACAATACCGTCGGAGATGACATATTGCCAAATCTAGCGAGTACATCGTACGCAATAGCAAATGCTTGTTTAGGAACAGACAATCCTTCTTCATACGCTTCGAGCACTTTCCGACCGCCTGGATGAGAGACAAATGAAACTATATCCTCCAGCTCAGTGCCGTTCGCGGTGAGGAATGCTTTCGTTTCCGGAACAGCCCACGAATGGACAAGTTCTGGAATTTTAGGGGCAAAAATGACGTGCAGCCCACCTTCTTTTATTTCCCAACCCATGATCTCTTGGGAATGAGGAAGCAAGCTTTGAAATCCGGAAATATAATAGAGGGTATTGCCATCGGACTTACCTGCTTGATCCCCACTTACAACGACCGCTGCAGCACCATCTGCAAAGAGCGACGTACCAACAAGGTTGCTTTTTGAAGTATCATCATGCTGAAAGGTTGTTGAACACATTTCTACGCAAACGAGGAGTGCTTTCCTTTCCGGGTATCGTTCACAGTATGTAAAAGCTTTGTTTAAGCCGGAAACGCCTCCTGCACAGCCATATCCCCATAGAGGGTAACGTTCTGTCGTGGCGGGAAGGTCTAACGCTTCAATAAGGGCGACATCAAGCCCCGGTGTCATAATACCTGTACTCGTCACTACAAAAACCGCGTCAACTTGCCGAGAAGACGCCGGTAACTGCTCTAGACAATCTTCAACAGCGCGTATTGAACAATCGTATGCTGCTTGTTGAAAACATCGGTTTTTTTCCGAGAATGAATGCTCGACCGTGTACCAGTCAAGCGGCATTGCAAAATGGCGCTCATGAACAAGACCTGTGCCAAACACTTTCATTAAACGATCGATGTCTTTAAACGCATCGGCAAATATTTTTCGCACCAGAGGCATAATGTCTTTTTGTGTATATACATTTGCGGGAACTGCAGTTCCAACAGCTTCTAAAAAAGGCACGATGACCACTCCCTCCGACTTTTTCCTAGCATGTGGAAAAAAAGGAGGAAATATACCTAGGCAAATGTAACCTGCTGATTTTTTAAGGAAGCAATGATTGCTAGTGAACAAACGTTAATATTTTGCTGTCGCAGTTTCTCTCCCCCAGCCTGAAACCCCTTTTCGATGACAGCGCCAAAGCCGGCAAGGCTCGCTCCAGATTGCTGCACGATATCAAGTAAACCTTCTGCAGCCTGCCCATTCGCAAGAAAATCATCGATAATAAGTACGTGATCTTCTTCTTTGAGCCAATCCTTTGATACAAATATCGGATTATCTTCTTTTTTTGTAAAAGACGTAACCGTCGTCGTAAATACATGGTCTTGAAGCGTTAGCGACTTTTTTTTACGTGCAAAAATGCAAGGGACTTGAAAAGAAAGAGCTGTCATCATTGCCGGTGCAATCCCGGATGATTCTAATGTAAGCACCTTCGTAATTGGTTCATTTGCATAATGTTGATAAAACGCTGTACCGACACTTTGCATCAGCATCGGATCAATTTGATGATTTAAAAAGCGATCGACTTGTAATACTGTTTCTGAAATCACAATACCTTCTGTCAGAATTTTATTTTTTAACGCTTCCATGATCTCTGTTCTCCCTTTGTTTAAATGATCGCTAGCTTTTTAAAACAAGGTCAGCTTGTTTTACGCCCATGCCATAAAAAAAACCGCCATTTCGGCGGATTGAAGGGCTTATGTATGCTTCGTGTTGTTTTGATGGCCTAGCCCCTCGTAGTAAAATAATGCTTTAACATTGCTTAAACGCGCTTCCTGCAAAGATTGCTGAACGTGAGGACTTTCTTCACCTACAAAAGATTCAGCCCGTTTTAGCGCGCGCTCTACTCGCTCAAAAGTAACATACGGATTCAATGATAAGGCCCCTTTCTCAAATAAATCACACATATACCCGCTATTATATGCACGATGAAGGAGCCTTATACGTCTAATGGTGTTTTGACGCCCAAAATTGATAATATTGTGTTTCCAGGTAACCATTAAATAACTTTCTTTTTTTCGTCGCTTTTTGACCAGCATTTTTTTCAAATTGCTTGTCAGCAGTAATTAAATAATACGACCAATCGGGTCTTGTCTGTATGAGTTGTCCAACCTGTTCAGCAATGGCTTTTGTGCCTTTCTCATCACCCATGCGTTCACCGTAAGGAGGATTGCTGACGAGTACGCCATTTTCGTCTGGAAGTGTAAGATCGGCAAGCTGCATTTGTTTAAATTCAATATCAGACATGAGTCCTGCTTCTAAAGCATTTTCTTGACTTGTTTCAATCATTCTGTGATCAATATCACTGGCGAAAATTGACAATCGCGTATCGTAATCTGCCAGATCCTCAGCTTCTTCTCTTGCTTTTTCCCAAACGTCCGTCGGAATGAGCGGCCACCTTTCAGAAATAAACGAGCGGTTAAATCCAGGCGCAAGACGTAAACCAATCATTGCAGCCTCAATCGCTAGCGTTCCTGACCCACACATCGGATCAATAAAAGGCATATGCGGCTTCCAATTTGTCAAGAGCACGAGTGCAGCGGCTAATGTTTCTTTCAAGGGAGCCTCACCTTGATCAAGACGATATCCGCGCTTGTGTAAGCCCGTTCCACTCGTATCTAATGTAATTTCAGCCCAGTCTTTCGTCACATTAATCTCAATCGGAAAAGTGTCCCCTGATTCGTCAAAGCTCATAAATTGAATTTGTTTTGCGGACATGCGATCAACAATGGCTTTTTTCACAATGGATTGGCAATCGGGTACACTGGTGAGTACCGAGCGAACAGACTTTCCTTGTACTGGAAAGGCAGCATCAAAAGGTAAATAAGCTTCCCACGGTAACGCTTTCGTCCCTTCGAATAGCTCGTCAAACGTTTCGGCTTTAAAGCGACCTACAACAATCTTAATGCGATCAGCCGTACGCATCCATAAATTTAACCGAGCTACATCAGTCGCTGTTCCTCGCAAAACAATTCGACCGTTTTCCGTTGTCATGTCGGTATAACCAAGCTGACGAAGCTCTTGGGTGGCTACGGATTCTAAGCCCATTGCGGTCGTGCAAAGGATGGTAAGATCATTTTCCAATAGAGACACTCCTTATGTATTGCATAAAAAAGGCTCTCTTCATGAAGAGAGCCTTCTATTTAATCATTGTTTGCTGAACGTATCCAATCAAGGACGCGTTCATCCAAGTTAGCAAGGGACTCATGCGTTCTGTAAGCCATGTTCTGTGTCAAAGCACTGCAATCGGGTCCTTTGCCCCTCGTGCTTTGATAGCGATCATCTATCTGCATTGTATGATACAATGCCTTCTCATCCGTTTATATTCCTTTTGAGAAGCGCCCCTACCATAATTTGGGTTTCTCGCTCGTGGGGTTTACCTCGTTCCACTCTTCCTGTTTCCAGTGAAGACTCCGTCACTGTGGCACTTTCAAGAGCATAAAAGCCATATCCTCATGGACGTAGGCTTTTTCTCTGCCGTTAGTCACGCTGACTACCCTGACTTATTGTTTCGTCAGGCACGAACACTACAGCCATTTCAGGCTGTGCGAGCATGGACTTTCCTCTGCCTATGCTTGTGCATGGACAGCGATCGCTCGAACGCATAAAACGCTTGCCGAATTATTATACCAGTTCTACAAAAAAAGTCAAATATCTACTTACTCGTAGAGCTTACTTCCGAAAACATGCCTCTCTAAATTCGAAAGTCTTTTTAAAATATCATAATTCGTGCTCCCTTGCTGAGGAGCTGGTGACGTCGGAGCCTTTTGTTTTGGCATCTCCTCTGTCTGTCTTTTCAACTTTTCATTTTCCTGCTCAAGCGTTTCAATATGGGCATGCATGGTTTCATAATCTTTGATAACTTGATCTAAAAATTGATCGACTTCATCCTGATTATATCCTTTTAATCCCGTTTTGAAATCTTTCTCTAAAATGTCTTTTGCCGTTAACTTAAGCTTGTCTGATAACATAGCATTCACCTCGTTCAATGCGTGCGTCGTTAGCATCTATTTTTTCAGAAACACGACGAAAAGTCAATTTTTCTTACCAATCATTCCGTCCATCCCCTTCTAGCTCTTGCATCATCCGTTCTGCTTCGCTGACATCTTCGATTGTAATCCAGTTAATTTCATATGTATTTGCCGCTTGCTTAGCCCGTGCTTCCTTAAGAATGTATTGAGGTGTACCTTGCTGTTCTTCATCATATAATAGCAGTAAGCCGTCAGTATGCTTGACGAGAAACGCATTTCTTATGCGGAGCTGTGTCGGTGACTCGTACGGCCGTTCTGTTATGTACTTTGCATAATCTGCCTGTGAAAGCAGAGATTGAAATAACTCCTGCTCTTGTGGCGACCAACGTTCCTCCCAACCAAAAAATGGAGGTAATATCGCTGTTTTTACATGGGGGTAATCAGCTTGTAAGGTTTGAACAATATCCATTGCCCACAGCTCCACCCCTGTCTGTGCTGATGATATAAACCATTCGACACCTGTCTCCACTTGTTCAATCAGTTTCGAATGAAGTACTGTTCGAATCACTTTTATGCCAGGATGATTTGCTTTAAATATACCGAGTTCGTAAGGCTTGTAACCACTGATGGCGATTGATTTGATTGGATTCATTGGCTCACCTCCAAACACATTGACCTCTTCTATCGTCATTTACAGGTATCAGTTAACAAGTTCTGACGGATGATACTAGTCAGCTATGAAGTCAAATTGGAGACGTCACGTAACCTGAGAGTGAAGACAAATGTATTCTTGCCTTTTCCTATCTTAGCAAATGAGCAGCCTCTCTGTTATTTACAGCCTGGCTTGACATCGGTTAGCAGCCAAGATACGAATAGAGCCTGAGCTTATGATACGAAGAGCAAGATAGCAGGGTCCACATGAAGTGTTTGACAACACGCTGAGAAAGCTGACAAAGTCAGCTTTCCTGTTAACAGTCTTTAGGCATAAGATTTTCTGGCATTTCACAGCAATCGAAATGCTGATGTTTGCATCCGCAACATTCGAAACTGTTTGAGGATAATAATGACGATGTTCATACATGTTATGCTGACGATATTCTGTATGCACTGGATGGATATGCGGTACGATATGACGAACGTATTGATTTTCAACCACCTGTCGTGTCGGGTGAACAATCGGCTGCATCATGATTGGCTGCGTAGCTGCCGGCATCATCTGTTGTGGCATTGGCGATTGCGCGGGCAATTGTGCCTGCGGAGGCTGACAGTGATGCGGCGGATGTGGGCAACAATGTTTATGCATGAGCTTTACTCCTTTCTCTCCTCGTTAGCGAGTACACTATAACCTATGCGTCACTGAACGAAAACGAGATAAGCCAGACACCCAAATACGTAAAAAAGCACAATGAAATCTCCCCGTCGATTGCCGCGATTTTATGCCGAAAGCTCTCACATCCTGCGCTTGCCCGGGAAATGATCTGGAGAAATATCTCTATTTCCTCAGAGATATTTTCGTCCGTAAACGCTTTTCCCGATGGAGAAATTCTGGCATGTCACCTCGAGCTTCTTTGGCCAGTTCTACACACTTGAGCGCAGCTTCATATTCTTTAAACTGGTGCTCATAAAGCATCGCCATGCCAATCTGTGCTTCGTGCAAGCAATGAGGGGCGTCGACCTCGTGATAAACGGTTAATGCTTTATGGAATTGTCCGTTTTGTTTATATAAACGGGCGAGACGAAGCCGGGCGACGTCTTGGGAGTTCTCCTCACGATCTGCGATCACCTTATATAACTGCATCGCTTCTCGTCTGTCACCGACATCCTCCATCCATTTTGCTAGTGCTAAAAGCTCTTCGCTGTCGGCGCTTGCTCCTTCGTGAACTCGTTTTGAAAGATGAATGTAAAGACCGACGAGACTAATGATATCCTTGGCATTATGTGTGATAATCCCTTTTAACCAGCGGGCATCTTCATTTCCGATATATTCTTTGTACATCATTGGTGCCAAAAAGCCAGGAGTGTCATCCATTCGGGAAATGCCAAGCTCTGCCTCTTCAACCTGGCTCAATGAAACCTTTGGTAAACGGTGTTTCCAAAGTCTTCTGGAAGCATGAAGAAGATCATAATGGCCATATGCAGGAAGTGCAGGGACGAGATGACGAATCAGCACATGCTTCGATTTGACTTGAGGCCAATCGAATGACTTTCCGTTGTAGGTGACTAAGTCTGACAGTGCACCATGCTCTTGTAAAAAAGGGAGAAACAGCCCTGCCTCAAGCCCTGGTCTTGCTAAGACATATTGCTTGACTTGAAAACCGGCCGAAGAAAAGCGTCCGGTGCCAAATAAAAAAATCGTATGGCCTGCCCCGTGGGACAGACCCGTCGTCTCAGTATCAAAAAACAGCAAATCCTCTGCTGTTTTTCCTTTGGACGATAAAGGAGAGTGTGAAGTTCGTTTATTCCATTCGGCAACAGAAGCGTACATATCGCCGAGCGTATACTTTCCAATAGGAGTATGAACATCAAAGCACTCGGTTTTTACATAACAGTAGCCTTCCTCAGAATGGACGGCCTCAAAGCCGAGCTCTTTCCAACTTTCCTCAGCAAAAAAAACGTTTTCGTTCTCTCGATTTCCTTGCTGCTTCTTTGGAGGAGATGATGATTGGGCAGAGGTCTGTGCTTGCATTTGTTTATATCGTTCAAGCTTCTTTTTTAGAGACATGATTTCACCTCTTTACGAGCGCCAATAGCTCCAGGGTATAGGCTTTCCCTCGTTCTCCAGCATCCATTCCTACACAGGCAGGGCATCCTTCTTCACATGAGCATGACTGAATCAAATCAATCGCTTCTAGTAATAGCTGCGGCATTTGCCGGGCAATTTTTTGACTAAGACCAACTCCGCCAGGGTAACTGTCGTAAACGAACAACGTCGGCAATTGATTGTGCGGAGCTTTCACTTGCGGGACGACATGAAGATCAGTTGGATCGCACATGACAAATAAAGGAGCCAAATGTTGTATCACATTTTGCAGACCGACAAGCGCCGACTCCAGCAATTCTTCTTTCATCGCTTCAGTATCCGCAAATGAGATCCATGCACTTTCCGTATGCATTTCAACCTCTGGCAAGTGAATGGGGCCTGAACCGATGTTTTCGTGTGTATTGAATTTAATCTTTTTAAAAATGGTCGCCATGCCGCGAACACTGACGTCACCATGCTCAACAGTATACCTGTCACGTTTAAACGTTTCATTCGTTTCTAAAACATCTAACTGTACGGCGAGCTGTGCATCTGTGTAATAATCAGCAGCCACTTCACGGACATATGCCTTTTTTTCTTCCCAATCAAGCGTTTCAACTTGGAATTGCACGCCTTGGTGAAGATAAATGGCTTCTTCGTGTAGAAGGGTTAACGCACTGAACGTATCCATCTCCCCGATCACTTGATGCTTTCCCGTCGTCGATTGATCAATAATGACGACATTTTCCTGGGAAGCGGAACGGAGGCTAATTTCGTGTGCGGGAAACGCATCGCTCATCCAATGCCATCGACCTTGATGAGCGTGCAGAACTTGTTGTTCAGCCAAGTAGTCGAGAAGATCATCGACCTCTTCTCCCCCAAACAAATCTCCTCGTTGAAAAGGAAGCTCGTAAGCTGCACATTTTAAATGATCCATTAAAATAATCAAATTGTTTGGATGAATGCGCGCCGTTTCTGGAGAATGCTGAAAAAAGTAATCTGGGTGTGACACGACATATTGGTCTAACGGTGTAGAGCTTGCGACCATAATGACAACGGATTCTTTCTGCCGCCGTCCAGCTCGTCCTGCTTGCTGCCAAGCGCTGGCAATCGTTCCAGGATACCCGGTCATAATACAAACTTCTAGCTGACCAATATCTACGCCGAGCTCAAGTGCGTTCGTACTTACTACACCGTATATTGAGCCATTTTTTAAACCTTCTTCAATCTGTCGCCGCTGTGTAGGTAAATACCCCCCACGATATCCTTGAATCGCTTTGGGGCCAAGATTTTTTTGCACGAGCCGTTGGAGATAAGTCAGTAATACTTCAACCCGAACACGACTACGGGCAAAAACAATCGTTTGGATCCGATTTTTCAAGAAACCCTCTGCTAGTGCTTTAACTTCTAGCGTTGCACTACGACGAATATTCAACGAACGGTTCACGATCGGTGGATTATAAAAAATAAAGTGCTTCTTTCCAGTTGGGGCACCGTTATTATCAATCAATGACGTCGGCTTTCCTGTCAAAAGCTCTGCTAATTCCTCGGGGTTTTTGATCGTTGCTGAAGTACTGATAAATACCGGATCTGAGCCATAATACAAGCAAATCCGTTTTAAACGGCGAATGACGTTGGCAACATGACTGCCGAACACGCCGCGATATGTATGAAGCTCATCAATAATGACGTACTTTAGATTTTCAAATAAAGACACCCATTTTGTATGGTGCGGTAAAATTCCCGAATGAAGCATATCGGGGTTTGTTAAAACGATATGTCCAGCTTTCCGTATTTTTTGCCGGATATTTGCAGGTGTATCACCGTCATACGTATATGAATGAATCGTGGCTCCGATGGCATCAATCATGTCAGCCAATTCTGTTTTTTGATCTTGTGCCAGTGCTTTCGTTGGATATAAATAGAGTGCCCTTGCATGAGGCTCTTCTAAAATCGTTTGCAATACAGGCAAGTTATAGCATAACGTTTTCCCTGATGCCGTCGGTGTGACCGCAACGAAAGACTGTTTTTCACGCGCGCACTCATACGCTTCTTTTTGGTGTGTATACAAATGTGTGATGCCGCGCTCGTTTAAAGCGGAAGAAAGCCGATGATGCAGATCGTCTGGGAGCAGACAGACTTTAGCCGGACGCTCGTCAATGGTTTGCCAATGGACGACATTTGGCTGAAAGCGATCATCTTGACGAAGTAGACGCACGATTTCCTGTAGCGATTGAGGCTGCATACAAAACACCTCCCTATCATTCCAGTATAGAGAATATACGTTCGAATGACAATACTTTGGATAATGTTTA
The DNA here is from genome assembly GCF_011058155.1 of Litoribacterium kuwaitense. Lineage (NCBI taxonomy): Bacteria > Bacillati > Bacillota > Bacilli > Caryophanales > Bacillaceae > Litoribacterium > Litoribacterium kuwaitense. The sequence continues at coordinate 324,396 of NZ_JAALFC010000001.1, read as the reverse complement.
TTTTTACTTTACATTACGGTCATTGAAATTTTTTTGCGCTTTCCAAATGGTGAAACCGAGCGCTGTACTGTGCTTCATCGTGAGTTGTTGATGCATGTCTAGAACACGTACTTCTTCATTTGTAAATGGCTCTTCTTCAACAATAAAGTCTTGCGGATTTGCCATGAGCAAACCGTCGATAATTGTACCAGATTTTTTCTTCTCAAAGCTTAGCCTAGCGTGCTGACATACGTCTTGCCAATCTTCTTCTGTCCACATTTTAGAAAATCCATAAAATGACGTCAGCGTCCTTTGCTCTTGATGCTGAAGCGGATGAAGCATCGTCATTTCATTACACCAAATAGACCCTTCTTCCTTGAGCACTCGTCGCATTTCAGCCAGCACACGATCAATCGGCTGAACAAATGAGAGCACCGATTCGCAAAAGATAAAATCAAATGAAGCATCATTAAACGGGAGCTGACATAGATCTGCGGTGACGTATTGATGTTGTGGGTGCGCTTTTTTAGCCGCTTGAATGAAGTTCACATCACGGTCAACTCCGATCACCTTTGCTTTCATTTCTTTTGCCAATAATGCTCCAGAATGTCCAGTGCCACAACCCGCTTCCAGCACGAGAGACGACGCCGTTACGCCCGCTTGCTCCGCCATCCAAAGTGTTGCCCCGCGCCCACCCGGATGAGCAAACGGGACGCTTCGATTAGCAATCACTTCTAAATAATTCATTGTTGCCCCCTCCCTTTAATTCCATATATGCCTTAATGCACCTGTCCCATACATTTTAGACCGACTTTGCATAGTGTAATGGTAAGACGAATAATGAAGGGAGTTTGCTCATGTCGTATCGCCATTATGATACATGCTGTCGTTATCACGGCAGACCTGTAATGATTCGCTGCCAAAATGGTGCAGAATATCGTGGTGTGATCCGGAATGTGTCTAGATCACACGTATACCTTGAACCGCTCGGAAAAGGTCTGGCCTTGGATATGGCTACGGTGGTTGGGGCTGGGGCGGATGGGGCTATGGAGCCGGTCTTGGAATTGGTGTAGCCCTCGGCTCAATTGCAACGATTGCCCTCCTTCCTTTCTTCTGGTAATTCATAAACAATAGGCACAAAAACCCTGGCCCTGTCATAATTTAAAGGGCAAAGGGTGGTGAGATTGTGTCAAATGAACAAATGCTAGACTGGATTAAACGTTGTTTTTCATCCACTGCTTCAAGTTGGTCTCCCTCTGATGAGCAATGGATGAACCAGTTTGCCAACTTCTTTCCTGGGACACAACCGGTTCAGCACAAAAAAGCAACCGTCGAAACTACGGAATCGTTTTGCATCATCCGCTATCCTGTAGAAAAAGATGCTATAAAAAAATTATCTATCCAGCATTCTTCTTCAATTGTTTGGATTAAGGACAGGGCAAACGAAACTCACGAAGAGGTTCGGCTCCCCTGTCTCATTCAAAAATCGTCGAGTGGCTGGTCTTACGAGCACGATACCCTCGTCGTCAGGTGGCCAAAAAAAATCGATCCTGTTTTGGCAGAAATGCACTTCAATCCCGATATTTTATAGGATTGATTTTTTTTTGCCTTCACATAGTAAAAGAAAAGCGATCGACAAAGGAGGCCGCTTATGCACACCATTTGGAAAGGTGCCATTAGCTTCGGCTTAGTAAACATTCCTGTCAAATTATATAAAGCGACAGACAGTCCATCCATTCCCTTAAGACAACTTCATAACGTATGCAACACTCCTATTCAATACAAGAAGCATTGTCCTACGTGTGACATTGATGTGTCAGGAAAAGACATCGTAAAAGGGTATGAATATGAAAAAGATACATTTAAAGTCGTCAATGAGGAAACGTTAGAAAAACTGCAAAGCGACAACAGCCCGAAAGCTGTATCAATACAACAATTTGTTTCAGTCACTGAAATAGACCCTGTCTATTATCATACGTCGTATTACCTTGGACCTGATGCGACTGGTCATAAGCCATATGCCCTGTTACACGAAGCACTTCACGAAACAAACAAAGCAGGGATTGCCACCATCGTATTACGGCAAAAAGAACACCTTGCGTTAATCCGTCCGTATGACAACGTGTTGCTTATGGAAACGATGCACTTTCCGGAGAATCTTCGTTCCACAGAGCAAGTGCCAGACCTGCCCAAAGAAACGACGGTGTCGGAAAAGGAATTGGCAACAGCGGAAAAACTCATAGAGCAATTAACTGAGCCCTTTGAACCGGCAGCCTTTAAAAATACGTATGCTGAACGATTCAAAGATGCTTTACTCAATACAGAAACAATGATTTCAGCTGGGGAAACTCACAAAAAGGAAACAAATGTTCATGATTTAATGAAAACATTGCAAGCCAGTATTGATCAGACTCAACCAGAGCAGCATCCACCGAAAAAACAAAAGACCGCTCGTAAAACTAAAACAGCACCAGGAAAGAAAGCAACGTGACAACGGGTTTTACATTCACTCCACCTATGAAGCCAGTTCTTTCTACGCGTTGGCCAGAGGAAATGGCCCAATGGGTGTTTGAACCGAAGTGGGACGGCTACCGAATGCAGCTTTTGATCGATCGCCAACACATTGCGCTTAGGAGCATGCACAATCATGATTATAGCCATGCTTTTCCCGAGATTATTACAGCGGCAAAGCGCATTGCCGAAAAACTTCATCATGAACTCCCGATTGTCTTAGATGGGGAAATGACCATGTTAGACAGCGCTTTACACTGTCGCTTTGATTTGCTCGTAAAACGGGCAAACCGAAAAACACAAACGAACGATGACAAAGCGACTTTGAAAGCCACTTTTTGTGTCTTTGATCTATTGTCGAGCGGATCGATTTCCCGTAAAAACGAACCGCTTATCACACGAAAAACACACTTAAAAAAACTGGCTGAACTTGGCGGCTTTGCAGATCCGCCAAAACGAGGAAGCACCATTGCCCTTGCGCCGACTTATACAAATTATGCACCTCTATGGAAAGACATTATTCGGGAAAAAGGAGAAGGTGTCGTCGCCAAAAAACGACATAGCCTTTACGTATCAGGGCGATCAGACGTCTGGAAAAAGTATAAAAACTGGCAGAAGGTTGCTGTTGTCATTATCGCCGAAACAGAGACAGGCTATTTTAAAGGGGTAGTATTACAAAATGGAGCATGGGTATCAGTCTGTACGATCCGCCACGGTATGTCACCTGAAGAAGCGACCGCGTTATCAGCAGTGCTTAAAAACAATCCAAATGCGCCACCAAGTATTGTGCTGGAAGTATTGACGATCGGTTATGCCAATGGCGCGTTACGAGACGTCCGCTTTTCACGTTTTTTGCCTCATCGTTCCCCACATTCGTGTACTTTCACAGCCTTGACAACCGGGCTAGCCTACACACCTGATGTGACACGGCCTGAGAAAATATTGTGGCCAAAGCAGCAATGGACGAAAAACGATTATGTGCAATATATGAAAAGCGTTGCCTTTGATATGATGTCTTTCCTCCACGGACGGGCTTTAACAGTAGTGCGTTGGCCAAATGGTGTTAATGAAGCTTCTTTTTATCAGAAACACACGCCGGCATATGCGCCTCAGACTGTCAAACAAGCTTGTGGTGAACCTGATGGAATGATTTGTCTTGAGATGGATGGGCTCTTATGGCTCGCTAACCAAGCAGCAATTGAGTTTCATGCCCCCTTCCATCGCGACGGTGAGCATCACCCACGTGAGCTTGTCATTGATATCGACCCATATCCGTCTGCACCTATAGAGAAGATCGCCACAGCCGCACTCCAAATCAAAGCATTGTTTGATTCATTTTCCTTGTTCACTTTTGTGAAATCTTCAGGCAGCCGGGGCCTACAACTGTATATCCCCCTCCAGCCTAATGTAGTGTCGTATGTAGAGACTCGTCTGTTTATGGAAGCTGTTGCTGAACTTTTGCTCGCCCAAGCGCCAAACCTTTGGACGATTGAGCGAAGAATCGATCGCCGCGGCAACAAAATGTACCTTGATTACGTTCAGCATCATCCGAAAAAAACCATCATTGCCCCGTACTCCTGTCGTGGACGAGAAGAGGGCTATGTCGCAACACCACTCAGTTGGACACAAGTAGAACGGCACGAGCTTTTTCATTCGCAAAAAGATGTGCTCGAGCAGCGCGCTAGAGGTCACTTGCCATTTTTACAAATGGATGAGACAAGACAAAAAACACAAAGCACCTCCAGGCAATGGCCGATGCTTTGCGTTCTCCCCACTCGTCATAAATGTTGAACATGGAGTCAAGTGTGTAGACATCGTGATACGAGCGATTTGTCTACACTTTTTCTTTACAGCTCATATAGCTTCAAGCAGTGTCGTTTATTTATCTTTTTTAGCCAAGGAATCAATGAGAGCCATTTTTGTGTCGTACACTTTTTGGCTTAAATCGACAAAATACGTTTGCGGGTTTAAGAGTCTGAGCGTCGGCTCCCAAATCTCTTTCAATTGCTCCAAATGAAAGGCACGAATTTCATCGATATTTTTTTTCTCGTATACACAATGGCCGTCCTCAAAAATCGGCACGAGCAGTTCCTTTGCTGTATAGTCGCTAACGATTTTAAACGAATACGGATTATTCGGGTCAAACATTTTCAGCTTGTCTTGCTGGACGTTTTCTTCAACCATCGCGACATAATCGCCTTCGGTTTTGCCGGTTTTATTATTGATAATCCGATACACTGTCGTAAATCCAGGCGTCGGTATTTTTTCCGGGTTTTCGGAAATTTTAATAACGGGCTCATAGCCGGTTTCCGTTTCTTTCGCCACCATTTTATATACGCCGCCAAGTGCTGGCGATTCAGCTGCGGTAATGAGCTTCGTTCCAATCCCCCACATGTTGATTTCGGCTTCTTGAAGCTTTAGATGCAAAATAATTTCTTCATCAAGGTCATTGGATGCAGAAATTTTGACATCGGTAAAGCCTGCCTCATCTAACATCTTGCGAGCTTGTTTCGATAAAGTCGCTAAATCGCCACTGTCAAGGCGAATGGCTTGTAAACGATGGCCACTTTCAGCCATTTTCTTCGCTACTTTTATGGCGTTTGGCACGCCTGACTTTAATGTATTATATGTATCGACGAGCAAGGTTGTATTATCAGGAAATACGTTCATATACGCTTCAAAGGCTTCTTCTTCAGAGTCGTGATCCTGCACCCACGCGTGGGCATGTGTCCCTGATGTTGGAATGCCGAACAGCTTCCCAGCACGAACATTGCTCGTAGAATGAAAGCCCGCAATATATGCTGCCCTTGCACCCCAAATGGCCGCATCCGCTTCCTGAGCTCGGCGCGTTCCAAACTCCATTAAAATATCGTTCTCACCAGCCACTTGTCTGATTCTTGAAGCCTTTGTTGCAATGAGAGTCTGGTAGTTCATAAAGTTAAGCAGTGCCGTTTCGATCATGTGTCCTTCAAAGACCCGGCATTCCACGCGGATAATCGGTTCATTAGGGAAAATAATCTGGCCCTCTTCAACCGCATTGAGCGTCCCCTTAAAAGAAAAAGCTTTTAACTCCTCCAGAAAGTCTTCATCGTAATTTTCCGGCTCTTGGCGTAAAAATTCGATGTCTTCCTCTTCAAACTTCAACCCTTCAATGTAGTTGATAATTCGCTCTAAACCAGCAAAGACAGCATAACCATTATGAAAGGGGTTTTTGCGGAAGAAAGCGATAAACACACGTTTACGATTGTGGGTACCATTTTCCAATGAGCATACATTTGATTAATCTGATATTTGTCGGTATGCAGCGTCAAATTCTCATAATTCAGCATATGAGTGCCTCCAAGTCCTTCGTTGTTTACAATAATATGTTCAGAATAGAGAATTGAGTCAAAAGAGTCAATGTCTCCCTCTTATTTAACGATGAAAATCCTTTTGTTTTAAGAGTATCGCCCAAATCATCGTGCTTTACAACAACTTTTGGTTGAAGCAAAAAGTACACCACTATATCAGTGATGCACTCATTTAAGATGTCTAACATGAAAGACAGGTGATTATTTTTTAATCAAGATTCCATTCACTTGCTTGCCTATAGTAGCGCAGGACCGCGTTTTTTCAGCTGATTGATTTGCTGCTTAAAGGATAAACCACCTTTTTATTGCTCCTTTGGTTGAAGCGCTGCTTCGATACTTTCCAGGACATAGATGATTGCCTCTATCGTATTAATGAAACGTGTTTTCCGTACTTTTGTATGGAAGCATTGCACGGCAGCCATCAAAGCATTTTCAACGGTCTTATCGACTTGTACTGGATGGATATACAAAGGACGAGCTTCTTTTATCCATTGCTTTGCTTCCACGCGCCACGCTTCGGCAGTCTCGGTCACTTCATCAACAAAGGGCTTCACTTCTCCGTAAAAGTCGACCTCATAATCAGGAGACGGACTGCGCTCTAAATATTGCGTCTTCATCGCTTCGGTTTGGCGTAAAAGGTTTCGTTTAACGTATATAAATCGTGTTGAATCACGTATCATTACCTCCACCCTCTTATCATACCAGAGGACGCCAACAGTGGAAAGCGACGGATTTTAAAAACCAAAACGATGCAGCAAACGTTTTCTTTTCGGTTTTTCATTCAACGTACTTTGCTCTTGTTGTTCAGGTGCTTGATTGATTTGACTCACGAGGCGATCAATTTTACGCTCGACATGCTCGACTTTTTCGATTAATTCGTCCATTTCTCGTCGATGCTGGAGCATTTGTACTGTGACGACATCGTCCGCTTTTGCTTTTAATTCGCGATCTATCTTATCGACTCGATCCACTAAAGCATCCATTCGGCTATAAAACTCGTCAATAGGTAATCCTTCTTTTTCCGTTGGTGGCTCATCATTTAATACACCATTTTGTTTCTTCAGCAGGATTAGCGTATCGAGTGCCTCCTGGTGAAACACAAAGTGACCTTTATCATTACGCTCACAAGGAATATCGTACTTTCTGACCCAGTTGCGAATCGTTGTCATCCCAATACCTAGTTCATCAGACGCTTCCTTCGTTTTAACGGTGCCTGCATGAGTCTCCCCCCATATCGCTTTATTTGCTAGAAATATTCTCTCTTTGTATGCACGCTCCCTTCACGCTTGACAAAACTAGAAGAGATTCCGCGAAAGAAATCAGCTTCCGGCAAAAACTTCTCTCTTCATTCGACACTAACTTTTCAATATTGTGCATAGTTTTCCATTTTTTATAAACACTATGTCCAATGGACAGGAGGTGATACTATGGCACAATCACATCAAAACAACAGCCCTGCGCAAAAAAAGCAGCACAAGCAAAATGAGGCTCGAGAAGCTATGAACGAGCCTACGACGAAAACATCTGGTGAAAATAAACCGTCAACGTAATCATTAACGGACTCTCCAATCGTGAGGGTCCTTTTTTATGTTTTTGGAAAATAAGCTAGCATACGTAAAAGAAAAGTAAGCTGCTTTCGTTTATCATCAAACCAGCGATTTAACGGTTCATCAATTAATGTACCGTGATGTTTCGGCTCGAGATAACGAAGGTGAATAAACCAATCATTTGCTGTGAAACGCTGATGTCGTATCATCGGTACTGCAGCTCGTAACAACGGCCCAGAAAAATCGTGTCCGAGATGGATATACTTCTGGTAGTCAAGACGCTTTCCTGTATGAACAACCGTTTGAGCAAACTGTCTCACTGACCGGCTATACGGTCGGAAAAACATCATTTGATACAACTTGCGCCCAAGCTGTATTCGGGCTTTTATATGCGTAAAACGTTGTACAGACTGACCATACAGCACACCGTGAAGCGTCGGGAGAAGAACGACACTTTCGTGCAAGGCCTGTTGACCGTAGAACAGCGGCGACGTAAATACTTCTTTTAACCTTTTTTCTTGTAAAATCGGGCGGGTAATGACATGCTGTTCATTCGTAATCAACGCATGTGTAAGTATGTGCGATTGACGTTCCTTCCAAAAAGACATCCAATGCTTGTACATAAACGACGACACGTGAAATCGATCTAATAGATGAAATAAAGGCTTGTTCAGTCGGCAGGAGAATTCATATAAAAGCAGCTGAGGATATGCATCTTGAAAAATGAGCCAATTCGCCCGCTCATACGCCATAAATAATGACCAACGCACCCGCTCTGAAAGACCATGAATCATGTCATCATGCCAAAGATCAGTCATTTGATAACCGGCATTTCTTGACACCGAAGCTGCAAGTAACGCCCAATGCAGCTCTGGCAGTCGATGATACATCCTGCGATAAGCTTCAGTGCGACTAATATTATCGACATTTAAACGAGTCGTCTTTCGTTGAATGGTCTGAATGAGACGATGTTCGTTCACTACCTGGTCACTCCTTTTTTTAAAAAACGCCTAAAAGTGTACCTTTATTGTGACCGAGAACGTCTAATCTCATAATATGATTTGAGTTTAAACAGCAGACAAAGGTAAAATAGGTAAAGAGCTTTCTCAAGAGAGGAGGACAACTATGATACGATACCCGAATGGAAAGGTCTACGAAGCGCCGCTCACGAATGACCATTATGACAAAAAGAGAAGCTATGGCAAAAGGGGCATGACCCTCGAAGAGGATGTGAATGTATCGAATACATATTATTTGAACGAGGGCATTGCCGTCATTCATAAAAAACCGACACCCGTACAAATCGTTCATGTTGATTACCCAAAGAGAAGTGCAGCCAAAATTACTGAAGCCTACTTTAAGCAGCCTTCTACGACAGACTATAATGGTTTGTACCAAGGGAAATACATCGATTTCGAGGCTAAGGAAACGAAAAATCTGCACTCCTTTCCCTTAAAAACATTCATGAACATCAGATCACCCATATGGAAGCTATTCAAAAGCATGGCGGTATTGCATTTATGTTGATTCGTTTTTCAAAAAATAGAGCAACCTTTTTATTAGATGGTGAGCCGGTGATCCGATATTATAAAGGAATGCAGTCGGAAGAGCGTAAATCGATACCGCGAAAGGTGATTGAAGAGGAAGGTATACCAGTCATTGAAGGCTACGCCCCTCGCCTCGATTACTTACGCGCTCTGCGAACAATGTATTTTTAAGGAGTAGCTGATCTTTTCAGAAAGGCAGGAAAGCATACGATGGCAGATCAATATAAGACGAGGACAGAACGTAAAAAGGGATCTCAACGAAAAACAGCGTCCTCATCAACTCAGAAAAACAAAAAGCCGAAGAAAAAGGGATCTCTGTTTAAAAACATCATGCTCGGGCTGACGATTTTTTTCTTGCTTTGTATATCCATCGCAGGAGTCGCTGCCGCTTTTATTATTAAAGATGCACCAAAAATTAGTGCTGAAGCATTGGAATCACCGCTTTCATCACGAATTTATGATGTCAATGGTAACGAAATTGCAGAGCTTGGCATGGAGAAGCGAGAGCAAGTCAACATCGATGACATTCCCGACGTCGTAAAAGACGCTTTTATCGCTACTGAAGATGTCCGCTTTAAAAAGCACTTTGGTATCGACTTACGGCGAATTGGCGGAGCAGTCATTGCTAACTTCCAAGATGGCTTCGGTGCTGAAGGAGCTAGTACGATTACCCAACAGGTCGTTAAAAATTACTTACTGACTTCAGAAAAAACGATGACTCGTAAAATTCAAGAGGCATGGCTCTCCATTAAGCTCGAGCAGCAATATTCAAAAGACCAAATTCTTGAGCTCTATCTAAATAAGATTTTATTTGCTCAAGATATATATGGCGTCGCTAAAGCAACGGAATTTTATTTTAATAAGGACATTACGACAGACGAAATCACCGTTGAGGAAGCGGCTCTCTTAGCTGGATTACCGCAAAGTCCAAATTACTACAACCCATTTCGTAATCCGGAAGCCGCTGAACAACGACGCAATACCGTCATTTCTCTGATGGAACAACATGGATTTATTGATGCGTCCGCGGCTGAACAGGCAAAGGCTATACCAGTCATCGATTCGATTGTCGAGAAACAGGATAACCCTCAGCCATACGATGCTTACATTGACCAGGTCATTGAAGAATTTCAAGCGAAAACTGACATTGACCTTTACTCTTCAGGTGTTGAAGTCTACACACACCTAGATCCTGAAGCACAGCGTGTCGTCGAGCAGGCGCTAGACACAAATCAATACGTTCAGTATCCCGATGATCAGTTCCAAGCAGGGATCGCCGTCGTCAATACAAAGACAGGTGGCGCCGCTGCCATAGGAGGCGGTCGGAACCAAGAAGTAAAGCGTGGTTATAACTATGCAACAGACATTAACCGTCAGCCTGGCTCTACCATTAAGCCGATCTTAGACTTTGCACCGGCGATCGAACATCTTGAATGGTCTACCTATCATCCAATTGTTGATGAGCCTTACGAGTATTCAGATGGAACGCCAATCAATAACTGGGATAACCGTCATTTAGGACAGATGACTCTACGTACAGCACTTGCAAAGTCACGTAATATCCCAGCACTTAAAGCGATGCAAGCAGTCGGTTTGCCAAAAGCAAAATCGTTTGCCGAAGGGTTAGGAATTGACGTCGGTGAGAACATTTATGAATCTTACTCGATTGGTGGTTTCAACGGCGTGTCGCCACTTGAAATGGCTGGTGCATACAGTGCCTTTGGAAATAAGGGCATCTATAGCAAGCCGCACACCATTGCTAAGGTTGTCTTCCCTGATGGCAGTGAGCAGTCGTTCACGCCTGAGCCTACCGTTGCTATGAAGGAATCGACTGCCTTTATGACAACAGATATGCTAAAGTCTGTAATGACAAGTGGTACGGGAACAGCCGCCAACGTCTCCAACGTCCCAGTTGCCGGAAAAACCGGTACATCTAACTTTGATGACGAAACGCGGGCAAAATATGGACTGCCACAAGGTGCAGTGCCAGATAGCTGGTTTGCAGGCTACAGCACAGAGTATTCCATCGCCATTTGGACTGGGTATCCGAAAACGACGAGCGAGTATTACATGGATTATTCAGCGCAACAAATTTCAAAGCAGCTCTTCCGCAGCATTATGACCGAGATTTCAAGCGGTCAAGTCGCTGATTTTGAACAACCAGACTCCGTCGTTCGTGTCGGCATTGAAAAAGGGTCCAATCCACCTCGTCTGCCGAGCGATTTTACGCCGCAAAGCGAGATTGTATATGAATATTTTATTAGAGGGACAGAACCAAGCGTTCGTTCGGAAAGGTTTGAAGCTGAAGAGCCTGACGCAGTTAGTGGTTTGACTGCTACCTTTGATGAGGAAGCGATGCAAGTTTTGCTTCGCTGGGATTCAATCAGTGATGAGGCAACTTATGAAGTCGAAGTGTCAATTGATGATGGGAACTATGAACCACTCACAACAACAGATGAAACGAGTGTCAGCTTCCCAGACGTCATTCCCGGTGCTATTTACAGCTTCCGTGTCACAGCAAGCGAAAATGAGTTGACCGGCCCAGCTGCATCTACAACGATCGAAATTCCAGATGGCACAGAAGATGACAATGACGGTGAGCCCGGAGAAGATGGGCTCGATGATGAAGAATCAAATCCTGAGGAGTCAGATGGAGATGGCGAAGAAAATCCGGACGATGACATCCCTGGCTTCCCTTGGGACGATCCAGAAGAAAATAACGATGGCGACGAAGAACAGCCGAACGACAACGAGGAGCAAACACCTCCGTCCGGAAACAATGACAATGAACAGGAGCAAGAAGGCAACAGTCCTCCGTCAGAAGACCAACCATCATCCGATGGGGCACAAAGTTCCGGTCAGCGTGAAGATGATGAACGAACTTCAAATTCACAAAATGATTAACAGCTAACGTAAACAAAAACAGCTCTTATGAGGTCTTTTCCTCTAAAAAGAGCTGTTTTTCTTATTGCACAACGCCCCCCTCTCCTACATCGACTATCGTAACTTGCGGAAGCGGAAGGCGACAAATCTTTCATCTTTGTTAAAAAAATACGGTTGACGCCTATGGCATTGTCGAGTGAAACATTCTCCTCGAGTGATCACGGCAATATAATATTAAACAAAGGACAGGCTGGGTTATTAGATTTTCAAATGGATTAGAAGATAAAAAAGCACATCTCTACAAATCTTGCCTGCGCAAAATTCAATAGAGAGTGTGCTTCTGCAGACGAATTGAGCTTGTTCAAGCCATGTTTAATACAACATTTATTCTGCCTGTTCCCACCTGTCTCGTATACGTTACGAATGCTTCAGGCGATAAACCGCCAGCGACTTGCGCAGCTCAATATACATCTGATTTAATTGAATGAAAGATGCATAATGACGAGGTCTGGACACAATAAAGGGCATGCGTTCTTTTAAATTCATTGGGGTAATCGGGCATTGAAGCATGTCTTCCTGCCAACTGGTCAATGCTTGAACAGGTTGGCGTCCGATCCAAAACAATAGGGAGAGAAAATTTGCAGTGCCTTGAATCATCATCGGGCCAGCAACATCCTTCTCATCGTTTGAAAACGCCGTTTGAATCGGTCCTTTCCACGTGTCTTCCCACCAGTTAAACACTTCATTAAACTCGGAGTATGGCGCTTCATATATACGGACATGCGGCTCATGAAGCGCCGCTGCTACATCAATGGCAAAAGGGACGCTCTCAAGCCATGCAGATAACGGCGCATCGCCTTTTGGCAGATGAATGCGGGCACTCTGCTCATAAAAAGGACGAATGCTAAATGATGCAGGCACTTGAATGGCCGTCATACAGCTGCCCCCTTCATTCTTTTCTGCCCTTCTCGACACATATCAAGAAGCGGACACTCTCGACACTGCGGCGACTGCGCCTTACAGTGGTAGCGTCCAAAAAAGATCATTCGGTGATGCGTTATACTCCATGCTTCGGGAGGTAGCTTTGCCATAAGCGTCTCTTCCACTTGTCGTACAGAATCTTTCCATCGGCAAATTCCAAGTCGTTTGCTTACCCGCTCAACGTGGGTATCTACAGCGATGGCTGGCTCGTTAAATGCAACAGACAGCACGACGTTGGCCGTCTTTCGTCCAACGCCCGGGAGTGCTTCCAAGGCTTCTCTACTGTTTGGCACTTCCCCACTGTGCTGCTCAAGCAATTGTTGACTAAGCTTTTGGATGTTTTTAGACTTATTGCGATAAAGACCGATCGAACGAATATCGTTTTGCAGCTCTTCTAAAGGAACGGCAATAAAGTCCTCTGGCCTGTTATATTTTTGAAATAATGAAGCGGTCACTTTGTTCACAAGCGCATCTGTGCATTGAGCCGATAAAACGACCGCGATTAACAATTCAAATGCATTTTCATGGCGCAGCTCACACTGCGCCTCAGGAAACATCTCTCCCATCGTCTCAATGGCTTCAATGGTTGCTTTTTTTGAGAGCATACGCTTCCCCTCCTCCCTTTACTCTAGCCAATTATAAAAAGGGACCGTCGCTGTCCTCGCAGCCGACGAATCTTGCGGTGCCTGCCTCTTCCTATCACGAAACTGCTTTGCATGCTTTTGTGCATCTTCCACGGTTTTTACTTGATTTTTTTGCCATTCAAATAAAATGCGATCAATATAGCGAAAGCTGAGTTTGCCACCTAAAACAGCTTCACGCAAAGCGGCTTTAATGAGGCTAGTCGAATAGTCATCCTTATCCACCCACATGCTTAGCGTTTCGTATTCGATAGGGGATAAAGCCCGCCCAAATTCCTGCTCAAACAGCCCGAATAGCTCATCCGCTTTTTCCTCTTCATCTTTCGCGTTTTGTCGAGCGGTCATGTTCTCACGCCATTCGTAACACTTTTTAAAGAGTGGTTCCAATGACAACGTTTCTGATTTCATATCTCCGCTCTCTAAATCGTCTTTAAGGTCAATTAAGCCGCGGCGAATTAAAGAGGCTAGCATCGCTTGAATGTCGTCTTCATGAGCAGACATCACTTGTGATAGCTCATGAGGGCTTGGAAACTGTACGCCACGTTGCTGCAGATGCCAAATATGCATAATTAAAACCCACTCATGATCGTTTAATCCGAGTTTGCTGTAGGACGTTATGAGAAATGAAGGTACAGCGAAACTCCCTTGCTGCATGAGCTGAACGAACGTTTTTTCGTTCATCAAATCCCACTCCCTTTTCTCAAATACATCATCAAGGCGTTAGACGATTCAGAAGCCTTGGGAACGGAATCGTTTCTCTCACATGCTCAATTCCTGCGATCCACGCCACCGTCCGTTCCAAGCCAAGACCAAAGCCTGCATGAGGAACTGAGCCGTACTTACGTAAATCAAGGTACCAGCCGTACGATTCTTGATCGAGATTGTGCTCCTTGTAACGTTCTTCCATAAGAGCGAGATCATCGATCCGTGCAGAACCACCAATAATCTCCCCATAACCTTCAGGCGCAATTAAGTCTGCACATTCAACGACAGCAGAATTGTTCGGATCAGGCTTCATATAAAATGCTTTTAGCGATGTTGGGTAATGGGTGATAAACACAGGCAGGTCAAAATGATCTGCAATCGCCGTTTCGTGTGGTGCACCAAAGTCATCGCCCCACACAATATCGTCGAACCCTTTCTCATGTAGCAGTTCAATCGCTTTTGTATATGTAATGCGTGGAAACGGCGCTAATATCTTTTTTAACATCTCAGGATCACGGTTTAATGTCTGAAGCTCTACGCTACAATGCTCTAGTACGGAAGACACGAGGTGCTGCACATACGCCTCTTGAATGGCAAGGCTTTCTTCATGTGTACAAAAAGCCATTTCCGGCTCGATCATCCAAAATTCGATAAGGTGGCGGCGTGTTTTTGATTTCTCAGCACGAAATGTCGGACCAAAAGAATAAACGCGTCCAAGTGCCATGGCAGCTGCTTCCATATACAATTGACCAGATTGCGATAAGTACGCATCTTCATCAAAGTATTTCGTATGGAATAACTCTGTCGTTCCTTCAGCACTCGTTGACGTTAAAATTGGCGCGTCAACTTGAACAAACCCTTCTTTATGGAAAAATTCGTAGGTAGCACGAATAATTTGATCACGAATGACCATTTGCGCGTGCTGTTTTGACGAACGCAACCAAAGGTGACGATGATCCATTAGAAATTCTGTCCCATGCTCTTTTGGTGTAATCGGATAATCAACGGCTTCGTGAATGATTTCAATGTCTGTAACTTCTAATTCTACTCCTAATGGAGAACGTTCATCAGCTTTGACCAAGCCTGTGACATACATTGACGTTTCCTGTGTCAATGCTTTTGCTTTCGTAAAAATATCTTCATCAGCGGCTTTTACGACAATTCCTTGGATGAAGCCAGTGCCATCACGTAGCTGTAAAAAAGCAATTTTTCCGCTGGAACGTTTATTTGTCAGCCATGCGCCAATGGTCACTGTTTCACCAACATGGTTGACCGTCTGTTTAATCGTTTTGTTTTGCATCGTCGTCATCTTCCTTCCTCATTTTTTCAGTGCAAACGAGTGGCTCCATAGACGAACCACTCGTTGTTTTTCTTTTTTACTCGACAATCTTGTTATTGACGATGTTTTTCCACAAAGCGTGCCATTCTTGCCACCGCTTCATGCAAGTTGTCCATCGATGTTGCGTACGACAAACGGATATAATCAGGTGTACCAAATCCAGAGCCAGGAACAACCGCCACTTTTTCTTCATCTAAGAGGGCTTCCACCCACGCATCGACATTGCTGAAGCCACACTGCTCAGCCGCTTGTTTTACATTTGGATATAGATAAAACGCACCCGTCGGCTTAACACAAGCGACGCCTGGGATGGCAACTAACGCTTTATACGTTTCATCTAACCGCTCACTAAAGGCTTTCTTCATCACATCTACCGGTTCTTGACTGCCTTCGTACGCTGCAATGGCAGCATACTGCGCAACAGAGGTCGGATTTGATGTCGAATGACTCGCCAAAGAGGTCATTGCTTTAATGATGCGCCGATCACCAACAGCATAGCCAATTCGCCAACCCGTCATCGAATGTGATTTACTTAAGCCATTAATGATGATCGTCTGCTTTTTTAGCTCAGCAGACAATTCGGCAATGGACGTATGAACAACCTCGCCGTAGACGAGCTTCTCATAGATCTCGTCAGAAACGATTAACACGTTATGACGTAGACATACGTCGCCAAGTGCCTGCAGCTCTTCTTTTGTATACATCGCACCGGTTGGATTGCTCGGCGAATTGATTATCACCGCTTTCGTTTGATCAGTTATCTTGTGCTCAAGGATATCAGGTGTCAGCTTAAAGCCTGTCGTTTCATCGGTATGTACGAAGACTGGCTCCCCTTCAGCAAGCTTTACTTGCTCAGGATAGCTCACCCAATATGGCGCTGGAATGATCACTTCATCACCTTTATTTAGCAACACTTGAAACAGGGTGTAAAGTGCATGCTTTGCACCTGTCGTTACAATCACTTCATCTTGCTCATATGTCAGCTTTTGGTCTTGTTGAAGCTTAGCGACAATGGCTGCCTTCAGGCGAGGCAATCCACCTGAAGGCGTATATTTTGTATGGCCTTCATCCATCGCTTGCTTTGCAGCACTTAAAATGTGTTCAGGTGTATTAAAATCGGGCTCGCCGGCCCCTAAACCAATGACATCATGACCTTCCTCACGTAGTGCTTTTGCTTTTGAAGTGATGGCCAGTGTGGCTGACGGTGTTAAAGCAGCAACTCTTTTTGCTAATTCCATAACTAAACTCCCCCTAAGATCGTTTCAGTGAGATAGATTCTAAAAACGTACCGTCTTGAAATGAGTAGTATTCATAATACTGACGCTGATCTTCTGCGATGTACACAGCGCGCCAAACCGGCTGTTGATTTCGTAATCCAAGGCGAATATCGAGAATCTTTTCTGGCTTCCCGTCGGCTTTTAATGTATCAATAATGGTTTTCTTGTCAACTCCATCTGCTGTTTGCTTGACAAGAATATCTTCTTCAGACGAGGCAGGGACCCAAGCGATGTGCGACTCTCCGTCAAGCATCCCTTTAAAGACGTGAACGGTTGTTTCACCATAATACGTTTGTCGCTCAGTGATTCCTGCAAACGAATGAGCGTTTAAAAGTCTCTCTTCAGCGACTGTCTGTTCTTCTATTAATGGTTCACGCGCTGTAACATATGTATCTACAAGCAGCCAGCTTAGAAGAAGAAAGACAATGACACCAATGACGCTAATGATTTTACTCATTTGGACGTGCGGTAAATCGTGAAGACTGCTTGCTCTGGATCGTTATCATCTAAAGAAAGACCAAACATCAGGTCGTCCTCTTTTAACGTCCGGTTGAGTGCATCGACGATTTTGTATAGATCTTTATGATGCTGGAGTGATTGGGTTGCCAGCGTTCTAACACCCTTTTGATCCATGTTTCTTTCGCCTCTCTTTTTTGGTCTGCTAACGATTCTTCCTAGTCTAGTATAACAGCAGAAGACACGCTCGTCATGAGTGTAACGACATACCATACTTAATCAACATAGAGATATGGTGAATAAAGCCTCCCTCAAAAGGTCAGGAGGCTTGAATATGACGCTCTTTCGTTTTTTGCTGCGACTTGTGTGTGCCGTTAACAGCGAAGAGCACAAGCCCATTATCATATGGCAGGCAAGTACAGTTTGCTTTTATAAAACTGTCGAATGGGGTTCATCGAGGAGCATTCGTTCAATCCGATTTTGTCGATCAAGCAGAGCCACTTTAGGAGCAAAGTTTTCCAGTTCCTCTTTTGCAAAAATGCCATAGGCAATGATGATCACTTCGTCTCCTTTTTGAACGAGCCGAGCAGCAGCACCATTTAAACAAATGGTCCCACTACCTCGCGGACCAGGGATAATATATGTCTCTAAGCGGGCACCATTGGCATTGTTCACAATTTGTACGCGTTCATTCATCTGCATACCGACAGCGTCGAGTAAATCCTCATCAATCGTAATGCTGCCAACGTAGTGAAGGTTTGCTTCTGTGACAATTGCTTTATGGAGCTTTGCATACATCATCGTTTTCAGCATGGGCTTATTCCTCCTCCCATAATAAATTATCTATGAGGCGGGCAGCTGAATAACGAACAGCCAGGGCAGCAAGTTGAGGTCCTTTGAACGTCGGTTTCTGCAGCTCAGGAAACGACAAGATGCGTGCGTAGTCAATGGATCCAAAACGAAGCTTTTCTTCTAAAAAGCGAAGCCATTCAGCCTCCAGTACATCGACGGTTAAATGAGGATGAGCATCATAGTATTGTCTGACAAATTGCAGACTTTCATACAATACCGGCGCCTCTTTACGTTCCTCGGACGTTAAACGGACATTTCGGGAGCTCCTTGCTAAACCGTCTTCTTCTCGAACCGTTGCTACCTTTCTTATCGTCACCGGAAGAAAATACTCATGAACCATCCCTTCAACGACGGCAACCTGTTGTGCGTCTTTCATGCCGAAATAAGCTCGAGCCGGCTGAATGAGCATAAACAGCTTTAACAAAACGGTTAGCACACCGTCAAAATGACCTGGACGTGACGCACCACATAGTTCTCGGGCTGCTTTTCCGGCTTGGAGCGATACGCGGAGAGGCTGTACCGGGTACATCTCTTGCACAGTAGGGGTAAACAAAATATCAACTTGCTCCGCTGTTGCGATGTCTCTGTCTCTCTTCATATCCCTAGGATATTTGGCAAAATCCTCATTCGGGCCAAACTGGGTTGGATTCACAAAGATACTTAAGACGACGATATCATTTTCTTTCCGTGCGTCTTTTATGAGAGCGCGGTGTCCCTCATGCAAATAACCCATTGTCGGGACAAAACCGATTGACTTTTGCTTGAGCTTTGTGTCGTGGACGAACGCTACCATTTCGTTTAGTGAAGTTATTTGCTTCATCGCGACCGCCACTTTTTTAATTCGTCATCCGTCATGGCAAACGAGTGTGAAGCATCTGGGAAAGCGCGCGTTCTCACTTCTTCCGCAAAATGCGTTAGCGCTGTTTTCATCCGGACGTAGCTTTGATCATACACTTTAGCGAACGAAGGCGCTTTTGCAGGGCTATAATTGAGCACATCATGGTATACGAGGACTTGTCCATCCGTTTCTGCACCTGCGCCAATTCCAATCACGGGAATGTTTAGGGCCTTTGTTAAATCGCTAGCGACTTCAGCAGGTACACATTCAATGACAATCGCACTGACCCCAGCACGTTCAAGCGCTTTCGCATCGTCAAGAAGTTGGGCTGCTTGATCTGCTGTTTTTCCTTGGATGCGGAATCCGCCTAATACGCCGACTGACTGTGGTGTCAAACCGAGGTGTCCGATAATCGGTACGCCCCCTTTGACGAGCGTTTCGATTTGTGGACAAATGTCTTGACCACCCTCAAGCTTTAACGCATGCGCCCCCGTTTCCTGCATCATATACCTCGCTGTCTCGACCGTTTGTTCAATGGAGCCGTGGTAGGTAAGGTAAGGCATATCAACGACGATGAGCGTGTTTTCGGCCCCACGCTTGACCGCGCGTGCATGATGAACCATGTCAGCGACCGTCACTCGAATAGTGGACTCATAGCCAAGCACGACCATACCAAGAGAATCTCCAACGAGTATAATGTCAACACTTGCATCCTCTGCGAGTGACGCGGAGGGAAAATCATAGGCCGTAAGCATAACAATCGGCTCCATGTTTTCTTTCTTTTTTTGTAAATACCGTAGCGTTTTCAACGCATTTTCCTCCCTTTTTGAAAAGATGTCAGCCACCTTTTCTAGTCTGTCCCTGTCTTTTATCGATCAGAGCAGTCAACAGCATAAATAGAACCGTTCTCGAGGTACAGTTCCAATGAATAGATACTGTCCTTGAACGGTTCTTAGTATAGCATATATTATTCCCCAATATCAGTGATATACACTGAATGGGATTGACCACATTCGTCTTTAATGACCAATGCTCCATCACTAGACAAGCCCGTGACATAACCTTGTAGACCTTCGAGTTGCACATACTTTCCTATTGTTTCCGCTCGTGCTTCCCACAACAGTCGAATGACTGTAAAGCCTTCTTTTTTATAAAGCTTATACAGCCTTTCCACTTCAAGAAAAAGCTGCTGCAGCAAGGCATTCCGATCAAAACGTTTGCCTTCTTCACAAAACAGTGATGTTGCCTTCTCGCTCAGTTCCAAGGGCCATTCCTTACAAGACTGGTTCACGTTGATCCCGATGCCAACGATCGCGGCCACGACTTGATCGGGTTCAGCGACCGTTTCTGTTAAAATGCCAGCAAGCTTTTTACCATTTAAAAGAAGATCATTGGGCCATTTTATTTGACAATATACGCCTGCAACTTCTTCAATCGCTTCCGCACATGCGACCGCCATCACGAGCGTAAGCTGTGTCGCTTGCTGCAGTGGGATGTTCGGTCGGAGGAGCATACTGACAGCAATATTACCACCCTCACCTCCATACCACGAACGTTGTAAGCGGCCTCTGCCGTTGGTTTGTTGATCACAAATCACGGCAGTTCCTTCTTTTGCACCTTGCTGAGCTAATTCATGAAGCTTCGTTTGGGTAGAAGGTAGCGCTTGATAGACGTACAAATGCTGTCCAAAAGTATCTGTTTCGAGACCCGCAAGTAACGTATTTTCTGAAAGAGCATTCGGAACGTGCTTTAAACGATAGCCTTTCCGATTCACCGCCTCAATGTCAAACC
This sequence comes from Litoribacterium kuwaitense, assembly GCF_011058155.1. NCBI lineage: Bacteria > Bacillati > Bacillota > Bacilli > Caryophanales > Bacillaceae > Litoribacterium > Litoribacterium kuwaitense. The sequence goes on along the minus strand of NZ_JAALFC010000001.1, from coordinate 303,699 downwards.
CTTCCTCTTGAAGCTCTTTGACGTGTTTCCAAATGGCCGCCCTCGAACAGCCTAACTGTCTAGCCGCTTCCTCACCAGATATAAAATCACTGGGACGAGACTGAAACAAAGAAAATAACCTTTTCTTAATCATGCTCATCATACCACTCCTGCAATGCTATATATGAATTTTCGACCGTCCCATGTAAAACGGCTTCCTCTGCTCTGCGCAGGACGTTTTCAACCCAAGGACCCGCAGGTCGTCGACTCCATGCGAGTACATCTTTTCCTGAAATCGCCAGTTCCTTTCGGTGATGGATCGGCATGTTTTCATAAAGGGCTTCTATGTCACGCCATGCTGGAACAGCGTGCTGAAGATGACGACATACCTCCCAAGCAAACTGCGAAATTGTAAGGTCATTCTGATAGAGAAAACCGATTGTAAACCCTGCTTTTACAGCGTCGTGATAGGCATCTATTCTAGAAAGCACACCATTTTGTAAGGCACGTGACTGCTTCCACCGACGTAAAAACGACTGTATCGCTTCTTTGTCCATCTTTGCCAAGATAGCTAAAAATGCCCAGCGTTCCTCCATCCTCGTCCAAACCCCTTTTGTTTGGACAAACGATGGAAGTACGCGAGCCATCGGTGCAAACAGCGGCAGTTCATCAGCGACGCCAGACCGCTGTAAAATGTCCAAAGCATGATGATCAGCAAATGTAAGCCATTTTGACCATTCGACAGCAATTCGTTCAATAGATAAATGGGCAATCCATGCCTTGGACGCCTGTACAGCCTGTAAAGTGTCATCGTCTAACGTAAAATGTAGCTGAGCCGAAAAGCGGAGCGCGCGAATGATGCGTAAAGGATCTTCACGAAACCGATCGACCGGTTCTCCGACCGTTCGGATGACCTTCTCTCTTAAAGCGCCCTTCCCATCAAACGGATCAATGAGCCGAAAATGCTGATCCATCGCCATCGCATTCATCGTAAAATCGCGCCGACTTAAATCTGCTTCGATCGTTTGAATAAACGTCACTTCTGAGGGGCGACGATAATCATCGTATTCGCCTTCTGCACGGAATGTGGTCACTTCGTACGGCGTATGGTCGACAATGACGAGAACAGTCCCATGCTGCAATCCTGTAGGGACTGTTTTCGGAAAAATCTGCATGACCTCTTCAGGACGCGCAGAAGTAGCAATGTCAACATCTTGAATGGGGAGCGCTAGGATACGATCGCGAACACAGCCGCCAACAAAGTAGGCGTCATGCCCTGCTGATGCCAATATCTCAAGAACCGTTTTTCCTTTAATGAGCAGAGAATCCATACGTATTCCCCCGTAACGTTTGTTCATAAAGCGCCTCATATTGGCTCACAATGCGCTCAGAAGAAAATGACTCCTGAACTTTATCGACAGCCGCCTGCCGCATTGTGCGATTGAGCGTAGCATCTTGAAGAATTCGCAGCACTTTATCAGCAATGTCATCAATGTTACCAACGTCGGTGAGAAAGCCTGTTTTTCCATCATCAATCACTTCAGGGATGCCGCCAATTCTCGTACCAATACTAGGTACACCACAAGCCATCGCTTCCAGAAGAACAAGCCCAAAGCTTTCTTTTTCCGATAGTAAAAGCTTGACATCACTGATCGAGAAAAGCTCGGCAAGGTTATCCTGCTGTCCTAGTAACAACACATCTTCTTTTAGGTTTTCACGTTCAATCAGCTGGCATACTTCGCACATTTCAGGTCCATCCCCAACGAGCAGCAGCTTGGCAGGGATCGAGGCACGAACTTTTTGAAACGCTTTAACGACGTCCTGGGTTCGCTTCACTTTGCGAAAGTTAGATACGTGAATCAAGACCGCTTCATCTTCACGAATACCATACTGCTGTCGCAAGGTCGGGCTTTGGACATGATGATAGACGCGCTCATCAACAAAATTGTAAATCGTTTCAATCTTTGCATCTGTATTTAAGTCACGATGCGTTTGCTCTTTTAAACTTTTTGACACAGCGGTCACTGCATCAGATTGTTCAATGCCAAAGCGAATCATATCACTTAAGCTCTTATCCTGAGCAAGGATTGTAATGTCTGTTCCATGTAAAGTCGTCACAACCTTTAAGTCACGTTTACACAGTTGCTTTGCTAAATACGCACAAATGGCATGAGGCATTGCATAGTGAACGTGTAAAATATCAAGCTTTTCCCGATCAGCAACTTCAGCCATTTTACTCGCTAAAGACAGGTCGTATGGTGGATATTGAAATACAGAGTATTGATTGACTTCAACCTCATGAAAATAAATATTTGGATAAAGCTTTTGCAGACGAAAAGGGACTTTTGACGTAATGAAATGAATGTTGTGTCCGCGTTCAGCGAGCAATTTGCCAAGCTCAGTCGCAATGACGCCTGAGCCTCCAACAGTTGGGTAGCATGTAATGCCTATATTCATCTGCTTAACTGAACTCCTTTATTGATTCAGGTGCGAAAACGAGCGGTTTGTCACTTAAGAAACCTTCTGCAAGCGTTAGACCCTGTTCCTTTGCCATGAGTCGGTCACGCCCTTCAATGGTTTCCAAATACCCATCAGTGAGGGGCGTTTGCACGTTTGATTGCTGTCCAAACTGTGTCGTATAAGCAAGTAAGCTCGCTCGCTTCCGTTCATAAACCGAAGCAACATCGATTAGGAATTGTGGAGGGGTAAACCCATTGATCATATAAAAATACAGTGCACTTGCTTTGTGGGCTTTCCCAAGGGTCGGATGACTTTTAAAAATCCCTGCCGAAAAAACCGCTTCTTTAACTAATGTTGCACATTGGCCATGGTCTGGATGACGGTCGTTTGCAGAAGGCGCAAACACGACCTTCGGCTGAACTGTCCGAATTAAGCCGACAAGATAAGCAATAATGTCTTGCCGGTGCTCGTACAAGCCTCGATCTGGAAATTGGCCGTTTTGTCTATAGGCTCCTAAAATATCAGCTGCTTTCAGTGCTTCTTCGCGCCTCGTCTCAACCGTGCCATTTGAGCTCATTTCTCCTTCAGTTAAATCACAAATCATCGTTTTAAGATCTTCCTGATGAAAACGAGCGAGCGCACCCCCCATCCCAATTTCTACATCGTCTGGATGCGCTCCGATGGCAAGAACATCAATCGATGGCATGTTCTTCTTTACCATGGACAAGCGACCTCCAATTCAAGTCCCCTCGTTCAAGACCGTGTATAAAGATTTCAGCTCCACCCGTATTGGTCGCTAACGGAATGGAGTACACATCACAAAGGCGAATTAATGCCATAATATCTGGCTCATGGGGCTGAGCGGTTAACGGATCACGGAAAAACAACACCATATCCATTTTGTTTTCCGCAATCATTGCCCCAATTTGCTGGTCTCCGCCTAAAGGTCCCGATTGAAAACGATGTACCTCTAATTGCGTAGCTTCAGCAATCCGTGTGCCGGTTGTTCCAGTTGCATACAATTTATGGTTTTGTAACACGTGTTCGTATGCCATCGCAAACCGTACCAATTCGTCTTTTTTCTGATCATGAGCGATCATTGCAATATTCATTTTCACTTTTATCTGCTCCCCCTTTTTTATGTGTGCACTTTAGTCAATAAGCTCGTCTAGCCCGTATACGAGTGTATTGAGTGATTGTACCGTTTCTACAGCCAACTGTACGCCAGACATAAAGCTGACACGGTGAATCGAATCGTGCTGAATCGTTAACGTCTCTCCATTGCTACCGAAAATGACCTGTTGGTGAGCTACGAGTCCAGGCAGCCGCATCGAGTGAACTTTCATACCATCAACATCTGCGCCGCGAGCACCCGGCAGGATCTCTTTTTCATCTTCATGCCCTTGATGCTTTTGCTCACGAACGTCACGAATCATTTCTGCTGTTTTGACAGCGGTGCCGCTTGGTGCATCTAACTTTTGATCGTGATGCTTTTCGATAATTTCTACATCAGGCATATACTTTGCAGCAGTTTTGGCAAATTTCATCATTAATACGGCGCCTAAAGCGAAGTTCGGAGCGATAATACACCCTGTTTCTTTGGCTTCCGCAAGCTCTGTCAATTGGGCAATATCATGCTGTGAAAAGCCCGACGTCCCTATCACAGGAGATACACCAGCCTCTAAAGCCATTTTAGCATGACGCTTCCCTGCTTCCGGAATGGTTAAATCGATTAATACGTCAGCATCGACATTGTTCAAGCATTGCTCGGCGTCGGTATAAATCATGGCATCTAATGGAATATTTGTAACATCACGGACGGTTTCACCGTCATGTGTACGGTCAATCGCAGCTACGAGTGAAAAATGTGCTGTTCTTTCGATTAATTGCAAAGCCTCGCGTCCCATTTTCCCACGGGGACCGGCAACAATAATTTTAATCTGTTCCATATATACACTTCCTCTTTAATGGCTTATTTTTTCGTCCAGCGGTCACGATCACGCGTATTAAATTTTTGCATCACGAGTTCATGCGCATCGTCCAATGAAATATGTAATGAATTGGCTAGGCACGTTAGAACAAACAACACATCACCGATTTCTTCTTCGATGGCTCGTTCTGTTTCTGTCGTTTTTTTTGGCTTTTCTCCGTACGTATGGTTCACATCTCTTGCCAGCTCACCCATCTCCTCAGTGAGCCGAGCCATCATCGCTAAGGGAGAAAAATAGCCTTCCTTAAACTGGCCTATGTAGTCATCGACGTCTTTTTGCATTTGTTCAATTGTTTTTGCCATTGCTCTCACCTGCTTTAGTCGTATTCTCTTAGGATGGTACTCGATGTTGCTCTTACCTGCAATGTTTGAGCTAAGAAAAAAATGTCATCATGCGAGCTTAATATCCGCTCTTTTGTTATTGAGTCTTATCGTCTTGTTCGTTATACTGTCTAAGGCATGCTGTCTTTTTGGAGGTGATTGAATGCGGTGGGGCATCCGCTTAAAAAATATCATTATGATTTTGTTCGGTTCTGCCATCTTCTCGTTCGGTATTGTTCACTTTAATATGGAAAATAACTTAGCAGAGGGCGGCTTTACGGGAATTACCCTACTATTATACTTTTTATACACAATAGACCCCGCTCTGTCCAATATTGTACTTAATATTCCTGTATTTTTTATTGGCTGGCGCTATCTTGGACGAACGACTTTTGTCTATACGGTTATTGGGACAATAGCGGTATCGATCTTTTTATGGATTTTCCAAGACCATATTCACTTTTCCATCCCTCTTCATAACGACATGACGCTCGCAGCTCTCTTTGCTGGTGTCTTTTTAGGCGTAGGGCTAGGGATTATCTTCCGTTATGGTGGTACGACCGGCGGTGTGGATATTATTGCACGCTTAATTAGCAAGTACACAGGCGTTTCCATTGGCAGAGCAATGTTTGTTTTTGACTTTTTTGTCATTGCTGCATCGATATTGCTCTATCTTGATTATACACAAGGGATGTATACCCTTGTCGCAGTTTTTCTCGGTGCCAAAGTGATCGATTTTATGCAGGAAGCAGCCTATTCTGCAAAAGGCGCTTTCGTTATTTCCAATGATTACGAAGCCATTGCGCAACAAATTATGAATGATATGGATCGTGGCGTCACCGTTTTTAAAGCCGAAGGAAGCTACAGCAAACAAGAACGAAACGTACTCTATTGTGTCGTAGCAAGAAATGAAATTGTCCGGCTAAAGAATGTGATTCATAAGGTTGATCCTCACGCCTTTGTCAGTATTACCGAAGTCAAGGACGTACTAGGCGAAGGATTTACGTTTGATGAAAATCGAAATCCAATGGAGCCATAAAATTCACATAAAAAGCCAGAGGAAGCTTCCTCTGGCGCAACTCTGCTCTTCAACCCTCAGGCAATTATTTTAAATCACCTGAGCACGTCTAACGCTTTCTATTAGGCAACCAAACGCTCCTACACATAAAAAAGTAACGAGTGTAAACTCCAGCAATTTTTCTTACACTCTTTGTGACAGGAATTCTCCGCTTGTTTTACTCGTCACTACCTCCAAAGATAGCCAATAGTCTCAGTAACTCCATCACCGCCACGACCGTCGCAGCAACGTATGTTAAAGCAGCGGCATTCAGCACCTTTTTAGCAGAAGGTTCCTCATTATTTTGTAATATGCCTAACGAAACAAGTTGATCCATCGCTCGGCTCGAGGCATTAAATTCAACGGGTAAAGTGACAAATTGAAACAACACCGCAAAAGCCATAAACGCGATGCCGAGCCAGACGAGACCGAGCATACCGGAAATGGCACCGATAAAAATGAGGATGTATGAAAAATTCGAGCCAAGATTTGCGACAGGAACAAGCGCATGACGAAAACGCAAAAATGAATAATCTTGTGCATCTTGTATGGCGTGTCCCACTTCATGAGCGGCAACTGCCGTTCCAGCAATTGAATGCCCATGATAGATCGAGCTTGATAGATTGACGGTTTTATGCCCTGGATGATAATGATCGGATAAGAAGCCTCGCGTCTCACGTACTTCTACATCGTAAATACCATTTTGATGCAAAATGAGTCGAGCAACTTCCGCTCCACTCAACCCGCGCATCGCTGGTACTTTCTCAAAACGCTTGTATGTCCGCTTCACTTTCATACTTGCTAACAGAGGGATCGTAAGCAATAGCGCAAAGTAGGTTAAGTATGTCAATGACATGAACCATTCCTCCATACATTTGTCTACTTATAATATTCCCTAAAAACACATCATAAGTCAAAAATAATGCTTGTCTTGCTCTTGACGCGGCTGTTTTTTCCGTTCCCCAAGATATTTGCGCCATCCGGCATAAAATAAAGATAAAAAATAAATCCGCCTACCATTGCAAGCACCCAATAAAAAGAGGAATCAGCTTCACTTTCTTTAGGAATGCGGTAAGCTTCTTTTATCGTCGCTTGAACCATGTCTAAGATCCCATGCTCATCTTTATTATTAACAAGTACGTTTCGCTGGCGTTCTAAAAAAGCGAGCTGGGACTGCAATTTCTCGGCGATTTCTGGTGATTCTGTCGCAATGATCGACGGACGAATCATCTCTGATAGCAGTAAAAACTGATTGAGTGCTTTTTGAAAGCCTCGCGCATCTCCTTCGCTGACCGTCACTTTTACATCCTCTAATGCTTTCAACACTTGTGAGGACGTTTCCAACCAAAGTGGCTGCTTTGGCCGCTGTAAAGCATCGACGAGCAATTTAAACTTTGCGACCTCTGTATAGCGTTGCGTATCTGCCATTGTCACTTGTGTCACAGCCTGTACTGCATCTTTATAACTCATGCTGAGTAAATACATGTCTTCCATTGACAGCTGTAACCCATTTCCTTGTGTCGAAAATGATTCTTCCGAAAGATAGCTTAAAGTCGATTTCGCTTGATCATACTGCTTTTGTTTAACCTCTTTTAAAGCACGGGTTGCTATTGTGTCAATATCTTTCCATGCTTGATTAGACTCTTTCGCATAAAGAGACGTATCGGCACCAAAAGCATATAAAAGAAATAACAAGGCGATACATAGAACGCTTGCCTTCGAAAAATATAATTTCATGGTTGTCCAACCTCCTTTCAAACCCATCTTATGAAAGGAGGTGCACAGCTATGCCATTCTTTCTCACAAAGGCAACGAACGTCGCAATCGATCGTTTTTTACACCGAAAGCATATGCGACTAGAATGGATAACATCGATAGCCAAAATGTAAAGTAACCAATTTCCGGCACATATAAATCAAGCGCAGGATATCTAGGCAACTGGCCAAAAACATAGTCAATCACATCATTATGTAACGTCCAGACAGCGGCGAACAAAAGTGGTCCGACAGTGAAACGATAAAAAGGACTGTACAGTATCGCCTCAATCGCCATTGCCCCGTGTGAAAACACGAGCATTAAAGCGGTCAGTGACAACGATCCTGTTTCTGCCCACGTCAATACGTTCATTACGACCGCCCAAATGCCATATTTAAACATTGTGACGAGAGCGAGTGCTTCAATCCACCGATTATGCTTTCCAATGAGCCACAAGCCTAGCACAATCGTAAAAAACAGGCTGGCTGTCGGGCTGTCAGGAACAAAAATATAAAAATGAGCTGGCGTATCCTCCAACTGAAATCTATACCAGTAATACCCATATACCGTCCCAAGCGCGTTAACGATAAATAAAGCCGTCATGATAGCACGATGCCTAAAAAATTTTGCGATCATACGTCCTCCCTACTAAAAAAAGCTGGCTGCCAATCGACAGCCAACCTCTTTAAAAAAGTCTATTCTTATTCCTCTGCGCCTAAGCCAGCAATAAATTCAGACAGCTGCTGTAGCTCTTCATCAGAACCGTCAAACTGACCACCTGGCATCGTCCCGATACCGTTTACCGCAATATCGGCAATTTCTTCAGTGGTAAGGTCTAATCCAATTAGCGTTGGTGCAGCTGGACCGCCTGCTAAGTTATCACCGTGGCACGATACACAAGACTGTGCCTGGTAAATTTCATAACCAGGGGCAGCCGTATCAATTTCCACATCAGGCGTTTCCTGAATTTGACCTTGCTGCGCAGCAGCCTCCCAGTCATGCGTAATGACTGACTCCCAAGTCAAAAACGTAATGGACACGACCGCCATCAACATCATCCCTGTCGCAATCGGACGACGGGCTGGACGACGATCCTTTCCGTTATCTAGCCATGGCGCTAGCATAAGTGCAGTGAACGCCAAGCCAGGAATGACAATCGCACCAACAACTGTGTATGGTCCAGCCGCGAATTCATATTTTAGCAACTGGTATAAAAATAAGAAATACCAGTCCGGCAGCGGAATATACGCAGTGTCGGTCGGATCTGCCGGAGATTCAAGTGGCGGTGCGTGAGACACCGTCAACAATAAATACCCGACTAAGAAGACAGCTCCAACCATCCATTCCTTCAGCAAAAAGTTCGGCCAAAAGGCTTCTGTTTTGCCTGGATACTCAGAATAGTCTTTCGGTATATTTGGCATACGTTCAGCCGGAATACGTGAATCTCCGACAAACTTCATCCCTTTTCCACGATGCATTGCAATCCCTCCTCATGGTTCCCATCGTTTCGGTTTATAGCGGACCAGAAATTCCTTGTTTGCGAATCATAATAAAGTGTGCCGCCAGAAGACCGAGCAACGCAGCTGGTAGGAAAAAGACATGAATCGCAAAGAATCGAGTCAGCGTCTGTGCACCAACAATCGTTTCATCACCGGCCATCAATACTTTTAGCTCAGTACCGATAAACGGAACGGCTTCAACAATTTGTAATGTAACTTTCGTTGCAAATAATGCTTTCATATCCCATGGAAGCAAATAGCCCGTTAGACCAAGGCCTAAGATGACCATGAAAAGCAGCACACCTACAACCCAGTTTAATTCTCTCGGCTTTTTATACGAGCCTGTGAAGAATACGCGTAGTGTATGTAAGAACATCATGACGATGACTAAACTAGCGCCCCAATGGTGCATACCACGGACAATTTGCCCGAAAGCAACTTCATTTTGTAAATAATACACCGATTCCCAAGCATTGATGATATCCGGAACGTAATACATCGTCAAAAACATTCCAGATAAAAATTGAATGACCGTGATAAAAAAGGTTAATCCGCCGAAACAGTAAACAAACGCTGAGAAGTGATGAGCAGGGTTTACGTGTTCGGGCACTTCATGGTCTGCGATATCTCGCCACATCGGTGTAATATCGAGACGTTCGTCGACCCAATCGTAGATCTTATTTAACATTCTCCCTAAGCTCCTTCCCCTCTTGGCACAGGTCTACCAAGATACAACTTTCCATCACGAACTTCTTGCTCATAAACGTCCAAAGGCGCCGTTGGTGGCGTTCCTGGTACGTTGACCCCATCTTTTGTGTATCTTCCGGCATGACATGGACAATAAAATTGGTCTGGATACGCCGGATTGGAAGCCCAGCTGACCCCGCATCCAAGGTGTTTACATATTGGTGAAAACGCCTGAATGTCTCCGTTATCATCTTTAAAAACCAACGCCTGCTGGTCGATGGTTGATTCATACCATCCATCTACCTGTTCGACAGGGAAGTTCACACTCTGTGGTGTTGTTGTGATTTCAGAGACGTCCATTACGGGAACCAAATCAGATCCTCCAGACGTTTGCAATACCGGATCAACAGCAAACCGTACCATCGGCAAAAGTATACCGGCCGCCATAAAGCCGCCTACTCCAGTAAGTGTGTAGGTTAAAAACTGCCTCCGGGAGACCCGATGCTCCTTTTCCTCGCTCATGACTTTGCTACCCCCCTCATCCGAAAACAACGGACAATTGTTTCATATTACACATAGACTACTAGGACATACCAATGATAGCGTAACAATTGGAAGCGTGTCAATACAGCCGCTGCGAACTGTGAAGATTTTGTTACTTTTTTAAGTCCACGCTTCTGTAAATGAGGCGATTAAACCACTGACACTGTCACGGACGACTTTGCGACGCATCTCTTCATCGAAATTTTCCATCGGAACAGCAGGCAACCATAATAATGTGCCTTCACCTGTATACGCCTGTTGCCACCATACATCAGATGTGATAAAGAAAACATGCTTAGCTCCGGCCTCTCTGCATTGATTCTCCCAAGCTTGGAGACGTTCTACAGCCCCTTCTTCTCCAACCCAATAACTGTATGAAGGTAAAAGCAGCATCCTTCCTTTAAACTGTCGCTCGATTTCCGCACTGACATAAAGAATATATTCACCCATGGATGCCGTTTGCTTTGCTGTACTGCTCAAATCCAATGGGATGAGTGGGATAACAACCGTATCCACAAATTCTTTTTCTTGAAGGTATTGACCGACTTCTTTCATCATCCATTTCACTGTTAAAGCTCACCTCACCCTTCCAATCGCAACAATGATGTGCGTCATACATTGACCGCACCAAATCTTCCTATGTATATAGCCTCTGTGTATTGTACATCGTGCGCTTCTTCAATTCAATAGATGGTGAAAGAGAAACGTAAAATACGCACAACTGAGCAAATGAAGCTCATTGTGCGTATAAGTGTTGTTTTTCGTCATTTTTTCTTTTTGGACGAGCGAGGAGGTTTTAACGCGTTTAGCTTGGCGCTATGCACGAGAAAAGCTTCTTTATCTCTTTCGTCTAATGACGCATTCACTTGTCTTTTTAATTGAGTGACTTGGTATTGATAAATGGATTCATTTAAGAAGCGTTCGGCTAAATCTTGATCTTGAACATTTTCAAATGATTGAGAGGGGGCATACGGATTGTCGACTAACACCGCCGCAAATTCTGGCGTTTGATGGTTATTTTTAAAGTTCAACTGGATGTAAATTCGCTCGGAGTCATGTAAACGAATGTCATGAAAAGCCTTTTCTGCGTCGGTCGTAACGACATTATTCTTATAAAACCGAAAGCCTGCTTCACGAGTACACTTCGTAGACATAATCAGCGCACGCGGGCAATAATTGGCTTGATCTACGAAATGAACCATCTTTAACAGGTGTTCATGATTCGCTAAATAATTTAAAATCCAAACGCATTCCCGTTTTTGCAACTGATACGAATGAAGAAACCATTGTAGAAAATCTTTTTTTTCTTGCACTGATATGGCTTCCATCCCCATGACTCTCTCCTCCCTAAACGTTATCTCTCATCTAATAAATCTTCATAAAGCATTTCAAGCTCATCGTCCAATGGCTCGCTTGTGTGGGCGCGAAAAGTTTCTAATGCCTTTAAAGCCGATAAACGCTTTCCTTCCTCTAGCATAAAACGAACATAAAATTTCACGAAAGCTGCGCGGTGTTTTAATAAAGGATATGTTTCTTCATATAATTGTCTTGCTTCTTCATACGCTTCTTGGCGATGATATGCTTTTGCCAAGGCGAAAAGGCTATCAGGATCCGGGTATTCGTCTGCTTGATTTTGCAGGAGATCAATCAAAGCCTCATCCTCTTCTTCCTGCTCGTACACTTTAACGAGCCGTTGAACAGCTTCTTGTGACCATTGATCCTTCAAAAGCGCTTCTTTATAGTATTGTATGGCTTCAGCTTTTTCATGCTGACGCTCTGATAAGCGTCCTGCGAGCACATAGAGCTCAACTTGTGTATCGTCTTTTGCAATGCCTTCTTTAACAGCAGCAAGTGCTTCCTCATACAATCCTTCTTCTTCGTAAGCTTCGGCAAGCGGTTTATAAAGCGAAACAAAATCGGCGTCCATGTCTTTTAATTGCTCCAATGCGTGAATCGCAGCCTGCGCCTCATCAACTTTTAAGGCAACTAAGCCAAAGCCGAACAGCGCTTCAACAGTTGTTTTCTCTTTGAGACCAAGCGTGTAATGGTGATAGGCATTTTCAAACTGACCTGTTAAACTGTATGCTTCGGCAACTAACAAATGAACCTCTCCTGAAGGAATTTCCCCTTCTTTTTGCAATACTTTCTCTAAATAAGGCACTGCTTTTGCGCAAACCTTGTTCTAAGTAAAATGAGCCTAAAGCCATATCAATGAATTCATTGTAGGGTTGCTCCCTCTTTGCCTGCATGAGCTTTTGCTCAGCTACTTCCTCAAGTCCTTGAGACGCGTAAACATCTGCTGAAAGGACAAGAGCCCGGAGAAATGAGGGGCTTTCTTCTGTAAAACTGTTTAAGAGCTCTAGAGCGTCAAGCTCACGGCCGTCTTCCAAATAAACTTCAGCGAGATCAATCTGCAGTTCACCATCTTCAGGATAAGCCTGTAATAGCTCTTCATATAAACGAATCGCGTTTTGTACTTGCCCCCATTCGGCATAAACCCCGGCAAGCTGATATAACTGCTCATCATCCCCAGATTGTTCAAGCTGTTGCAGCTTTTCAAGTCCTTCTTGGACACGACCTTCTTCAACGAGAGCGACGGCTTCCTCAATACGCAAACAAAACACCTCTATTTATCAGTCTATATAGTATTACGTGATTTAATCATACTCTCCTGTTGAAATCAACTGACAAATGCCGACGAAGAACGTCACGTATGATATGACGAAATCAACAGAATACAGGTTGCAAAAACATGGGACATTATTTAAGTATAGTATATAGAGCGCCACGATAAAAAGCCTGTGCGGTATACACAGACTTCAAAGTGTAGACAAAGTCATCATTTATTAACAAATGCCTTGGATCAAAGTCCTGGATTGAAAGTGTTGATCACCAGTCAAGATCAGCCTTTCTGCTATAGAAGACGGATATGATGAACAACATTAAGAATGTTTAACTATGAAAAACTGTTAACTTACACGTAACGAGATTCACTCCCGCCTTCTCATTGAGGTGGGAGTCTTTTAGCGAAGAAACGACAGAACCTTTTACAAATGCTAACCGTTTGTCGACTTTTTAGCCAGAAATATACGTTGGATAACTCGCCTCTTCCAAAAGCACTTCGGCTTTTTGACGATCCGATTCCGTTCGAAAGCTGAGTCGCAAAGCCCCGAGTATATCTTCGCGCGTTTCTAAAATACGTAAGTTCGTCAAGCTGATCCCTTTTTCAGCGAGCAACCGAGTCACCTCAGAAATCACTCCTGGGTAGTCCGGTACATCTACATACAAATCATAAAATGACGGAATTGCCCCCTTCGCTCGAACAGGTAAGGCATCGCGAAAGAATTTTGCCTCCTCAAAAAAAGAAAAAAGCTCTTCGCCAGATGACTTTTTCAGCATCTCTTGAACATCATTCATGCGCTCTTTCCACTCCTCAAGCATTGCGAGCATTTCATCTTTATTATGTAATAGTACGTCACGCCACATCGTCGGGCTTGAAGATGCAATTCGCGTAATGTCTCGAAAGCCGCCTGCCGCCATTCGCATGGCTATCGGGTGCTCTTTTGATAAGTCGGCGACTTGCTGCACGAGTGCAGAGGCGACAATATGTGGAAAATGGCTGATGGCACCTGCGATTTTATCATGCTCCGCAGCTGACATCTCCACAATCGTTGCCCGGGTCGCTGCGAGCCAGCGCTTTAACGTTTGCATTTGCACATCCGTCGTTGCCTCAGTCGGCGTCAAAATATAGAACGCATTTTCGAATAAATGCTTTTGTGCTGCTTCAACGCCGGATTTATGTGAGCCAGCCATCGGATGCCCGCCGATAAAGCTCTGATCAGCAGGAAGCACTTGTTGAGCCATCTCCATCACTTCGAGCTTTGTGCTTCCGACGTCGGTAATAATGGCGTTTGGCTTCAGCTTACAAGTAGCAAGCTCCGTTAAAATCGTCCTCGTTTGTTGAACTGGCGTTGCAATGATAATTAAATCTGCTTTTCTGGCGCCTTCCTGGATGGAGGGCTCGGCTAAATCAATTACACCGAGCGCCTCAGCGAGTTTCAACTGCTTTTCTGATATATCATACGCGGACAAGGTGATCCGATGCTTTGACCGTAAAGCGAGCGCAATCGACCCGCCAATCAGACCAAGTCCGATTAAAAAGACATGACCTTTCATTGCGCCTCACCAGAGAGTTGTTCTTGACGTAATTCTTGAATGGCGGACTGAAGTCCATTCATGTCCTCTTTCGTTCCAACCGTGATTCGGACAGCCTCAGGATAACCTAATGCAGCTCCTGAGCGGACAATATATCCCTTTTGGAGCAAAGCATCATATATTTCAGCAGCAGGGCGTTTGAAATCAACAAGAACGAAATTCGTTTCAGATGGATAGACGTCTAGCCCTTGCTCTTTGCAAAATTCGACAAATGTTTTGCGAACGACGGCATTTTCAGTTCGTGTTCGTTCCAAATAATCTACATCCGCAATGGCTGCGACCGCTGCTGCTTGAGCCGGAACCGATGTATTAAATGGACCACGTGCGGGATCAACACCTTGAATAAAATCAGGTGCGCCAATCCCATAACCAATACGCATGCCTGCCAAACCATACGCTTTTGAAAACGTTCGGAGGATGATTAAGTTCTTGTACTGTTCAAGTGCTTGTATTGTGTCGGGAAAGTCATCGGCAGTGACGTATTCGACATACGCTTCGTCAGAGACGACCAATACGTGAGAAGGCACTTGTTGCATAAACGCATGAAAATCTTCTGTATTCATGTAAACACCAGTCGGATTGTTTGGGTTACATAACCAAACAATTTTCGTCTGTTCATCAATTTGCTTTAGCATACCATTCAAATCATGGGCGCCATCAATCAGCTCAACTTCGCGCATCTCACAGCCTTCTATCTGTGCGTTATGAAGATATTGCGAAAAAGAGGGCGTCGGAGCAACGGTGTTACTCGTTGCATCAAGCAACGCACGGCAAAGAATCATAATGATCTCGTCCGTTCCGTTACCGAGAATAAAATGCTCTTTAGACAATTGATATCTTTCGGCAAGGGCAAGTTTAAGGTTCAGCCCATAGCCATCAGGATAGATCGCTGCTCCTTGCATACTTTCTAAAGCTGCTTGAACCGCTTTAGGTGACGGTCCATATGGATTTTCATTAGAAGATAATTTCACAATTTTTTCAAGACCTAAATCACGTTGAACTTGTGCCGGTGTCATCCCCGGCTTGTATGATGCCATACCTTGTAGTTGTTTTTTAATATTCATTCACTGTGCACCTCAGTTAGACATTAGATTTCACAGGAACCAGCGATTGTATAAACCGTCTAAACTCTTCCAGACCCGCTTGACGTGTTGCTTGATTTGCTAATTCGTCTTGAAGATCACCTATCTTGCGAACAATAGCGCTGCCGATAATGACTCCGTCACATTTCTTGAAAAAGTGCTCTACCTGCTCCTTCGTCGAAACACCGAAACCGACGGCTACAGGAACTGAACTGTGCTGAGACGCATCTTGCAAAAACGCATCTACCTTTTCGGAAAACGAAGCACGTTCCCCGGTCACACCCATTGATGACACACAATATAAGAAACCATCGGCTTCGTTCGCTACCATTTTAATGCGTTCTTTCGACGTCGGTGCGACGAGAGAAATGAGAGAAAGGCCATGCGCACGGCATTTTTCTTTTAAATCTTGGCTTTCTTCAAACGGAAGGTCTGGAATGAGGACGCCATCAATCTGATTCTCTTGCGCTAAAGCAAAAAAGCGTTCCTCTCCTAATTGTAGCACAGGATTATAATAGGTAAAGATCACAACAGGAATTTCTACACCTTCCGCTCGCATTTTGGAAACGAGCTGCATTGCTTTCGTTAACGTCATGCCACTAGCAAGCGCTCTTTGAGAGCCCTCTTGTATGACTGGTCCGTCAGCCAACGGATCAGAATAAGGAATACCTAGCTCAAGGACGTCCGCGCCTTCCTCTTGAAGAACTTTACACAACTGAACCGTTGCTTCAGGCGTCGGATCGCCCACAGTAATAAATGGAATAAACAATTCTTGACGTCTTTTGAGGCGTTCTTCAAATGTCATTGTTGTCCTTCCTTTCTTTCTGCAAGATAATTTTTTACGGATTGTACGTCTTTATCACCACGACCGGACAAGCATACGACTAAAGCTTCATTTGTTGGAAGCTCCGGGGCAATCTGAAACGCATATGCCAACGCATGAGCACTTTCGATCGCAGGGATAATGCCTTCTTTTTCGGATAAAAATTGCAATGCGGCGATCGCCTCTTCATCGGAGACGGGCTTGTATGTCACCCGCTTTGCGTCATTTAAGTAAGCATGCTCTGGTCCGATACCAGGATAGTCTAGACCCGCTGAAATCGAATAAGGCTCCGTAATCTGGCCGTGTTCATCTTGAAGTAAGTACGTCATTGAACCGTGGATGACCCCTGGAGTACCTTTCGTTAATGTCGCCGCATGCTGGCTCGTATGAACACCTCGACCAGCAGCCTCAACGCCATACAATTTGACGTCGTCTTCTAAAAACGGATAAAACATACCTATCGCATTGCTTCCTCCACCGACACAAGCAACGATATGTTCAGGTAAACGTCCAATTTGCTGTGTCACTTGTTCTTTCGTCTCATCACCGATCACCCTTTGAAAATCACGAACCATTTTCGGGTAAGGATGAGGACCGACGACTGAACCTATAATGTAAAAGTGATCTTCACAATGCTGCACCCAATAACGGATTGCATCGTTTGTCGCATCCTTTAAAGTTTGATCTCCCGAAGAGACAGGAATGACTTCTGCACCGAGCAGCTCCATTCGAAAAACATTTAATTTTTGTCTTTCGATGTCCTTTTCACCCATAAACACTTTACAGTGCAAGCCGAATTTTGCCGCCACGGTTGCTGTGGCGACGCCATGCTGCCCCGCGCCTGTTTCAGCGATCACGTACTTTTTCCCCATTCTTTTTGCAAGCAATGCTTGCCCAAGTGCGTTGTTTAATTTGTGAGCGCCCGTATGGTTTAAATCTTCGCGCTTTAAATAAACTTGCGCGCCACCTAAAGTATTGGTCGTATTTTCAGCATACGTAAGCGGTGTCGGTCGTCCCGAATATTCACTTAGCTCCTTGTGTAAAGAGGAGATAAACTCTTCGTCGTGCAGCGCTTCTTGCAAAGCTTCTTCCAATTCATATAGGGGCTGCATTAATGTTTCAGGAACGTATTTTCCGCCGAACGTCGCGAATCGCCCTAAGTGATCAGGATAAGTCATTTCGAGTGCCATAAAGCACAGCCTCCATTCGTTTCATTTGTTCAATCGATTTTTGTCCTTCTACCTCAATCCCACTAGCAACGTCAATACCGTGAGGTTCGTATTCAAGAAGCTTGGCAATATTAGCAGGGTTGACTCCCCCAGCAATGAAGCATGTCACCCCTTGACGGTTTGCCTCTTCCATATATGCAGGAACACTGGACCAGTCAAACGTCTGTCCACTTCCTCCCCAAAGCTTCGTTTTAGTATCAATTAAAAACCCATCCACAATGCCCGCAAAGGCTCGCATCTGTTCCAGGCCATTCTCGTTATGATGAATTACTTTAATGACGTCTCGTTGAAAGCGGCTCTTAACAAGCCGACACATATCGGGCGTCTCCCGACCATGAAGCTGAATGATATCCATACTTGGAAAGGACCGGAGGGTACTAGCGATTTTCTCAATGTCAGGTTGAACGAAAACCCCTACGAGCTTTTGCTCGTTTTTTTTGCCATGAGAAGCGACCCACGTTTGAACATCGTCAGGAAGGACATACCGTGGACTTTCCGCAAAAAAAATAAAGCCAATCCATTCTGCCCCGTGACTGATGGATTTCACATAATCAGCGGCACTTTGATTTCCGCAAAATTTCAAGATTGGTTTCGTTCTCATGTGGCTTGATTCCCATATAATGCTCGTATCGCTTGTTCAGGCGCACCCGATCGCATTAAATGCTCGCCAACGAGGATGCCTGCTGCACCGTATTCTTTAACCGTTTTGACATCGTCAGATCCATGAATACCTGATTCACTAATAAAAAGCGTACCTTCCGGCAGGAGCTTTGCAATCTCGTTTGTATGTTGAAGCCGCGTTTCAAACGTGTGTAAATCGCGATTATTTATGCCGAGCAATGCCGGTGTAAAGACGTCAAGCAGTTGGGAGAGCGTTTCCTTACTATGCACTTCGACGAGGCATTCCAAACCAATCGCTTCTGCTGTTTGATAGAGTGTGTACAATGCTTCTGGAGACATCGCCTCACCAATTAACAGGATCGCATCGGCACCAATTGAAGCACTTTCGAATACTTGCGCCTCTGAAATAATAAAATCCTTCCTAAGCACTGGCAGAGACACGTGAGCGCGCACGGCTTCTAAATGCGCTTTTGCCCCTTTGAAATACGTTTCGTCCGTTAACACTGAAATCGCGGCTGCCCCGCCACGTTCATATGCCTGCCCAATCTCTGTAGGAACAAAATGCTCGCTAATCAGACCTTTTGACGGTGATGCTTTTTTCACTTCAGCGATTAAGGCGGGCTGTTGCTCAGATGAGAGCAATGCCTGCCGTAAAGAACGAAAACCGACATCACGATGCTTCAGCTCTTCAATATGAATGTGCTGTATTTCTTCACGTTTTGTTTCAAGAATTTGATGCAACATGGAAGTCCCCCGCCTTTTTCGTCATCATTTTTTCTAAATGTGCGTATCCCTGCCCAGTACGCAAAGCTTGCTGCGCACGCTCAATCCCTGCTTCGATTGAGGAAACATCGTCAGCGACATACAGAGCAGCACCTGCATTGAGTGCAACAATGTTTGTGGCTGCTTCCTCTCCTTTTCCTTTTAACACGTCCGTAATGATGCGGGCGCTATCCTCTGGAGAGCGCGCAAGAATATCTTCAATACGCCCGGTCGGTACGTTAAATTGCGCTGGTTCAATCTGGTATGTGTGGATATCACCGTCACAAAGCTCAACGACGTTCGTACGTCCAGTAATTGTTATTTCGTCAAGACCGTCTTCTCCTGTCACGAGTAACACATGTTCAGAGCCTAGCTCTCGCAAAGCTTTTGCCATTTTTTTCGCCTGTTCAAAATCGTACACCCCGATCAATTGCTTGCGACAACGAAGCGGATTTGCCATCGGTCCCAAAATGTTAAATACCGTGCGAAAACCAAGCTCTTTTCGCGGTGCAACGGCGTGCTTCATCGCCTGATGGTACAAAGGAGCAAATAAAAATGACATATGGTGCTTTGCTAAACCTTGCTTTGCTTCCTCTGCATTTTGCTGAATATCAATGCCGAGTGTGTTCAGCACGTCGGCACTTCCACTTTTAGATGAGACCGCAAAATTTCCGTGTTTTGCAACCGGCACTCCGAGTGAGGAAACGAGCAGTGAGCTAGCCGTGGAAATATTAAATGTTCCAGAAGCATCGCCTCCTGTACCACACATATCAATCAAATTTTCGGTTGGCCCATTGACCGTCGTCATGTGCGAACGGAGGGAGCGAACAAACCCGATAATCTCTTCGATCGTTTCACCTCTCATATGGAGCGCCGTTAAAAATGAAGCAATTTGTAACGGTGATGCCTCTCCTTGCATAACGATGTTCATGGCCTGTTCAGCTTTCTGTTCGCTTAACGTTTCTTGGCGGGCGGCCACTGTTTGAAGAATAGATTCAAACATAAGTTTGACTCCCTTCCGCTTTTTGCTTTTCCGCATGGTCAATCGCTCGCACAAGCCCCAGCGCCTTATTTCTCGTTTCTTCCCATTCCATCTCAGGGACAGAATCAGCAACGACACCAGCGCCTGCCTGCACTGTGACGGTACCTTTTTCCAAAGTCATGGTCCGGATCGCTATACACGAGTCGATTTGAGCATTATAGCCGATATAACAAATGGCTCCAGCATAAATGCCTCGCGATGTAGGCTCTAGCTCATTAATAATTTCCATTGCCCTGATTTTCGGTGAACCGGATACGGTTCCCGCGGGAAAACCAGCGTTTAAGGCAGCAAATGGTGTAAACCCCTCAGCTAGCTGGCCACGTACTTTAGAAATGAGGTGCATAACGTGCGAAAAGTGTGCCAATTCAAGTAAAACAGGTGTGTGTACAGAGCCGTATGCTGCGACACGACCCACATCGTTGCGAGCAAGGTCGACGAGCATATGGTGCTCTGCCCGTTCTTTTTCATCATTTTTCAATTCTTCACCGAGCTGTTCGTCTTCTCGTTTTGTCTGACCACGCGGTCTCGTCCCTGCAATTGGGTGAATTTCAATTTCACCTTGCTGAACTTCAACGAGTTTTTCCGGTGAGCTGCCAATGATTTCTGTCTCGCCAAGTACGATGTAAAACATGTACGGTGAAGGGTTAATCATTCGTAACGACCGATACAGCTCAAGGCCGGACACTTCTGTTTTTTTGGTAAACCGTTGCGATAATACAGCTTGAAAAATATCGCCGTTTTTGATCCATTCTTGAATGGCCTTTACATCATGTAAGAATGAATCTTTCGCGTAATTGCTAACAAATTGGGCAAACGCTTCTTCGACTTCCTGTCCGTTGGTCGGTGTTAACAAATGCGGAGGTGCATCGTTGTTCAAAGTTGCTTTAGAAACGATATCATCCATTCGCTTGATCGTTTCTGCGTAAATTTCCTTTACTCGATCTTTATTTTGCACGTCTACATAACAAATGACTTCAAGGCGGCCATTGTGATGGTGATATGCGAGCACGATTTCACAAAATATAAAATGATACAAAGGTTTTTGCCCGTCAAAACCGTGTTTCGTTCGCACAGTTTCTAGCTCATAAGCCGCTTCATAAGCCATATAGCCGACACCACCACCAGAAAAAGGCAAGTCACTTTCCAATGGCTTTAAGTTTTGTAGCTTTTGCACTGACGCAAATGCATCTTGAAGCGTCGTCTCGCTTTCGATCACTTTATTCTCTTTCTTAATCTGAAAGTGACTTTCTTGGTGAACGATGGCATACGTTTCGTGTAAACCAATAAACGAATGCTTCGACCAAAGTGACTGCTCATCACGGCTTTCGAGTAAATAGGACGCCGTATCTTGAAGGTGAGTAAACATATGAATCGGTGTCGTTTGATCAACGTAGTACTCTTTAACTAAGGGGATCGTGTCATAATGTTCTGCTTCTTCGATAAATTGCTGAAGTGTCTTCAATAGGAATATCCCTCCATCATTTGCCTATGGAGAGCAGGAGAGGAAAAAAGAGGAAATATAAAACGCCCAGGAGCTTTGAACTAAAGCCTGGGCGCGAAAAAGGATAGACGTATCCCGTGTGTATTCGCTCATCTCTGCTCACGCTCAGCTTTTCTAAACTCACTCTACTCTCAACTCAACTGCTTATTAATCACTAATCTCATTTACTTAACTTGTATAGACTTTACTATACCTTTTTAGAATCTGTCAATGATAAATCCGGCCTAAGGACGACTGCCCCTTCAAGATAAATGTGCTCCACTTCTTTTTGCGACGCATTCGTGTTCACATGCATCATCACTCTGATACATTTTTCTAAGGCACCCGCAACCGTTGCTTCTGCCATACACATAATCGGAACGTACGTCCAGCCATCCAACCGCCTTAGTGCCTTTGCAGGGAATACAGCATCTAGGTCGTTCGTCATCGACACGTATACACTCGCAACATCTTCTGCTTCTACACCATTGGCCGTAACCATTTTGCGGAACAATGCTTCTGTCTTGACAAGAATGTCTTCGGCATTATTCGATTCTACCGTTGTCGCACCTCTAATTCCCCGAATCATGCCTGTTCCTCCCTTTGAAATGCTTTTAACTCTTCTATGATCATTTCATCATCGACAGAGCGCAGGCAAACCCGGCCAATTTCTTCTAGTAAGACCATATTGATTTGACCACTCGTTGATTTTTTATCTTTTTTCATTTTCTTAAGCATGTCGCAAACGTCAAGGTGAGGAGATAAACGCGGGAAACCGAGCCCGTCAAACCACTCTCGCCAATCCTTCTCTTGAACTTGTGTGCCGGTCAGCTTGCGACTCATTCGGAGGGCAAATCTCATTCCGATCGATACCGCATCTCCGTGTGACATTTCAAAGTTCGTCATTGATTCAAGCGCATGAGCCAACGTATGACCAAAATTCAAGTATGCGCGTACACCCGTCTCCGTTTCGTCTTGTGCAACGACATGCGCTTTCACACGAATCGCACGTTCAATCGTAAGAGCTAAGTCTGCGTCAGAACGAACAGCGTCCAGAGAAGGAAAAGCGTTTCTCAAATCATGATAAAGCGAGCTGTCGCCGATAATGCCATGTTTAATGACTTCAGCAAATCCTGAGCGCCATTCATGCTCCGGCAGTGTCTGTAATGTTTCTATATCGTAATACACGCCGTCAGGTTGATAAAAAGCGCCGACCATATTTTTTTCATGCTCGAGGTTGATCGCAACCTTTCCACCAACAGAGCTATCATGGGCAAGTAATGTCGTCGGAATTTGAATAAAGCCAACCCCACGCATATACGATGCGGCAGCAAATCCCGCTAAATCACCGATCATTCCTCCGCCAAGAGCAATCATACAAGACTTACGATCCAAGCCAACTGCTAGCGCCTTCTGTAAAATCTTTTCGTACTCACTAAATGACTTTGAGGCCTCTCCACTAGGGACAGCGTACAAATGAACAGGCACTATATTTTCAAGAGCCTTCATACAGTCATTGCTATAATATGCAACGACTGCTTCATCGGCGACGAGCAAAACGCGCGAATAATCTCCCTTGTTGATCCATTGACCGAGCTGATGCCGGAGACCTGCACCAACCCGGACAGGGTAATGATTTGAAGAGGCTTCAATCTGAATCGTTCTCATCAAAATCGCCTCGTTCGTTCTTTATGCTCTTTAAGCTGTCCCTGAATGACGTCTAAGCGATCGTGGCCGAATTGGTGCACGATTGCACTAGCAACTTCCCAAGCAACGGCTGCTTCAGCAACAACGCTCGCTGCCGGAACGGCACACGAATCTGAGCGTTCTACACTGGCAGAAAAAGGCTCTTTCGATTCGATATCAACGGATGCAAGTGGTTTGTATAACGTCGGGATCGGCTTCATTACGCCACGCACGACGATTGGCATTCCAGTCGTCATCCCGCCTTCAAAGCCTCCTAAATTATTTGAAGAGCGTGTGTAGCCAGAGGCTTCATCCCAATAAATTTCATCATGGACTTGACTGCCGAATCGGCGGGCAGCGTCAAAACCAATACCAAACTCAACACCTTTAAAGGCATTAATTGACAAGATCGCCTGGGCTAACTTTGCATCCAGCTTGCGATCGTATTGTACGTAGCTGCCAAGACCGGCTGGTACGCCTTCGACAATCACTTCAACGATACCACCGATGGAATCACCATTTTTCTTTGCATCGTCAATCGCTTGCATCATTCGTTTCTCTGCGTCACCGTCAAGCGTTCTAACAGGAGAGGCTTCCGTGATCTCCTTTAGATCAGAAAGCGATGTATAGGCTGTATTTTCAGCACGAATGCCGCCAATCTCCAATACATGACCGGCGACCGTAATGCCAAGCTCAGCTAACAGCTTACGGGCAACCGCACCAGCAGCAACGCGAACCGTTGTTTCACGAGCAGAAGAGCGCTCAAGGACATTACGTAAATCACGGTGACCATATTTCATGCCCCCAACGAGATCCGCGTGTCCAGGACGAGGCTTCGTCACCTTCCGGCGAACGTCCTCTCTCTCTTCATCTGAAATTGGATCCGCACCCATGATATCTGTCCAATGCTTCCAATCATTATTTTCTACAACGAGCGTAATTGGCGACCCGAGAGTTTGTCCATGACGTACGCCGCTTTTAATCATTGCTTGATCCTTTTCAATCTTCATACGGCGGCCGCGGCGTGACCCTTTTGCCTGCGTGCTAAATCGTCATTAATATCTTCAGCCGCCAATGGAACGAGCGACGGCATCCCTTCAATAATGGTTGTCAACTGAGGTCCATGTGACTCTCCCGCTGTTAAATACCTCATTTTGAACCGACCTCCTCTTCATCACTTTAAAGCATCTGTGCAAATCATAGCATATTTGCGCCGGTTTGTCCTATAATTTACGGTAAAAAAAATGACCTTCATGTTTGAAGCCATAGCGTTCAGGACGAAAAATCTGTTCTGTGCTACCGACAAACAACAGGCCACCCTTCGTCAACGCATCAGCAAAACGCTGGTAAACTCCGTCTTTCGCTTCTTCAGTGAAGTAAATACAAACATTTCGACAAATGATCAGATCTTGCTGGGATGGATATGAATCCTTTAACAAGTCATGTAAACGAAACTCTACTTGTGGTAGAGCTGACGTTGAAAGTTCCCAAAAATTTGCCGATTCAACGAAGTAAGCATCTAATTCTTCCTTTGGCACTTGTTTAATGACATGTGGTTTGTAAATCGCTTTCCGAGCAGCCGCAAGGACCGTTGCATCTACATCAGTCGCTAGAATATTCGCACGAATACGTTGTTTCTTCATAATCATCGCAATCGTATACGGCTCTTCACCGGTCGAGCAGGCTGCGCTCCAAATGCGAAGTGGTCTTTGCCGGTCTTTATACATTTCCGGCAAGATATGTTGCCCTAAATAATCCCAGCGCTCTTTATTTCGATAAAATTCGGAAACGTTAATCGTCATTTTTTCTAAAAATTGCTGCTTAATATCCTCATCTTGCACCATTGCAACTGCTAAAGCGTCAAAGCTGTCAAAACCTAGCTTATCACGAAGCGTTTTAAATCTTCGTTTCATCTGTTTTTCCTTATAAAGGTTTAAATCAATGCCAGTTGCTTTCTTATAATGTTCGATAAACGCTTTGTAGTCTTTTTCTTCTAGGCTATTCACCGTAGCTCTCTCCTCTTCTTCCCCAAAAACATTCATTATGTCGTTAATTACCTTGAAAAGCCGACCTGTTATCTCAGGTCGGCTGTTCGGCTACCGTCATTCCACAAGCCATTGATCAATTGTTTTGTTATATTCTACTAACTCATCCGCTGAGAAAAACAGACCCATTTCGCGCTCAGCGCTTTCAGGCGAATCTGCTCCATGAATGACATTTCGCGGAACGACAACACCAAAATCTCCACGGATCGTGCCAAGTGGTGCTTTAGCTGGGTTAGTCGCGCCAATAAGATGGCGAGCGGTTTCAACGACTCCTTCACCTTGCCAGACCATTGCAAATACTGGCCCAGAAGTAATAAAGTCGACGAGGTCTGTAAAGAATGGCTTGTCTACATGTTCTTTATAATGTTCCTTAGCAAGCTCTTCAGAAACTGACATCAATTTTCCACCAACAAGCTGAAAGCCCTTTCTTTCAAACCTATGTACGATTTCTCCAATCAAGTTTCTCTGAACCCCATCCGGCTTGACCATAACAAACGTTTTTTCCATATATGTACTCTCCTTCGTCCTTCTGGAAATAAACACTTCATATTGTATAGTCTACTAAAAAGAGTCTAAAAGTTCAATGACAGTCAAAGCTAAGACCAAAAGTGAGACCTTTAGCTTTACTGTCAAAAATAAGGATAAAAATGAAGTTAATATCTGCGACGACCAATATACTCGGCGATGTCTTTAAGTGTTTTTTTAGCTCGGGTATTCGGTAGCACCTCGAGTGACGTAAGCGCCTTTTGCAAATACCGATCACTTAACTGCTCACTATAACGGATGCCACCTGATTGTAATACGACATTGACAGCCTGGTTCACACTTTCACTCGTATGTTGAGCAATCAAATGTCGTAAGTGCTGTTTTACCTCTGGATTCTGTATGGCATATAACACTGGCAAAGTAATATTTCCTTGCGCTAAATCACTGCCAGCAGGTTTGCCGAGCTGTTTTTCGGTTCCGGTAAAGTCAAGCACATCATCGGTAATCTGATAGGCCATGCCAACATTGTAACCGAATCGATACAGCGCACGCACAGCATCTATAGGCGCATCGTTTGCCAGTGCACCTAGTTGACAGCTCGCCGCGATTAAGAGCGCCGTCTTCCGACGAATGCGTCGTAAATAGACTCTCATTGATTGCTCCCAATCAAACTTTTCCCTCACCTGTTCTAGCTCGCCTTTACACACTTCAACAATTGTATAAGCCAGACGCTGATGGGCTTGTACAGACTCAATTTCTGTCATCAGCTCAAGCGATTTAGCAAAAATATAATCGCCTGTGTACATTGCGATTCGGTTATCCCATTTCGATTTGACCGTTTCTTGACCTCGACGAAGCTTTGCATCATCGACGACGTCGTCATGAACGAGCGAAGCCATATGAATCATTTCGAGTGATACAGCTACCTTTTCAGAGATACTGCGATCATATGACCCGAAACGACCTGACAACAACACAAAGATCGGACGGATTCGTTTACCACCGGCCTTTAACAATTGGGTCGACGCTTCTTGCAACGTTTCTTCAGAAGAAAAAACGGTTTTTTCCAGCGTCTTTTCAATTGTTTTTAATTCGCTATCTAGGTGTGCATAAATCGTTCGTAATTTCATGGACTTGACTCACCTTTATCTTCAAATCGGTTTAAGGCTGCGACTTCTGTGGTTTACTTGCCAAATGCATGGCTGCCACACCGCCTGTAAAGCTTTTAATCTCTTTCATTTCTAGGCCAACACTCGAAAATAAGTGAGCGAGCTCATCCTTTCCAGGAAAATCTCGCGCTGATTCCTGCAACCATGCATATTCGTCATAGCTTTTCGCCAACCATTTCCCAAGCCTTGGCATAATCGTTCGAAAATAGAGGTGGTAGCCTTGCTTAAAGACCGGCATCGTCGGTTGTGAGGTTTCTAAACAAACCACTTTTCCTCCCGGCTTGGCCACTCTTGCCATCTCAGCTAACGCAGCCTTATAATCAGGAACATTTCGCAAGCCAAAGCCAATGGTCACGTAATCAAACGTATGATCTTCAAAAGGGAGCTCCATTGCATTTCCTTGAACCCACGTAATTGGCGCTTGATTGGGCAATGGCTCTTTTTCCTTAGCTACTTGAAGCATGTTACCGCTAAAATCAAGACCGTAGACAGCCCCTTCTGCACCTGCCTGTTCTGCTAAAGCGAACGTCCAGTCACCTGTTCCGCAACATACGTCAAGCGCTTTTGCTCCTTCATGAACGTTCATTTGCTTCATTGTGTATTTTCGCCACGATTTATGTTTATTAAATGAGATCACTGAATTCATTCGGTCGTACTGACTCGAGATTTTCTCGAATACACCGTGAACCTTTTCTTCTTTCGATTGTCTGTTCAAATGATTCATGATAAACCTTCCTCTATGTACCGCTGTTGCTGTTCATGCGGCTGGGAAATCAGGTCATGAACACGCTCTCGTACTTCTTCATGAACCCCGCTTAACGCTTTTTCTAAACGGCCTTGAATTTTTTCAATAGCGCGGTCAAGAAAACGGCCTTCTCCACCTGGGTTTTGTTCAAATAAAAAAGCAAAAGGTGACGCGTGCTCGTTTTTCTGCCGTGTTTTTATGAGGCGCTTCAACAGAAAAAAGTCTTCTGCAATCATTTTCAGTGAAGGCGTTTGTAAAAACTCAGCAACACTTCCAAGAATGGACGTCTCAATGTGTACTATCACGTCTAATACTTGCTCAACAGTTTGAGACGTTTCCTCGTACAGCTTCACCTTAGCTTCATTAATGACTTTGACACCCTGCGATACAGCACGAATAAAGTTTATGTCCCCGGTGTAGGACAGTAACCGATAATACATGCCGCTATAAAAATCTCCCGCGAGAACAGTCATTTGCTGTTGTTCTCGATCATTGTTTGATATCTCTTTTGATTGAGGACGTACAAATTCATGCGTATCCATGGCTAACTGTACGAGCATGACCGGTACAATGTATGTACGTGTATCTTCTTCTGTAAAATTCGCTTCCTTCATCATTGCATACAAAAAAAGCATGCGGTCCTCATCAATTTCGGGAACAGGCACTGCATGGCGAAGCGCAGGGTGATCGAGCCTTTTATTCATTCGTTTTCGAAGTTCATTCAATGTTTCTCTACACATACGCAAAAATCCTCACCCTTGTCTGTCTGCCGACTTTTCTCTTCGTCTGCCGTTATTGTAACACATATAGTCACCTGGTCACTGCGAAAATGATTCAGATCATCGTGCTTATTTTTCCTGTTCTCCACCATGAACTTCTCCAAAGCTCGTTTTAATGAGTGCTTTCCCTCTTACTTTAATTGCAGAAGTGTGCTCCGTAAACTGAGCAATCATAACCTCACCATCATCAAGCTTTTCAGAATGGTGAAATCGTGTATTTGTCCCACGAGTCAACCCGATGACGTTAACGCCATCTTCCTCTGCTTTAATTACGATAAACTCACTATTTTTGTCATTCATTATCAATTGCCTCCTTATCGATCGACTGACGGGTGCCAAAATGAAGGAACACAACCTCCGAAGAATATCCAGATGCGATCGATCGTGTTACGCCGATATTATAGAAATTCTAGCACAATGCCGGTGCCATCGTAAAGAAAACGGAGCATATGGATCATCTTATCGGGCATTACACGTCAAAACAATCGCCTTATCGAAAAAAGAGTCACAAACACACGGTTTGCGACTCTTTTTATGCCCTATCTATGTATTACTTCACAGCATCTTTAAGGGCTTTACCAGGCTTGAAGGCCGGCACCTTACTTGCAGGAATTTCGATTTCTTCACCCGTTTGCGGATTGCGACCTTTACGTGCAGCACGCTCACGAACTTCGAAATTTCCAAAACCGATTAACTGTACTTTATCTCCGTCTTTTAAAGCATCGCTGATGCTTTCAAATACTGCGTCGACCGCTTGAGTTGCTTCCTTTTTGGAAAGTTCTGCGGATTCGCTGACAGCATTGATGAGATCTGTTTTGTTCATGCCAATCACCTCCTCCCAAAAAGATCAAAAACAGGTTCATTTTACTTTACTGTTTTTTAGTCAAAAATAGCCTTTCATTCAGGCCAGCCTTGAGACTGACAGCCTTATATTAAACGATCACATCCGAGAATTCAATCATTTTACGCTGTTTTTTCGGGATTCACGCGGAAAAAAGTTGATACGGACTTAAATTCCAGTCATATTACGAAAATAGATACAATTTATGACGAAGACAGTTGAAAATCCTTCATCCTCCTTCGTTTGACAGATCACTTTCTGCAAGCTGACATCTCCAGTGTAGACAAAACCGCTTATTTATAATACTTTGCATACAACTTTTTTCGGAAAACTGACTTAATCATACGATATAGGTGAACAGAAGCTCACTTCTCAAGAGACAGGCAACGGATACGAGCGTAGACCCCTTATCTTACTAAAAGAGCGCAGATAAAGTCATTTTTGACGTCATCTACACCCTTTAGCATCAACGCATTCAGTTTATCGCCTAAAATCGAGTAGAAGGGAAAGTTGAATCACTTTCCGCCCCTCTCACCACCACCGTACGTACGGTTCCGTATACGGCGGTTCAATTTATATCGCAGTGTGTACTTTTAGATAGTAATCTAAGGCAAAGGGGATACCCCTCTGTCTTAGGCGTTTATTGAGTATCCTTTGAGATACGCTCATACTTTCCTCATTAACACATTCTGAAGTTTATCTTTCGTGCATTCTTGGCGTAGAAACACTATAAATTGTTCAGCCCTTCGTGATCAGTCTCACTACTATGGCTTCGGCTGACTTCTCACGGTAAACCTTTTTCGAACCAGCTTTCTTGTTAGGGGACTCCTTAGCTGTCCGTGAGACCTCCCAGGGTAAGACAACGATCTTTCCTCTTTTACTCGCCTGATTTACTCCATAAAGTTACGCACATCTTTTGGACTTTGACTTGTCTTGGAGCCTCATCCTTTTATAGAGCCTTCGTATCAGATTTCTGTTCGTCGAGCCAAGATTTTATTCCACGCTTCCTTCAGCCCTTACCTCACAGTAAGTACCTTGCGCTTCCTTAGTGGTTGGTTGATGTGTACCCCCACAGTGGACTTTCACCACCTAGATCGTCACCATGCCTGGCGCACAAGAAAAACGCCCTGTGGCAGGCGTACAAAATTAAAGAATAATCGCGATCAAGCCTCCAGAGCCTTCGTTAATAATACGCTCTAATGTTTCTTTAAGTTTATATCGCGCATTTTCTGGCATCAATGAGAGCTTTGCTTGGATCCCTTCACGAACGATCGAACTTAACGAACGTCCGAAAATATCCGAATTCCAAATGGACAATGGATCATCCTCAAAGTCTTGCATTAAATACCTTACCAACTCTTCGCTCTGTTTTTCGGTGCCTATAATTGGGGCGAATTCAGATTCTACATCGACCTTAATCATATGAATTGATGGTGCAACTGCCTTTAAACGCACCCCGAAACGAGGTCCTTGACGAATGATTTCTGGTTCTTCAAGACTCATATCTGTCAGTGCCGGAGCTGCTACGCCATACCCCGTTTGCTTGACCATTCTTAATGCATCAGATACTTGATCGTATTCCGTTTTGGCATGTGCAAAGTTTTGCATCAACTCGAGCAGATGGTCTTTACCGCGAATTTGCACACCGACTACCTCTTGTAAAATACGGTCGTAGAGATCATCTGGTGCATATAAGTCAATTTCCGCGATCCCTTGCCCCATTTCGATGCCGGCTAAATTAGCCTGATCAATAAATTCATAGTCGCTAAATTGTCCCACAACACGATCAACATCGCGTAGGCGCTTAATATCTTTTACCGTATCGCGGACCGCTGCTTGGTAGCTCTCTCGCAGCCAGTGATCTTCTTTCAACACCATGACCCAGCTTGGCAAATTGACATTGACTTCAAGCACTGGGAACTCATACAACGCTTCTCTAAGCACACTATATGCATCTTGCTCTCGCATGCTTTCGACACTCATTGCTAATACAGGAATATCGTAGTGTTCTTCGAGTGACATTCTTAATTCTTCCGTATCTGGGTGATGAGGCTGAGCAGAATTGATGACCATAATAAATGGTTTACCAACTTCTTTAAGCTCTGAGATGACCCGCTCTTCCGCCTCAATAAAATCGCGACGATCGATCTCGCCGATCGTGCCATCAGACGTAACGACGACCCCAATCGTAGAGTGCTCTTGAATCACTTTGCGCGTTCCTATTTCAGCAGCCTCTGTGAACGGAATTGGATCCTCGTACCAAGGCGTATGAATCATACGTGGCCCATTCTCATCTTCGTACCCTTTTGCGCCTTTGACGGCGTATCCAACACAGTCAACGAGGCGAACGTTGACATCAAGACCTTCATCAACTTGAATTGAAACGGCTTGATTCGGTATAAACTTTGGCTCAGTCGTCATAATCGTCCGCCCTGCTGCACTTTGTGGCAGCTCGTCCTGAGCTCTTGCTTGATCGGATTCGTTTTCAATGTTTGGCAGCACAGCCAATTCCATAAACTTCTTAATAAAAGTAGACTTGCCTGTGCGAACGGCTCCGACTACGCCAAGGTACACATCACCGCCGGTGCGCTCTGCGATGTCCTTGAAGATATCAACTCTTTCCATTGCTTCCCCTCCCGCATATACTTGTGACCATCCATTTTTCGTAAAGGCACCCTTCACCCCATAACTCAATGTATGAGCATCGCCATAAAAAATATGACTACGTTTGGACGATCGTTGAATGATTGCGAGTCCCTCTACATAAAACAACCTCCGTCATCACATCGTATGATTCGGAGGTTGAATGCATGCCTTTTATTCTTTTTGCGCAACAATTGTTTCATCTTCCATCGCATACGGAACTGAGAAAGCAGGAACAATCGGATGGTCTGTAACCAATACCTCTCGCAAATCTCCCGCTGGCTCCTCCGCTCCTTCTTCCAACGCCATAAAAATATCAGGAGCATAATCGACATATAGATTTCCCGAAGCGTCAAACACAATCGGTAGCGTCGTTTGAGAATATGGACTTTCTACATACGGCGGCTCATCTAAGCCCATTTTCTCATAATCTATTTCTAACAGGCCATTTTCTTTCACCCTGGCTACAGGCAAATAATTTGAACGCTGCATGTAACTGTTTAATTGTAGTCGTAAACTACGCATTTCTTCTGCATGCCGTAAATCAATCAGCTTAACCTTAGGTGCCTCATCGGGATCAACGAGCACATACTGATAATGTCCTCCCGCTTCATACGCATTAGAGGGAACTTCACTTAAAAACCCGTTTAAAAGCCTTCTAAAATCAATCGTATATTTTTCATAGACGGACGTATCTTCTTCACTATTTTTAATCGGAAAAACGCCTGTTTGCTCCTGAAAGCGGTCAACAGCATTTTGGACAAACATGATCTGTTCATCTGGCGGAGCCGAAGAACCATAGTCACGAGGATACATACACCCCGACAGGAATAAGAGGCTCACCGTCAGAACGACTACCATCTGTCTTCGTATCATTTTCATCCACCCCTTACGAATCAACCGGTCCTGAAAAAACGACAAAAACAATCAGAAGACCTGCAAAAACCATGCATATGTATGCAATCACCGCAGTAAAGCTTTTAAAAAACCCTTGTAATTTAAAGCGGCTTGCCAAAATAAACACAACAGCTAAAAACATCAGTCCGATTGCTCCAAGTGCAATCCACATTTTTATAAGCCCAACAGACATGACTTCCCCTCCTTTAAACACGTCCCATTATATCACAGGCAAAATGACTTTCGCCTTGATTTACTATAAAGTGAATAAAAAAGCGGCGAGGCCTCCCCCGCCGTTACAACTTTCCCTTGAACGCCACAAGCCCCTAGCCGTTTTAGTTTTACAGGCTTTCATTCACCTATTCAACCCTAGGGGCTTTCCTTTAACGTATGCGTTAACAGCTAAAAATGAGCGCGCTACTGCCTATTTAAAAAGGTTCTTCACCGAACAACTCCATTTCTCTCCGGCGGTCTCTACTCATCAACTCATCTACAGCGACCTTTGCTTCCTTCTCCTTAAACCAAACATCATAAATGGCACGAGTAATCGGCATATCTACGTCACGCTCACTGGCTAACTGGTAGACCGCTTCAGTCGTTCGAACACCTTCAACAACCATCTTCATTTGACTAAGCGTTTCCTCTGGTGAGTGACCACTTCCTAAAAGATAGCCCGCCTTCCAATTACGACTATGCACACTCGTACATGTGGCAATGAGATCACCCATGCCAGTCAAGCCAGAGAACGTTAAAGGATTTCCACCAAGACGACTGCCAAGGCGAGAGATTTCCGCTAATCCCCTCGTAATTAAAGCCGCTTTTGCGTTGTCGCCATACCCTAAACCATCAGAAATGCCAGCACCGAGCGCAATGATATTTTTTAACGCGCCGCCAAGCTCGACACCGACAAAATCAGCATTCGTATACACACGAAAAACATCGTTCATAAATAAATCTTGTACGAACGTTGACGTTTCCATACGAGCAGCAGCAATAACAACGGTCGTCGGCTTTCGTTCACACACTTCTTCAGCATGACTTGGTCCGGATAAAACAGCAACGTCTTTTCGAAAATGATCAGGAATTTCTGCACGGACAATTTCTGACGGCCTTAGATAAGTTCCCGGCTCGATCCCTTTTAGTGCATGGACCCAACATAGTTCTTTCGTTAAGGCGGGGATCATTTGCCTTAACACCTCACGGAGTGCCTTTGTCGGGATAGCGAGGATGCATGTATGCACGTCCTCTAAAACGGTTTCGAGTGATGTCGTCGCTTGAATCGATTCAGGTAGCTTAACACCTTGTAAATATTGCTCATTTTGCTGACGTTCATTTATATCGTTCGCGAGATCTTCACGATGTGTCCACAACGATACACTGTGCCCATTATCAGCAAGAACCATTGACAAGGCAGTGCCCCAGCTTCCGGCGCCAATAACTGCGATTCGTGCCACCTTCATTCCTCCTTTTACTTTACCGCTCTTTTTTTCGCATGCGCGGGTAAATGTTAATCGGTGTTCCGGTAAAATCAAATGCCTCACGAATTTTATTTTCTAAGAAACGCTGATAAGTAAAATGAAGTAGCTCAGGGTCGTTCACAAACAGCACGAAGGTCGGTGGCTTTACACTCACTTGAGTGGCATAGAGCACCTTTAATCGTCGACCTTTGTCAGTTGGCGGAGGATTGACGGCCACTGCATCGGAAATGACGTCATTTAGTACGTTTGTCTGGACGCGCATCGCGTGATTATCAGCTGCTAATCGGATGGCAGGAAGAAGGGTATGCATCCGTTTTGTCGTCAGTGCTGATAAAAAAACAATCGGTGCATAAGCTAAAAAGGGAAAATGAGCACGAACGTTCTTAGAGAAGCTCTGCATCGTTCTTTCATCTTTTTCAACAGCATCCCATTTGTTAACCGCAATGACAACCGCCCGTCCACCTTGATGGGCATAACCAGCAATCTTTTTATCCTGCTCAATAATCCCTTCCTCACCATTTAAGACGATGACACAAACATCCGATCGTTCAATCGCCTTTTGTGCCCGTAGAACGCTGTATTTTTCCGTTTTTTCGTAAACCTTCCCACGTTTACGCATACCGGCTGTGTCCATAATGACATACGATTGCTGATCATGCTCAAATGGTGTATCTGTCGCATCGCGTGTCGTACCAGGAATATCTGATACGATCGCTCTTTCTTCACCAAGAATGGCATTGACGAGCGAGGATTTCCCGACATTCGGTCGACCAATAAATGAAAAACGAATGGCTTCAGGATCTTCATCCTCTTCCGTTGTCAGCGAACCAAAAGCTTCCACGACAGCATCCAGTAAATCACCTAATCCACTTCCATGCGCTCCTGAAACCGGATAAGGCTCCCCAAAGCCTAGCGCATAATAGTCGTAAATATCTTCGCGCATTTGTGGATTATCCATTTTGTTGACCACAAGAAGCACGGGCTTTCCACTTCGATATAAGCGTTCGGCAACCGTTTGATCTGCTGCAGTAACGCCTTCCTGCCCATTGACCATAAATAAAATCACATCTGCTTCGTCCATAGCGATTTCTGCTTGCTCACGGACACGGGCAAGCAAGGGTTCATCCCGTAAATCGATCCCGCCTGTATCGATGACATGAAAATCAGTGCCAATCCACTCTGATGTGCCGTATATACGGTCTCTCGTTACGCCTGGTGTATCTTCAACGATCGACAACCTTTGACCTATCAAGCGATTAAATATCGTTGATTTCCCGACATTCGGTCGACCAACAATCGCTAAAACGGGTTTACTCATGCGTTTCCCACCTTTCTTTTTTTACAATCTTTTAGTCACACTTCTATCAAAGACAGTCTAGACACGCCCGGTCCACCCTTGTTTTTGCAACACTTTCGCTTCTAACTTTCGAATGCCTGCTTTCATGAAGTGCCATCCACCATGCAATAATAAAACGACGACAAGTATATCAGCCTGTATCATTGTACCAAGCATATAAGACATGTTCACTTTTTTTAATACAAGCATGACGAGAAAGGCTCCTTGCACCATCCCACCAGCAATATACGACAATCGATCAATTGTACGCTTCGCCAAAAGGAGTGTCAGAAAAAAAAGAATGGATCCGACCAACCATTGTTTATCGAGTACTGTCCATACAGGATCATATAATAAAAACAACTCAAAAAATGCGAAACAAAAAGCACACGTAAGCATTGAAAAAAACCGGCGCAGAAGCGAGCCCCCAGCATTGTTAAAAATGTGCCAAAACCCGAGCCAGCCAACAAAGACAAAGCCTGCATTGACTTGGTTTTCATAAAAGAAGGGAACTTCAAGCGCAGACAAAATAATCGCACTTAAAACACTAGCAGCGACTCGGGTTCTCCGAGCCGAGCGTTCTGCAAAAAATGTCATGTATAACCATACGAGCCACGCAAGCCATAATAAGCCGAAGGAGGGCCACAATTTAATCACCTCTAGCCTCCATTATGACTCATTAGGACGCATTTCAATCACAAAGCACGTGAAAAACCAAGCGTTGCTGTAAAAAGCATACACCGCTTGGCTTTACTTCGGTTGAGCGAACTCGCTCGTATATAATCCACGCTCCGTCAGCCAATGATGTACATATCCAGATACGAGTATAGGAGCACTAGACAACTGCTGAGGCTTCGTCACACCAAGCGCTGTCATGATGGTGATCATGTCATTGTGCCAATCAACCAGCAACTGCTCAAGCGCTTCTTCCCCTTCAGACATAAACGTCCTTAACGCTATACCAGCCACACCAACTGCTGAGGCGCCTAAAGCGAGCGCCTTCACCACATCTAAAGGCGACGTAATCCCGCCAGACCCTAACACTGGAACCTGCAGATGTCGTAAGCGAAGCTCAGCCAACGCGCAAGTCGTCGGGATGCCCCACTCATTAAAAAAGTCCATCGAACGAGTGCGACGGTCATTCTCAATTCTTGAAAAGTTTGTGCCCCCGAAACCAGCGACATCCACTGCCGCTACACCAATTGACTGTAAGCTTCGAGCGGTTTCATAGCTCATCCCAAAACCAACTTCCTTAACGATCACTGGCACATTAATCGCTTGTACAATCTGTTCTAGACGGGCTAAAACCGTTGAAAACGAGCGATCTCCTTCAGGCATGACAAGCTCTTGAATCACATTTAAGTGAATTTGCAGTGCATCTGCGGCAA
This sequence comes from Litoribacterium kuwaitense, assembly GCF_011058155.1. NCBI lineage: Bacteria > Bacillati > Bacillota > Bacilli > Caryophanales > Bacillaceae > Litoribacterium > Litoribacterium kuwaitense. Next base: position 266,661 of record NZ_JAALFC010000001.1, on the reverse strand, counting down.
TGATATCAACGGCCTCTTTTGCTTGCTCAGCAGTGGCATCCATCCCAAGATTTGCAAACAAAATACCGTCTGGATTCTCTTCTCTGACGACCTCGTATGTATATCTTTGGGCTTGATCTTTGACAGCAGCCATTTGAGAACCGACAGCCATCGCCACGCCTGTTTTTCTCGCCACGCGGGCAATGCCTTGATTAATCAGAAACGTTTCTTCTCCACCGCCACCTGTCATCGCATTGATAAAAATAGGCGAACTTAATGTAAGTTCGCCTATTCCAGATTGCAGTGAAACGTCTCGCAAATCACACTCAGGCAGACTTTGGTGGATAAAAGTGACATGCTCAAAACCAGCTCCGCCTGTCTCCTTTTCTACCATAGCTCCTTGAATATGATCCAGTTTTCTTTGTGCGCGTTTCACAACATCACCATTATTTAAATTTTTTCAAAGCGTCGCCAAACAAGTCGCCAAGCTTCACACCGGAACCATCTTCTTCCTCATAAGAAGGAGTTACAGCGTGGTGTTCTTCTTGAGCAGACTCTTCAAGCAGGTCGCGAATGCTTAATGATACCCGGTGCTCATCCGGGTTCACTTCTAGCACTTTCACGCGAACTTCCTGTCCTTCTTCTAACACCTCATGAGGCGTACCAATATGGCGGTTCGAGATCTGTGAAATATGAACGAGACCTTCAACACCAGGCAAGATTTCTACGAACGCACCGAAAGAAACAAGGCGCTTTACAGTACCGTCAAGCTCATCGCCAGCTTGAACTTTATTTGCAACTTCTTCCCATGGACCAGGAAGTGTTTCTTTAATGGACAGAGAAATGCGCTCATTGTCGTGATCAACAGAAAGCACTTTCACTTGTACTTCTTGACCTTCCTCAACAACATCAGATGGCTTTTCAACATGATGGTGAGCCAATTGTGAAATATGAACTAGGCCGTCAATGCCACCGATGTCTACAAACGCACCAAAATCAGTCAAACGCTGAACTGTACCAGGCAACACTTGTCCTGCTTCTAATGAAGCAAGCGTATCACCTTTTTTCTGTTGAATTTCCTCATCAACAACAGCACGGTGTGACAGAATGACACGATTTTTGTCTCGGTCAAGCTCAAGCACTTTTAGTGTCAAAGTACGACCTTTATAGTCGTCAAAGTTTTCTACATAGTGACGCTCGACTAGAGAAGCTGGGATGAAGCCACGGACGCCTAAATCTACGACGAGTCCACCTTTAACAACTTCTTTCACTTCCGCTTCGAAAGTCACGTTGTTTTCAAATTTTTGCTCTAGGTCTTCCCATGCTTTTTCTTCATCCACTGCTTGCTTGGACAAGATTAATTCATCGTCATCAATTTTGATCACTTTTAACTCTAACTCTTCACCGGTTTCTACAACATCTGCAGGTGACTCGACGTGCAAACTGGATAATGATTTAATAGGTACAATCCCATCCACTTTATATCCTACGTCTACGAGAACTTGCTTATCTTCGATTTTAGTGACAGTACCCTTCACTAAATCGCCCGCAGAAAAAGATTTGATTTCGGACATTTCTTGCTCTTGGTTTACTTCATCAACCATGTAAACAACCTCCTTGAATCCCAACAAACTACGTATTCCACAAAAGAAAGGTAGAACAAATCATATCTTCCTTTGGTGCTACGAAAGTTCTTTTCTCTAACTTCTTATAAATACTTCAGTTTGTCAAGTCATTATTACTTGTACTGTTCTATTAAAGCAGAGATTTCGCTCATAATCAACTCAGTTGCCTGTTTTGATGACGCTTTTTCTTTACGAAGAGTCTCGAATGGGATCGGCGGTCCAAAAGCGACTTTCACTTTTTGAAAAGGTTGATAATCACCGATAACCGCACTTGGCACAATCGCAGCGTTAGATCGCAGTGCAAAAAAACCCGCACCACTCATCCCTTCGCCAAGCTCGCCTGTTTTACTTCGTGTTCCTTCAGGAAACATTCCGTATACATCCCCATCATTTAACACTTGAAGGCCTTTGCGTAACGCTTGCTTATCAGAAGCACCGCGACGGACAGGAATGACACCGAGCTGATTCATCAGCCACTTTAGAGGAGGCGCCTTGAAAAGCTCGTCTTTCGCCATATAGCGCACTTTTCGCGGACAGGCAACGCCTAAAAGGACAGGATCATAATTCGACCTATGATTGCAACATAAAAGAACACCGCCCGTCTTAGGGATATGCTCCTCACCAATAACTTCAAATTTAAATAAAGCTTTTGAAAAGCCTGCGCAAAGTGTTTTACCGACCGTGTATGTTTTGGTCATGACGCCACCTTCTGCTTTACGACTTGAACAATACGCGCTACAACATCGTCTAAAGGCATTGCCGTCGTATCGACTTCAATCGCGTCAGATGCTTTTTTTAATGGTGCAACCTTTCGTTCCATATCCTGCTTGTCTCTTTTACGGATGTCCTCCAACAGAAGTGCTAAATCAGCGTCTTGCCCTTTGCTCTGATATTCCTTCCATCGTCTCTCTGCTCGTTCCTCTGGCGAAGCAACTAAAAAGATTTTCACATCTGCATTAGGCAGTACATTTGTACCAATATCTCGACCATCCATAACGACTGCCCTTTGCGCAGCCATTTCGCGTTGGAGTGCCACTAAATGATGGCGGACGGGTGGATGCACAGCAACAGCAGAAGCATACAGCCCCATCTCCTTCGTACGAATCGCCTCTGTCACGTCTTCTTGACCGACAAACACGCGCTGAGCTTTCCCTTTTCTCTGGAAATCCATCGCAAATGAAGGTAACAGCTCTCTTGTTTCTTTTTCACTCGCAGGGTCGACGCCATTTTGCACTGCATACCATGCAAATGCCCGGTACATCGCTCCTGTATCTATGTATAGATAATTAAAATAGCCAGCCACTTTTTTGGCCACGGTGCTCTTGCCTGCTGCAGCCGGGCCGTCAATGGCAACGGCAATACTCTCTTGCATACATTCTCTCCCTAACTTTTTTCCTTATCATACCACAGCGTGCCTTTCCTGGTCTAACGACGTGTCGTTTTTTCTTGTTCATCAATCTGTTCAACACCTTCATATTTGGTGAGCCGCGTTACACTTTCGCCGCCAGCGGACAGATTGACGTATTGAGCAATGCAAAGAAACAAAAAGTGCCATAAAGTGAGAATAAGAATGATCCGCTCTACTCTTTTCATCACTTGCTCCTTTTTTAGATAACGTGCCTCATTTGAATCTTTTTTATGCTCTCGCTTTTCGCGCATGTTCAAACATCGTATAACGAACGAGCTTTTTGCGATCCTGCTCGCTAATATCTAAAAATTCGCCGCCCCAACGTTCATTTCCACCCTCTACTTGAGTGTGCCGGAGTGGATTAAACAATGTTTTAATTAATGTAGGCTTTTCTTCCTTTTTAAGCGGGAGGGAAATATACAGTAACACTTGCTGTTCACGGACGAGCTCAGTACCGCGCGGCATCCAAATAGATACGCCTCCTCCGCTCACATCATATGTCGTCGTAACAAACGGCTCAAGATCATCTTCTTCCATCCCATAGACTGCGACATTAAGCTTGGCTTCGACACGCAAAAAATTGCGTCGTTGAATGCGGTGGATATGCTCAGGCGCAGGCTTACGAAATCCAGCCATCCATACGTTTCCTTCCTTTCGCACCGCAGTATGCTCAGCTGTAAACGTTTGTAGCGCACCACTATATTCCCGAAAAGAAAGAATGCACGTTTTTTCTTCAACGTACTTCATTAATTCTTTGTCAATCATAATCCAAATATTTTCTTGATCTTCATCGACAACTGCACCGACATACTCCTTTTTTTCCAAACCTTGAAGGCGCAGCCACATCTTTGTACCTAATTCGATGGTCATAACCCCCTTTTTTTCATTATGCCCGAAGCCGTTAAAAAAAGGAAGTCATTTAAACCTCTCCGCTAAGTAAACTTTATTTCAGCTCGTGAAAAATCATTTTATAGAGCTAAAAAGCGTAGACAAAACCAAATAGGTCTTTTGTCTACGCACCGAAGCTCAAGCTTCTATTTTTTTACACAGCATTCTCAAAAACGTTTTCTGTGCTTTCAACTTGTTCAACGTCCTCTTCATCACCCGTGTTGGCGTTGATTAGAAGTCGATACGTGTCACCATCCATAACAGCGTATACTTCATAGCAGAGCACATCCTCACCAAACTCATTTTCGGTGAAGACGAGGGATGATTGCTGAATGTCCATCGTCTCACGAATTGGTTCAAGCACTTCCTCCTCTGACAATGCAGGCGTCGCATTTAAAGCTTCTTGATCTTTCGGGTCTTCAATTAAATACTGGCGTGCATCAAAACCGACCAGCTCTCCATTGTCCAAAGCAATCTTTACGCGAATGGACGCTGGGAGATAATGAATTTCGTCGATCTTTTTCACGAAGGTAAATAGCCCTTCATTGTCATACTGGCTGCTTTCGTGCAATTCAACCTTCCCATAGCCGTGCTTTTTTAGAAAGGATGCGGCTTTATCAGCAGCCTTATTTAACGAGACGGTTGGATCTTGCACTTCTCTGCTATTTAATAGCCAGATGGGGACGCCACCATTTTTAGAAATGTCGCCAGTAAAGGTTTCCTTGTCATTTGATAATGTCACCGAATAAAATGCGTAATCCGCACCTCCGCCGCTCTCTTTCACCGTCGTTTCATATTCGCCCTCTAGCTCGAAGAACTTTTTCATTTTACGAACGGCTTGTTTTTCAGAAATCGGTTTTCCAGCAAAAGACATTTTCGTATTGTAGTGGTCATTCAAACGTTTCACATCAGTGCCAAAGTCGGTGTTTTCATTGTATTTTTCGGATTGCTGTTCAACAGTTTTAAATCCGTCAATAATCGTGTTGTCCATCGGCTCTTCATCAGAAGCAAGCGCCATTTGCACATCCATCCATTTTAAATGGTCTTGAAGAACTTTTTTCTGGACGTTCTTTAGCTCGCCATCAATCGACTTTGCGTCTTTATACAACGTTTTCAATGTTTTTTTCTCTTGATCTGTCATCGGATTTTCAGATAAGTCACGGAAACTCGTCCGATAGCTGAATTCAGCAATGTTAGACAGAAATTCTTCGGTTTTATTAAAAGCCATGAGTCGTAAAGGGAGCTGTCCAACATCAGAATGTGCTTCGGCACTCACCTTCCAAACATCTGTTAATGTTTTTTTCATTTGAGCATCTGATTGAATGCCTAGTGATGTTCCGACTTTGTCTTTTAAGTAGCCGACACGATAAGCAAGGTCATGAAATGCTCGTTGGTAATTGTTTTCCGCGTGGTTCATAACTGCTTCTTTCCCTTGGCGCTCTTGATAGCCCCAAAAGCCAGCCCCAATTACGCCAAGAGCTAAAACGGCAATGATTATGTTTTTGGCCATTTTCATCCTCTCCTTTCTTATTTACAGAAAATATGAGCACCAATTTGTTTAATTTGTGGACGAGTCCAGATCCATGGTGATGTAGCTGTATCTGGATTAAAATAATATAAGGCGCCGCTACTCGGATCCCAACCGTTGATCGCGTCGAGTACGGCCCGTTTTGATGTTTCATTCGGGGTTAACCAAATCTGCCCGTCTGCAACAGCTGTAAACGCACGCGGCTCAAAGATGACGCCAGAGACTGAGTCAGGAAACGTTGCGCTGTTAATGCGATTTAAAATGACACCGGCAACAGCAACCATACCTTCATAAGGTTCTCCGCGTGCCTCTCCGTGCACCGCATTGGCCATCAGTTGAATATCATTTTCAGAATATCCTGCAGGGACATTAACTGGCTTAGTAGGCTGCTTGCCCCCACCCCCTGACGGCTGCTGCTGTCCAGGACTTTGTTGCTTTTCGCCCGAAGAATTGTTTTGTTTTCCGCCGGACTGATTTTTTTTATAGCTCCCGCCGTAATACGTAAAGCGCTTTCCACTGTTTAAATAATTTTTCACGTAAGGTTCGTCGTATTGAGACGCGTTGACGAGTTTTTCCTTTGTCTGTGGACCAGCCAGCCCATCGATATCCAGTCCAAAATCTTCTTGGAAGTTTCTTAAAGCCCAATACGTACTCCAACCAAACTTTCCATCAATTTGACTCTGATAAAAACCGATGTATTGCAAGCGTGATTGCAATTCAATAACATCATCACCGACAGCACCCTTTTGAATGACTTGATTTGTAAAGGCTTGAACAGACGCTGTCTGACTTAAGCTTAAAACGAGACATACAGCTATGATTATTTTCCATCGTTGCTTATTCACTCTCTTTTACCCTCCGTTCATCGAAGATCACCTTTTACAGGCTTTGGTGGGTAGTATTTGCTGAGTTAATCGTTTTATTCAATTGGTGGTTGATTTATGAAAACTGATCAAGGCAGACCTTTTGCCATGTAAAAAACGCCCTCTAAAAGAGGACGTTAAAGAGGAGACAAGATCGTTTTTGATGTCGTCTACGCTTATTTTATTTTTTTAAACTTTAAATGAAATGAGATGTCGTGCGCATTGAAGATTGAAGCGCCCATCAATGATCATAGGTCAAAGGTTTGTTTCCGGCTTCTCTGATTGGCGCTCTTCACTTTCTTTAAACCAAGCCACCAAAGAAAAACCATAAATGGAACAATCCAAACGAGCCAATTTTTTTTAAAGAATAGCATAATATAATCATATATACCGTGGAGAATAAACGGAACGAAAAATGATAGCAGCAGCCAGGCATAGCGCTTCTTAGTGATAGCAAACTTAGCCCGTCCAAGGTAATAACCCATAATAACACCGTATAGCGCATGACTTGACACAGGCAGTAACGCTCTTCCAAAAGCCGTGTCAATGCCATTTGCAAAAATATACAGAATGTTCTCGAATGTCGCAAATCCTAAGGAAACGGCAACCCCATAGACAATCCCGTCATAATAATCATCAAACTCGACATGATGATACACTGTATAGTAAAGCACAAACCATTTAAAAAACTCCTCAAGAAAGGATGTTTGGACGAATGCCTCAAACAATGGAGAATCAATGGCAGCTTCATGCGTGATGGCATACTGCAAAAACATAATAGGAAAAACAATTGCAAAGCCGACGAGAAAGCTTTTAGCTACCATATGAATGGGCTCTGCTTCATATTTATCGCGCAAATAAAAATAACATAAGAGGGCTGCCCCGGGAGCAATTCCCGCTGAAATAATGGGGAGCATCTGATCCCTCCAGCTTAGTTTGGCATGTATGTATTATCGTATCATGAAAAATTTCAAAAGGCACTGATTTTTAAAAGGAATGTTATGCTAACGGGCGAATGCACGCGCAGGTGACCCATGAGAAGAAAGAGCACAAGCAAGCTTCACGCGGGCTTTTTTCGCATCATAATCCTTCCCGAGAATGACGCCTTGTTCAGCAAGTTGATACGCGCTCCCAGTATAATCATAGGCCGGAAACACATATCCTTCCTCTGCACTCGTCGTTAAAACGACTGCTGTCCCTTCATCAATTGCCGCCAAAATACCTGGTACCACCGCGGGAGGTACGTGCCCGCGCCCATTGCCTTCAATAATGATCCCGCGAGCACCTTCTGCTACGAACGCGTCAACAGCCGTTCGGTCAGCACCGGTATAGCAAGTAACGATATCAACTCTCGGAAAGGTATGGACGTCGGGATAAACATCGCGATCAACTGGCTTTTGATAGACATGAACGATATCTTGATCAATGATGCCTAAATAACCATAACCAAACGTTGCAAAGCCTTGCACATTCGACGCATGTACCTTTTGTACATACCGCGCAGGCCAAATGCGCTCGTTAAAAACAACGACCGGACCAGCGCCATGCAAGCTTGTATTTCCGGCTACAAGCATTGCATTTCGAAGGTTCGTATACACATCACTTCCAAGGTCGTTTGCCGACTTCTGACTGCCTGTAAGGACGATCGGACGATCATCAGAGATCGTCAGGTCGAGAAAATAGGCGGTTTCTTCTAAAGAATCTGTTCCGTGTGTAATAACAATACCGTCAACCGAATCGTCCGCTAAAACCGTTTCGACGGTTTTCTTTAAAGTGAGCATCTCTCCTTCTGTTATATGCATGCTTGGTAGCTGAAAGAGAGAAACGACATTAATTGTATAATGTTGGGGCATTTTACAAAGGGAAGCAACCTCATCCCCGAGCATCACGCCCGCAGCGAGTAAACCTTTTTCATTCGGTTTACTTGCGATGGTACCTCCCGTTGTAATTAACGAAATGTTAGGCATCGTGATTCACCTCTTTTTTCAATGAAGTCAACGAATGCTGCATAAGCGCATTGGCAATTTTACCTCCGTGAAAGCGCCCATTTTCAATAAATATTTCATTTGCGTTATTTCCTGCGGCTACGACACCAGCGATGTAAAGGTTGGGCACGTTTGTTTCCATCGTGTCTTCGTTGAAAAAAGGGCGTCCAGTGTCTTCATCAACTTTGATTCCGGCTTCGCGAAAAAGCCCATGATCGGGTGTATAGCCCGTCATCGCAAAGACAAAATCACATGCAATTCGCTGATCTTCGTTCCCAACGGCATACACAACTTCATCAGAGGTGATCTCTTTAATCTGGGCATTGAATGTCATTGACACTTTCTCATGCCTTACGAGCGCTTCAAATTCTGGCAAAATCCAAGGCTTAATGCTTGCTGAATACTCAGGGCCTCTATACAGAACGCTCACATGTGCTCCGGCCTTTTCTAATTCAAGCGCAGCATCGACTGCAGAGTTCTTACCACCAATGACAACGACTCGCTGATCAAAATAACGGTGCGCCTCTTTAAAATAATGGGATACGTGGGGCAACTCTTCTCCTGAAACATCCATCACATTCGGGTGACCGTAATAGCCTGTCGCTAACACAACAGCTTTTGCACGATAGACACGCGGACCATCGAATGTCTCAGACATAACAAAAAAGCCGCCACCTTCAGCTGGAGCAACACGACTCACTGTCTCAAATGCATGAATACGCAAATTTTTCTTCTTAACGACTTCACGATAGTATGCCAGCGCTTGGCTCCGGCGGGGCTTCCGCTCTTCAATAATAAATGGAACATCACCAATTTCCAGCTTTTCACTCGTTGAAAAAAAAGTTTGATGTGTTGGGTACTGAGCAATGGCGTCAACGATATTTCCTTTTTCAATAACGAGGGGCACAACACCTTTCTCTTGGAGCTCGATCGCTGCCGACAAACCACATGGTCCCCCACCAACGATCACGACTTGTTCTTGCTGCGCCTGATTCTCGATTGACATGAAAAATTCTCCTTCCGTTTTCAAAAACCATAAAAGAGATGGCCTGTAAGCCACCCCTCATCAACGTTTCCTTCAGTCTGTCTAAATTAAATCCACCCACGAAATCTCGCGGCTTCTGCCATTTTACGAACACCAACCATGTATGCAGCGAGCCTCATATCAATTCGGCGATTCGTAGCTGTCGTGTAAATATTCGCAAATGCTTTGACCATCACATCACGGAGCTTTTCTTCAACCTCTTCTTCACTCCAGTAATAGCCTTGACGGTTTTGCACCCATTCAAAGTAAGAAACAGTGACGCCGCCAGAGCTGGCGAGGACATCCGGCACAAGCAGAATTTCCCGCTCGGTTAACAGCTTCGTCGCTTCAAGCGTCGTCGGCCCATTTGCAGCTTCGACGACAATACGGGCATTAATATCGTTGGCATTGTCCTTCGTAATCTGGTTTTCAATCGCTGCCGGAACGAGAATATCACAATCAAGCTCAAGCAGCTCTTTATTGGAAATCGTATGGTTAAACAGCTTCGTCACTGTACCAAAACTATCTCGGCGATCAAGCAAATAATCGATATCGAGACCGTTCGGATCATGCAATGCACCATACGCGTCTGAAATGGCAATGACTTTCGCTCCGGCATCGTGCATAAACTTTGCAAGAAAGCTCCCTGCGTTACCAAAACCTTGGATAACGACACGAGCCCCTTTAATATCAATATTCTTTTTCTTCGCCGCTTCCTCTATACAAATCGTAACACCTTTTGCAGTTGCTGACTCACGCCCGTGAGAACCCCCTAGAACGATAGGCTTTCCGGTTATAAATCCAGGGTTATTAAATTCATCAATGCGGCTATACTCATCCATCATCCAAGCCATAATTTGCGAATTTGTAAATACATCAGGTGCTGGAATATCCTTCGAAGGTCCAACAAATTGGCTAATGGCTCGTACATATCCCCGACTTAATCGCTCAAGCTCTCTAAACGACATTTCACGTGGGTCACATATAATACCGCCTTTTCCACCACCATAAGGTAGATCAACAATGCCAGCTTTCAAACTCATCCAGATTGATAAGGCCTTGACTTCTTTCTCCGTTACGTTTGGATGAAAGCGGACGCCACCTTTCGTTGGACCAACCGCATCATTGTGCTGAGAACGGTAGCCAGTAAATATTTGAATTGAGCCGTCATCCATTCGGACAGGGATGCGGACGGTTAGTAAACGAATTGGCTCTTTTAGTAGTTCATACACTTCATCTGGGTAGCCCAGTTTTTCCAACGCCTTCATGATTACTGTCTGGGTCGATATTAAAATATCTGTCTGCCCCTCATGAGAGCCCTTAGTTTCCTTGGTTGCCATCAGTCCATGTACCTCCTGTGTTTCAACACACTATTCTTGCCTCATTCACAGATTAGTATACACGTTGTCATCTTGATTTGAAAGGTATAACAGTCGTTTCTTTCTATAGGCTTGTACGTATTTTTTCAGCCGAGCCATTACGCCAAAAATGGCAGTCAAAATGAGGCTGACCGATCAAACGGGAAGCCTCACCACCAATCATTTATGTCGACAAAAAGAACTGGTCAATGACTTTGGGAGCCGAATGAGGAATGACGACTTTTCCATACTCCTCTACCCGATACTTCGTTAACGTCGAGGGGCTGCCAAACTCAGCTAAAATGGCCACTAAGCCTTCAAGCTCGCTTGGAGTAACTTCCTCTATACTTAGACTGTAAAAATACCGATTTTCAAAAGCGTAGAGCCTGCCTCTCTCCACCCCTTTTCTAATCAAGTGTGCACTGAGTGAAATAAAGTCCTCAAAGCTCACAAACTCATAAAAAATATCGTCACTTTCATCGAGTGTAACCTGCATTTCAATATAGTCTTCGTCATAATCATCATCAAGTGAGTGGTTTCCAGCTTTCGTCATGATAATAACCATGCCTTGCGCCTGCATTGAAAAGACTTCAACAGCGATTGGCCCAACAGCCTCAAATCCTAGTTCAACACTCGCTTCCTTCATCATGTCCCTGAATAATTGATGAACTTTAGGTGCATCGTGCCATAAATCTTCTTTCGTCATTCCTCTTTCATATAAATCGTCGTATGTTAAAAATATTTTAATCTTATCCATGGTTAATCGTTCAAGACGCAATTCTTTTAAGCCCCCCTCCACCGTTCCCTTACTTCCTACATCATATGATGTCAGGAGCTATCGGTGCGTGCCTTTGCGCAAATTTATGAATGATCTAAAACGTTGACAAGGTATTAAATGAAACAGCTATGCGTTACTAATGATTTGACAACACTTGATTTGTTGCCATTTTTAATTTAAGCAAAGTCTAACTTCCTTGTATTATATAGAATCTCTTCAGTGCATGTCCACACTTCACTCCCCAGAGATTGACAGCCAATGTGCCTCAGACCTTGCGCCTAAGCGTAAAGGCAGTAAAGACGTACCATATCCGTTTGTCGAAAGCTCAAAAAACGCTTCTTTTACCTTTAGCTCTCCAAGCGTATATGGACCGAATGGACCGATACGGATTTGCCCACCATGCGTATGTGCGGTTAACACTCCACTCAATCTCTCTTTTTCCGTCTCAGTATAACGAACATTTGGATTATGTGAGACAAGTAAGAAAAAGCCACTTTGATCGTCCTTAGGCATCGCTTTTGGCAAATCATCCAATGCACTGGTCGCATCGTCTACACCAATGATACAGACGTGTTCACGCAGAAAGCTATGACCATTACGAAGAAGCTGAACGCCTTCATCTGTCAACATTTGTACAAATGCTTTCTGATCCACTTCATAATCATTATTCCCCCATACAAAAAACACAGGGGCCCCCAAGGAGGAGAGTCGTTGAACATTCAGTCTCGTCTTCTCAAGAGGAACACCTTCCTCAGTAAGATCGCCTCCGATAACCACTGCATCCAGGCCGCCAACACACTTTCTTAAAAGTCGGCGTGACACAGTTCTCCGGTGAATATCACTAATAAAAAAGATGTCAAGTGTTTCATCACGCTTCAAATGAGGGGAGAACACTTTATGGGAGCATAACCTATTCTCAAAGGCGAGCATGATCATACACCCTAACAAAAGAAGCCCGGCAATGGCTGCTCCCCCGATGATCAAAATCCAATCCAAACAGTTCTCTCCTCTCTAATTAAACCACCGCATTCTTCGAGCATACAATTGAAAAAGAAGCATTGTTACCATATATAACATCACGATTGCGGAAAGCCAAAGCGCAAAAATGCTCAAAATCCCCGCACTGAAGACAAATGTAACGACACAAGCTCCTTTAAAAGACGGGTAGGGCAGCCATTCGTGAGCGATAAATAAACTTTTAATGACAGTTTCTGCGCCCGCAATAATCAGCAATACCCCACCGATGGAAGGCCAAGGGTGCTGGAAGGCAAGCGCTAAAGATGGGAGGAAATCTTTCTCAATTGGTAATAGCCATATACCTCCTGTAAAAAAAACAAAACTGAGGCAAACCCATGCTGCATATTTTATCCCAGACATTGTCCATGGCCTCCTTTTTTTCTAGACTGGGACGGTCGTCTAAAATAATATATGCAACGGTTTGCTCAGAAGTGAACGCTTTTAACGTGCAGGAATTTGCAGCTCTTGCCCTACGTAAACCGCATCTCCATTTAGTCCATTTGCATTTCTAATGATTTCCTCTCCATCACGCGATCCATAATAGCGTTGGGAAATTGAATATAGTGTGTCCTCTGCTTGGACAACGTGCGTTCCGGCTTGCTGATTTGTTTCCACAGGAGCTTGCTCTGTCTCTTGAGGGGTTTCCTCTTCCTCCACCGGTGTTTCTTCAACCGTACTCTCAGAAGGTGCAGGTGGATCTACACTCTCTTGTGAATTCACTGGCTCCTCAACTGTTTCGTTCGCATTTTCTGATACAGTTGGGGTGCGTTCTTCCGGTATTGTAGGCGAGCTCGTTTCTGCTTCAGCTGCATTATCGTCATCTGTTGTTTCCTGTTCACCATCAATGACTTCTTCTGCTGTAGCGTCCGCTTCCTCATCTGCCTCTTCTTCGCTAGCCATGTTTACAACATCCGCGGCATTTGTCGATGTATCATCATTTTCATGCTGAGCTAATGGCTCAGCTTTCAAGGCATAATATACGGGAATCCCGATGGTTAACACAAGAAAGAAAATGAGCAGCCATTGGTGCAGCGTCATTCGTCTTTTTCGTCTGCGGCTGGCACGCCTTTCTGTTAATGTTTCACTCGAATTTGAACTTCGACGTTGAACTCGTGATGGGAGAGACTGTTCGCCTTCCTGTTTTTTTGTAACAGTGCGGCGTTTTTCTTCATGTTGGCTCGCCCTTCGTTCAGCTCTTGTTTGCATCGCAATCCCCCCCTGTTGACTTATCATGCAATTCATTCTCTCGTTTTTTTAGTTGTAGGCCTGCAGCTAAATTGATTATTGTGTGGGCAATGACTACGGTCCAAAACGACGCTGTCACCTGAAATAAAAAACCCATCCAAAAGCTAACGAGCGTTACGAACACGAGCAAAAAAGGTCGTTTCACATATCGAAAATGGACAAAAGCAAACAGCAAAGCCGCTAAAATAAGGCCAAATTGCGTTTGCAGGACAACTCTAAATAAAGCTTCTTCAACAAAGGATACGACGAGACAAAGAAAAATCATATGGTGATACGATAAAGGAGCAAAAAGCGCCTGATTAATACCCCCATCATCCAAAAGGTCCTTTGACATTGTCTTACTTAATACCCACTCAATACATAAAACGATGAGCGCTCCACCAATCCCTACAGCGAGCTCAGCAAATGACGGCCAGTGAAAGAAAATCGCGATGTCTCTTCGTTGTAACGGAAGGAGCCATAACAAAAGAACGGCGACCACTAGCAAGATGACTTGAGATAGGTACGCATTGATGAGCAATAAACGATGCGACATTCATTCACACTCCCGCTTCATCTTGAGAGACTTGACAAATGACTGCCAGTTCTTGACGCCAATCGTTAACCGCTTGAGGCTGCAAAGGTGTCACTACTGCCGCTTGAGAACGAACAAGCGGAACAGTCATCCCACAATTGTCACAACACAACTGAGGACGCTCCGAAGGTTCAAGCGTTTCATCAAAAGCGTCTAATAGTTCTTGTCGACGACAGCCTTCCGTGAAAATCCACTTTTTTACACACTTCCAATGAGACCACTTTTCTCGCAGCCGCTCCTGGGCCAAGTTTTTTAATACAGCAAAAGGATCTTCTTCTGCAGATTCAAGACGTTGCAATTGAAAATAACAGTAATCCATTTGCTCTTCAGACATGTCGAAGCGGTGATCATGTTGCTTTAAAGCGCTCATTCCTTCGCGCCAGCCGAGCTGACAAAAACATAAATATAGCCGATCCACTTTTGCGTCATCTGGTAGAGAACCCGTCATTAAATGCTGCTGCAACAATTCATCTTCCGGAGAAAACAATCCAACAGCGAATGCTGGACGACCATCTCGACCAGCTCTTCCCATCTCTTGAACAAACGATTCAATGCGTGAGGGCATGTGGTAATGTAACACAAATTGAATATCAGGTTTATCAATTCCCATCCCAAAAGCACTCGTACATACAACAACCTCGAGTTCGTTGTGCAAAAATTGTCGCTGAATAAGCTGTCTCTCTTCAGGATTTAGACCGGCATGATACGCAGACACTTCAAATGCCGTTTCTTTTTCGAGCAAAAGAGCAAGCTCTTCCGCTTTCCTCCGGCTGGACACATACACGAGCGCAGGACCCCGCATTCGTTTAATCCATGTGAGAAGCGCCTCTTTTTTGTCGAATTCATGATCAAATGTTTGCGCAGCTAAGCGAATATTCGGGCGATCAGTGCCCATGCGTAAAATCGTCTGATGGGTAGAAAAACGCAAATGGGTCACAATATCATGAACAACCGCCGTCGGTGCTGTCGCTGTTAATGCCAAGCATGGAGGACTTCCAAGTGTCTCTCTGACCTCACCTAACTTAAGGTAATCCAGCCTAAACTCTGGCCCCCATTGTGAAATACAGTGTGCTTCATCGACGACAAATAACCGTATTGTACAAGACATGAGCGCTTCTTTCACCTTTTTTGTTTGCAACATTTCAGGTGAGACAAAGACGAATCGATACGATGCAAGTCGATGAAGCACAAGCTGCTTCTCTCTCCACGCCATCCCGCTGTGAAGCGCAACAACCGATCGCTCTTTTACATGCCAAAGACGGCGAACTTGATCTTCCATTAATGAGATTAATGGTGTGACAATTAAGACAACGCCGCCATACAAATAGGCTGGCAGCTGATAGCAAAGGGACTTTCCAGCCCCCGTTGGCATCACAGCTAATACATCCTTTCCTTCTTCCATCGCATCTAACACCATTTCTTGTTCTGAGCGCAATGTAGATAAGCCAAACACTTTGCGTAACAGCTGGTCACGTGTCATCTTGAAAAAACGCTCCCTTCTCTCTAGCAAGACATAAACGAATGCTAAAATATGAAACTTCTGGAGGAAGCTTTTCTTTCATACGTTTTAAGGAATACCCTTCACCTTCTCTTATGATAGGGAGAATGAGCGTGACGTGTTCGCTCAATATGTAATCCTTCCATTGGAAATGCGGCAGATGTGAAGCAATTTCAATGATATGATCTTCAATGGTACTTTCTTTTAAACGACGCTTCAGCGCAATATCAGATATCGAAGCACCGCGTTCAGCATATGGAAGGGTCTTGGCTGCGGATTGTGTCAAAGGGTTATTTGCTGTCCCTTCTAAAAGCAAGGAAAGGTTCTGATAGCGTTGAGGCGCGTTCATAACCGTGCCAAATAAGTGATGAAGAGCAGCTCGCCAATATAGCTCCGCGCCTTCAATACCGATGCCGAACCGTTTGCCTGCCTGCTCCAATGTCCAGCCCGTTCGCGTAGGGCGTGACAGCTTGTAAACGAACATGCAGGCGGATAGTTGATCTACTTGATTTAACAATGTCAACAATTCATCGTATGCAGCCCTCACCCAGACGCCTTTTGAGTGCGAGCGGCAAAACTGATCAAGCCAAAGTAACGTACTTTTTTCTGCCAGCATAAAGCTTGAAGACGCTTTTTCTTCGGCATCACGATCTAATAGGTGATAAAGACGCCGCCAAAATTCGTCAGTTCGACTATGATATTTCGCACCATTAAGCCGTTGTGGTGCAGGATAGCTTTTATTAAACTGAAGGAATAAATCTCTTCCTTTTTCCGTGAGTACCGCTTTATGCTTGCCTGTTGAGATCACATACCCTTCTGACCATAACCATTCAATATCGTTAAGAAATGTGTCTCTCGTCAATGTTGTGGAAAGACAACCAAAAAATGGCGATAGCGCAAACAAACCAGCATCTTGAATCGTTTGAGATGACCGCTTCCCCTTTAATAAATGGTACACAGCATTTACACTACGTTCTCCTTGAAACCGATCAAGCACGTGCATAAGTACTGCCTGTCGATACGACATTGTTCGATCCACCTCACTACACCTCTACCAAATCATTCATCTGTCTTTCAGTTTATCATAGACGAGTCGATTCTTGGAGAAAGAACAATCATTTGAAAACATTTCGACGATCTCTTGTCTTTTATTGACGTCTTATCAAAAGAGTCATACAATGACAAGCATATTGAAACAACCATTTGCATGACTACGGAGGGTCTCTGATGGCAAAATATACGATTGTTGATAAAGATACGTGCATCGCGTGCGGCGCGTGTGGCGCAGCAGCACCAGATGTTTTCGATTACGATGATGAAGGGGTTTCATTTTCATTACTTGACGATAACCAGGGCACTGTCATTTGCCCCGATGAACTAGAGGAAGATTTAATGGACGCATTCGAAGGGTGTCCAACAGAATCCATTCGTATAGCAGAAAAGCCATTTGATGGCGATCCAAATAAGTTTGAATAATGCTGATGATCCCTTGTTTCATGGATACAAGGGATCTGACTGTTGACAAACACCCACACTCGTCGTGCTTAGCCTCACTTTTCCTCTCAAACTAAAACGCTATTTGCACCTTCGCTCCCCCTCTCGACCTCGCCTGATATCTGATCAGCGTTTGCAAGTCATGCTACAAAGAAGGCGTTCGTAAGCTGACGCTAGCACAGTGTAGTAAAAATCGAGCATATACATTGTCTACACGCTGAGACACGCTGAGCCCCTGTTTCATGCTTACGCCGGTTTCTTTATTTTAGCGAACAAAACTGTAAAAAAACATTTTTTGTTCGTAAATGCAATTGAATAAATGCTTAAAACGCCTTACACTATTATTGATGTTCGTCATTTATTGACTTGGTTTCGTAGATATGGTACTTTCAAAAAAATCAACTTTCATTTTCAGACTATCTTAGACAGGCAAAGGAGACCTTAAACCGATGGGATACATTTTAGTGTCTGATGCAATGAGTGAAGAAGGTCTTGCACCGCTTTTAGAGGCAGACCACGTAACCGTTGTACAGAAAAATGCTCATGACGTGACCGATTTACACCTTTATGATGCTCTACTTGTACGTAGCCAGACAAAAGTCGACGCTGAACTGATCGAAAAAATGTCCAATTTAAAAATCATTGCTCGTGCTGGTGTCGGTGTTGACAACATTGATATTGATGCAGCGACAAAACATGGTGTCGTCGTCGTCAATGCGCCCGATGGAAACACGATTTCGACGGCCGAACATACATTTGCAATGATTGCCTCACTCATGCGAAACATCCCTCAAGCTACAGCCTCCATAAAAAATGGCAACTGGAATCGATCTGCTTTCCAAGGTCGGGAGCTTTACGGGAAAACGCTTGGGATTGTAGGTATGGGACGGATCGGATCAGAAATTGCTAAGCGCGCTAAATCCTTTGAAATGAAAATCAAGGCATTTGACCCATACTTGCAAAAAAATCGTGCAGATAAAATGGGGATTGAGTCGGTTAGCTTAGAAGAGTTGCTAGAATCATGTGACATTATCACAGTACATACACCACTCACGAAGGCAACAAGAGGATTAATCAACGACGAAAATCTTGCCCTTACGAAAAAAGGTGTCTATTTAATTAACTGTGCACGTGGGGGTATCATTGACGAATCCGCTTTAGTGAACTACTTGGATAAAGATCATATTGCCGGTGTTGCTTTGGATGTTTTCGAAGTTGAGCCACCTGAAGCACATCCGCTTTTACAATATGACCAAGTGATTGCTACGCCTCATATCGCTGCATCTACAAAAGAAGCGCAGCTCAATGTAGCAACACAAGTCGCCAGCGAAGTGCTCTCCTTCTTAGACGGACGACCAGCTCAATCGTCCATCAACCTCCCCGCTCTGCCAAAGGATGTATTTGAGCAGATGGAGCCGTTTTATCATTTAACGAAAACCATGGGCCGGTTTTTATCTCAGTGCATGAGAGAACCTGTTAAAGAAGTGTCCATTACGTACGCTGGTGAGGTGGCTTCATTAGAAACATCTGTAACTACACGTGCTTTCCTCGTAGGTTTTTTGCAGGAACGTGTAGATACAGGTATTAATGATGTGAATGCAACGATGACAGCGAAACAGCGTGATATTCATTACGGTGAAAAGATTTCAACCGAAACGAAAGGCTACTCTAATTTGATCTCGGTTGAAGTTCGCGGAGAACAAACGACCTTTACATTGACTGGTACATTCGTCCAAGGGTACGGGATACGAATTGTCAACGTGAACAGTTTTGACATTGATTTTCTGCCAGAAGGACATCTCGTCTACATTCACCACAATGACCAACCAGGGGTCATTGGTAAAGTCGGACATATCCTGGCTCAGCACGGCGTCAACATTGCAACGATGC
This sequence comes from Litoribacterium kuwaitense, assembly GCF_011058155.1. Lineage (NCBI taxonomy): Bacteria > Bacillati > Bacillota > Bacilli > Caryophanales > Bacillaceae > Litoribacterium > Litoribacterium kuwaitense. Next base: position 247,507 of record NZ_JAALFC010000001.1, on the reverse strand, counting down.
AAGTTGGCCGAAAAACTGCTGGCGGCGAAGCCATTATGATGCTATCGTTTGACCGAGTATTGACCGAAGATGTTGTCCACGACCTTTCATTTATTGATGAACTCGACTCATTAAAAACGATTGAGCTTTAATAACAAAGCAATAAAAACGAAAGACGCCAAAAGATAAGGCGCCTTTCGTTTTTTTATTCGTCTTGCTTAAGGGCATCGTGACGATTAGCAGCCACAGGAACTTCAATCGGTTGATTCAATGCATACGGTCCAATTTGAGCGCCCTGCGCCCCTTCAAACTGTACGCGCACAGCACCGTATTCTTTAGCTGTCATAAGAATGGCCTCGATCATCCATTGAAGCTGGTCTAAATTTTCGTTTGAATTCAAACTGTCCAGGTTGGCGAATGTGACCGTCGCCGTTTCGTTGAGTAGTGTCGCCTCCTGAATCTCCACCGGTTCAAGGGCAGAAGACACTCCCGGTAACACGTCAGGTGGTGTTTTCATAAATTGCAGAGCTTCATCAAAGCTTTCTGGTAAGGCTGGCTCGGAAAAATGACTTGGCATCGCAATGAGAAAACGAGTTGCATCCGTTTCATAGATAAAATAAGGTCGAGGCTTTTGATTTATCAGTTCTAACTCCTCCACCGTTCCGAAATTGCCTAAAGACAACCCAGGCTGACCTTCTGTTTGCAAACGGACAAAATCAAATGATGAACCAAAAGCTTCTTCTAAAGATAAAACGAGTAACGTGCTTGCCGTAGATCCTTGGTTGAGTTGAGTTGCTTTCTCTTGACTAAAATTTAACGTAATCATCCGTTTGTCATCATTCTTCTCAATTTCAACATTTTCAAGCAACGATGCCCCTAAACCGAATGCTTCATCGCTTGCGAGTTGATCTGCTTCAGCATATATTTGTTCCATTTGCTCAGTCGTTTCCCCGTCTTGGACCGTATAACTGACCGGAACGATAAATTGTGCACTTGGATCAATATACGGAACAGTCACGACCTCACTGCCAGTCGGGATACTCCTAATGACATGCTCCTCGGCTAAAGGCATTCGCATCATTGAGCGCTCAACCGCTGACTCCCTTTGGTCTCCAGTTGCCCTCCGTTCAATAGGCTGCTGTCTTTCTCCTTTCGGGGCATCCTGCGCACCGCTAAATGGCTGTACCTCCTGTATTTCAGGTACGGCTTCATCTGCCAAATTGTAGCTTTCCTCATCAGAGGGAATAAGTGGTATGGCAATTAATAGCAATATGAGCGCTGTCGCAACGAAAGAAAAAACCGGAACCCAGCGATGACGGCGTTTTTTAGACGGTTTCGACAAAGGAACATCGTTTAACCGTTCGGAAATATTTCGATACAATGCTTCTTTTTCTTGCGTGTCGTCGATCTTAGGCATGTCACTTAGAGCTTTTTTTACCTCTTCATCGGTCCAATGACGTTTTTTCATGGATGCTCCCCCCTTTCCCGGTCGAGGCATTCATTAGGCGCTGCAGCTTTTTGATCGCCCTGTGCTGTGTCGTTTTCACTTTACTTTCTGACCAATCGAGTATTTCCGCCGTTTCAGCAATCGATAACGATTGAATATACCTTAAGACAAGCACCGTCTTTTGTTTTTCATTACATTGATCAAGACATTCATATAGCCAGCGAATGTCCTCCATTAACAAAGCATGCTCTTCAGGCATGTCTTCCGGCGACGGCTGTTGTTGCAACTGAGCCGTTGCCCATTCGAATGAGTCGCCACTATGCTCTTTTTTCCTTTTTTGACTACGGAGCCAATCAATTGCAACATGCTTCGCAATGGAAAAAAGCCACGTTTTTTCTGAACTTTTACCTTCGAATGAATCATAGGAGCGTAACACTTTAATGTAAACCTCTTGGACGAGGTCTTCAGCTTGCTCTCGATTTTTCACCATATACACTAAAAATGTAAATAAATCTGTATGATATTTATCATAAAGTTCCTGAAACAGCGAATGCACGACTGAACCTCCCCGTATAACCTATTTGTCGATCATTAGGAAGAAAAGTTACATACTTTTCTACAAAAACGAATTTCCTATGATTCAACCGGTCATTGTATACAATTTGTTTTCAAGAGCTATTGTAGCATGAATATGCCCTTATCGCTGATTTACTTTCTAATCAACCTCAAAAAACCGACCAGAATAGCGGTCGGTTCAGAGTGCAGAAAAATGATCAACACTTTTAAAAGAGAGTCCTATTTATCAGCTTCGCTTAAAAATAATTGACTGACTAGACATGCCTGAGGCCGAGGAAACATTTTACAAGCTGACTAATAACGTTCGTCTATCATTGGATGCGGGAACGTTACTGTAAAAGTCGTCCCTTCATGCTGCTTGCTATGAACGGTGATTGTCCCTTGGTGTGCTTCTACTAAATTTTTTGAAATGGCAAGTCCTAAGCCTGTCCCACTCATCCCGCGCGTTCTTGCCTTATCAGCTTTATAAAAGCGCTCAAAAACAAATGGAAGGTCTTCTTCTGGAATACCTACACCTGTATCACGAACTTCGATCATTAGTCGTTTTGGTGTCGCTTGTGCGTGCAAAACGACTTCTCCTTGAGCCTCTGTATGACGAATGGCGTTGTCTAGTAAATTTGTCAACACTTGCTCCAATCGATCTTCATCCAAAGGGAAATGATCAACCGTCAAATGCAAATCTGTCTTTAATTGCACATCTCTTTCTTGAGCCAGCGTGTTAAATTTTTGTATCATCCGGTCAAAGTACGTCCTAAGCGAGACGTCGTTTTTGTTTAATTCTACATGACCAGCTTCGACACGGGCTAAATCAAGCAGTTCATTGACAAGACGTCCCATCCGTAAAGATTCCTCATAAATGATCTTACCGACTTCACGTTTATCCTGCTCACTGACAGCGACATCATCAACGATCGCTTCACTGTAACCTTGGAGCAACGAAATTGGTGTACGTAATTCATGAGATACGTTTGCAATAAAGTCCGTCCGCAATTTATCAAGCTTCCGTTCGTCCGTCATGTCTCTTAATACAGCGACCGCCCCGCGGACGTACGAGCCGTCGTATAAAGGGGCCATAATGATGACCCAAATGCGTCCTTGGATCGTAATTTCTGCCGTTTCTACATCCTCATTTTGCACAGCATCCGCAAATAGTTCTGATAAGAGGGGCGGTAATTCTTCAGCCTTATTTTCGTATCTCCACGTATTAATAAAGCGTTTTGCCGGTGGGTTTGTCAGCAAAACCTCGCCATCACGGTTTAAAGTAATGACCCCGTCTACCATACTGCTTAATATGCTTGATAGCTGCTCTTTTTCTTGGTTTAATGCGTTCACATGAAATTGTAATTCACGCCCCATCCGGTTAAAGGCAAGGGCAAGTTCACCAATTTCATCGTGTGTTAAAATTGGAATCTTTGTATCAAACTCACCCCGTGCCATTTCAAATGCTGCTTCACGCATCTTCCGTAAAGGCGCCGTAATTCGGGTTGATAAAAAGAACGCAAAAATTGTCGTTAAAAATATCGCCACGCCGGCACTTAGCAACACAAGCCGTGTCGTTTCTTCTGTCGTCCGTTGTACGACATCCAATGATTGATAAACAAAGACCGCACCGTCACCTGATGGCGTTACAGGCGCAGGCATTCCAATGATCATGACATCCATTGGCTGCGGTTGTTGCGGCTGCTGTAATGAGGTCGTCTCCGAAACCGTTTCACCTGACAATAACACTGAAGAAAGCTTAGAATCCAAAAGCCACTGGTGTAAAGCAACGCCGTTCATTTGCCACGATTCACTCATCCAGTATTCATTCGAACTAGCAGCAATAATGACCCCGGTCGTATCATCCGCAATTTCAAAAGCAATAGAGCGCGCCAATTCAGGGTCATCATGCTCCTCTACAATCGTCACGACTTTCGAGGCAACCTGCGTCAACTTGTCTCTAGCCTCATCGACTTGAAAACCGCGAAAGAATTGCAATAAGAGCACCGTCAAAATCAATAGAACGAAGGCGACGAGTAAAATAATCGTCAGCCACAGTTTACCAACAACACTGCGCCAAATCATTTACTCGCCTGTCGCTTCAAATTTATAACCGACACCCCAAACCGTCACAATCATTTGCGCGGCTTCTTTAGACACTTTCGAGAGCTTCTCTCGCAATCGTTTGACATGTGTATCGACCGTTCGCAAATCGCCAAAGAACTCATACTTCCAAACTTCCTTTAACAATTGCTCTCGAGAAAACACTTTGTCGGGAGTCTTTGCCATAAAATGAAGCAGTTCATATTCTTTCGGTGTAAGACCGATTTCTTTATCACTTGCGGTCACACGATGCGCATCGTGGTCAATCGTTAAATGTGTGAAGACGAGCACATTTTTTGCTTGTGTTTCTGTTTGTAAAAACTTCGTGCTATCGGCACGACGCAAAATTGCCTTGACGCGCAGTACAACCTCGCGCGGTGAGAAAGGCTTGACAATATAGTCATCCGCTCCTGATTCAAACCCTTGAACACGATTCGCCTCTTCACCTTTCGCGGTGAGCATGAGGATGGGCGTCGCTTTTTTGTCACGAATTTTTTCACAAACCTCGACGCCATCCATTCCCGGAAGCATTAAATCGAGTAAGATACAGTCGTAATCTGATTCTACAGCTTTTTCAAGAGCAGATTCTCCATCTTCTGCTTCGTCTACTGTATAATGCTCACGCTCAAGATACATTTTTAAAAGGCGGCGGATCCTCTCTTCATCATCCACGACCAAAATGTGTGCTGATTTTTCCATAGACCTCTGCCGCCAGGAGTGCTGGCAGCAGTTTTCCCACCTTTCTATCGCTTAACTCTCTGATCTTATGCGTAAGAGTGAAGTCCAGAGATGACTAAGTTTACAAAGATTAAGTTAAACATAATGATAGCAAAACCGACGACCGCCAGCCAAGCCGAACGCTCTCCGTGCCACCCTTGAGAAAGACGTAAATGGAGGAAGGCAGCATAAAACAAAAAGGTAATCAGCGCCCATACTTCCTTCGGATCCCAGCCCCAAAAACGTCCCCAAGCTTCTTGAGCCCAAATCATCGCAAAGACTAAACCGCCTAGAGCAAAGACAGGAAAGCCGATCGCTACCGCCCGATAGGAAATTTCATCAAGCAGCTCTGGTCGAATCCCTTTCAGTTTCGGATGGATGACAGCACCGATTCGTTTTCTGAAGATTAAACGCAACAGGCCATAGACGAGAAGACCACCAACGAGAGATATGAGTAGCGTGTTAAACCGGCGCGGCGCTTCAGCACCATTCAACCAGGCAGGGGCTTCAAAAGGTGCTGAAAAATATGGCTCTCCAGCGACGAGCTCTCCACCTGCCGGCGCAAATACGGCCGGAATGTTGTATTCAATCTGTAATTCTTGCTCATCTTCAATAAACGTGTACACTTCGCTATGGTTCATCGCCGAGAACGTCGACGTAAGAACGATAAACGCCAGCGCACTGCATAATGTAAAAAGAATAAATTCGATCCAAAACGTTTTTTTTCGTTGCTTTTGCTTGATCAACAACACGCAACAAGTAAATTAAACCTGCAGCAAAGCTGATCGCTAAGATCGCTTGTCCAGCTCCAACGGTTGTTACATGAATGCTTAACCAATTACTTTGCAGTGAATCGACGAGCGGTTCAACTTCGTTTGGAAACATGCTTCCATAAGCAATGATAAGTAAGACAATCGGTAACGTGAATAATCCAAGTACGTTCAGCTTATACATCCAGTATATGATTAAAAAGGCAAAGATAAACATCATGCCAAAGAACGTAATAAACTCAAACAAGTTACTAACCGGAGCTCGTCCAGCTACAATCCAGCGCAAAATAAAGTAGCCGAGGTTACTTAAAAAGCCAATCACGGTGATTGTATATCCGATCACGCCACTCTTCGTCCAAACGACTTCATCTTGCTTTTTTCGAATAGCCCCACCAAAAAAGCAGTCGCTACTAAATAACATATAAACGCAACAAATAATAAATTCCCACTAAATTCTACCATCCTACTCACTTCCCTTCAGAGAGTCTTTCGCTTTAGACTCTTCTTTTCGATCAACAACAGACGTAAGGGAAAAAGGTGCAATCACTTCATCCAGCTCTCTTTTCAGTCCAAACCAGTTTTTGTTTGTATGACCACTCACCCAAACCTCATCGTCATCATTTTTCACCCAAATACGACGATGTGTCCAATACATTCCTTGAATGACCCCAAGCATAAAAATCGCACCGCCAACGCTAATAATACCTAGCGTCCGGTCTTTTGTCACACTAAGGCCTGTCGCCTGTCTGAAATCTGGTTGGACAAGGGATAAGGAATATACATTGTCGGCGTCTGGCGCAGAGACGTTGATCCCAATTCCGATGACGCTCCGCTCCACCTCTTCGATATCAGGACCGGTCACTTCAAAAACAAACACTGGATTATCCGGAATTTTAGATTTTGAGCCTAAGTTGACTTGCTTTTCCCCGTCAACCCACTCTTCCTTCACTTCATAATCTGGATAATAGCCGGATAATGTAACTTCATAGCCATCACCAAGATCATAGACAACTTCGTCATCATTCATTAGTCTTTCATCACTCAGATCAACAGTGAACGTCCCAACTCGATCTTCTGTATCATTTCGATCTAAACCAAGCGTTAATCTGTAGAGCTCAGCCGGTTTATAGTTCATTTGATAAAGCGTTAGTCCGTCTATTTTTAAAGGGTGATTTACACGGATCAGCTCTTCACTTACTTTTTCCAACTCTGGCTCTTCGCCTGGAACCGTTCCTTCTGCACGCTTATAAATAATTGCGTCTGTTTTATGCGCTTTAACAACGTTTCCACCTACACGCTCTAAAGCTTCCTTGTATTCGCCTTCATTTGCTTCTGGGTCATAATATTCAACTTCAAAATCTACATTTTCTAAATAATAGCCATTTGAATGGGGGATCGGTTGTGTTTCGTGTTCACGCACCCATAAGTGATCTTGCACGTACATATCTGGTGAAAAACGAAGCATAACCCCAATTAAGAAAATAATCAGTCCAATATGGTTTACATATGGACCCCAGCGTGAAAAACGACCTTTTTCGGCAAGTAAATGGTTTCCGTCACTCCGAACACGATAACGTTTTTTTTCAAGAGCCTTTTTCATTTCATCTAAAGAAACGTTTTTATGCTCGGTTACAGAGTGAAGTCGCTGGTGCTTTAAGAAATGATCTGCTTTTTTGACACGCTGGTGCTTTAAAGCCCGATAAAGCGGAACGAAGCGATCGAGAGAACAAATCACTAGCGAAACACCGATCGAGGCGACGAGTAATATGTACCACCATTGAGCGTACATTTCGTGAAAACCGAGCTGATAAAAAATCTTCCCGAATATACCAAACTCTTCTTCATAATAAATCGCTTCCGTTGATCCAGGAGGCAAATATTCCGCTTGAGGAAATACTGTACCAAGAGCCGAAGCAATTAACGTCACGACGATAAGCCAAATCCCAACTTTAACTGAAGAAAAGAACTGCCAGATTCGATCGACAATGTTTCGCTTATACGTTTGGGAGCGACGAGCAGTTCCTTCATAACGCATCTCAGCAACTTTTCGTTTACGCTCCTCTTCGGTTAAGGGGCGGCCACAAGCTTCACATAAGTGTGTTCCTTGTGGATTCACATGCCCACATTCACATTTTACTTTCTGCATACAACCACCTACGTTTCATTTGGCTTTACAGCTTCCATATAGCCACGAATTTCTTCTGCACTCATTTCGCCAATTTTGTGCTGAACGATTTCACCGGTTGGATCAATCATAAAAGTAGAAGGGAGCTGTCCAACGCCATATAGCTTCATAATTTCAGAGCGGTTGTCCATTAAAATTGGAAAAGTCGTCCCCATCCTATCAACAAAATCTTTGACAATAATCTTCGTTTCTGCAACGTTCACTGCAAGCACTTCAACACCTTGATCTTTATACATGTTGTAACCAGCCTCTAAAGCAGGCATTTCGCGTTCACAAGGCTCACAATACGTACCCCAGAAATTGATAATAACCCCTTTTCCACGCAATTCCTCCAGCTCAATACGCCCTCCGTCAAGCGTTTCCAAAGAAAAGTTGGGTGCAACCTGGCCCGCCCTAACAATGGATGGCTTGTCGAAAATGCCAGAATAAAGCGTGTAACCAACAGCAACAAGCATTACAAGTAAGATTGAAGACCGGAGCACAAGCCTTTTTTTCTTTCTTGCGTTCATTTGCTCACCCCTTAAAAAACCACATTTTGTCTAAATTATATCATCTTATCAGCAAAATCTGATTTTGATTTTATGAAGGTTATGTGACAGCTAATTGTCTAAGCTGTTTGACCTCATGGGGTGTAAGTTCGCGATACTCACCGGCGTTTAAGCCCTGAAGTGTTAAAAACGCATACCGTTCTCTTTTCAGCTTCAATACTTTAAATCCGAGCGCTTCAAACATTCGTCGGACTTGACGATTTTTTCCTTCATGTATCGTCAACTCAACAATTGACGTCTTTTTCGCTGTATCTCGCGAAATGACCTTCGCTTTTGCAGGTGCTGTTTTACCGTCTTCCAGTTCGACCCCTTTTTTGAACTCGTTGAGATCACCTTTTTTGACAAGCCCTTCAACTTTAGCGACGTACGTTTTGTCGACTGTATGCTTCGGATGCATCATTGCATTGGCAAATGCGCCATCATTCGTCAGCAATAAAAGCCCAGACGTTTGATAGTCGAGACGCCCAATCGGATAAATACGTTGTGGTACTTCAACAAAAAAGTCAGTGACAACCTTTCGCCCTTTATCATCAGCGACGGCTGTAATGACGCCACGCGGCTTGTACAACATAAAATATACCGGTTCTTCTCTTTCTAAAGGAACACCTTCAACTTCAACTTTATCATTGGCAGATACTTTCGTCCCGAGCGTTTGAACAAGTTCGTCATTGACCTTTACCTTCCCTTGAACAATGAGTTCTTCCGCCTTTCGCCGAGAAGCGATGCCTGCCTGTGCTATCACTTTTTGTAATCGTTCCATCGTTCCACCTCATTTAGCAGTTGCTATAACGCTGTTTTAATTTATATTAAAGCAAAATACCGCAAGAAAGAAAATCTTCCTGCGGACCGTGTGAACACGCCTTTGCTATTGTATCATACTGTGTCGGTTTCACCGAATGAATGAACTTTATTTTACAAAAAAACGAGAGAAACGATGACAATCGCAGCAATCAGTCCGACTAAATCAGCAAGCAAACCGACTTTAACTGCCTCGCTCATTCGTTTAATCCCTACAGCACCAAAATAAACGGTTAATACGTAAAAGGTCGTATCTGTACTCCCTTGCATCGTTGAGGCGAGGCGACCAATAAACGAATCAGGGCCGAACTGTTGGATCAAATCAGATGTCATCCCTAAAGCAGCCGTTCCGGAAATCGGACGTATAAAGGCCAATGGAGCAACTTCTGCTGGTACACCTAAAAAGGTCAGCAGCGGACGCAGTCCTTCCGTTAAAGCATCCATTGCTCCAGACGCTCGAAAAATAGAGATCGCCACCATCATCCCGACGAGGTAAGGAATAATTGAAAAGGCCATTTGGATCCCTTCTTTGCCCCCTTCAACAAAAACCTCATAAGAAGGGACCTTTTCCACGCCGCATATAAAAGAATGAAAGCAATTAAACAAGGGATTAAAAGCGTTGAGAACCACATCATAGACGATCTACCTCCGTTGTCGACGATACGCAAAATAACGATCAATCATAATTGCGCCGATAAATGAGATTAGGGTCGCCATAAAGGTGACACCGACGATCTCAGTTGGGTTATTAGATTGATAGGTCATGCGGATCGAGATGACCGTTGTTGGGATCAATGTAACGCTTGACGTATTAATCGCTAAGAAGGTGATCATCGAACGGCTCGCCTCTGGTAATCCGCCATTCAGCTGCTTCATTTCTTCCATTGCTTTAATACCTAAGGGTGTTGCCGCATTGCCTAAACCGAATAAGTTTGCCGTCATATTTGAGAGTATATATCCAAGTGCAGGGTGGTCTGAAGGAATTTCAGGAAAAAGACGTTTCATCACAGGACGAAAAATGGCCGTCACCTTCTCAAGCAGCCCAGCCTCTTGTGCAATCCGCATTAAGCCAAGCCAAAAGACGAGGACGGAGATGAGCCCCATCGCGAGCACAACTGCTTGCTGCGCGCCATCAAACACGGCTTCGTTCACCGCCTCCATCTGACCTGTAGAAGCGGCATAAACAATACCGATGACCGTTAAAAACATCCATATATAATTAACCATCAGCATCTCCTCCATACGCTTGCTGGAGGAAAGGAAGCCATCTTTCAAAAAATGTCTTTTTCTTTAGTGGAGTTTCTCGCTCCACTTCAATTAAGTCAACCATTGCCTCGCCTACGATGACTTCAGCGTATCCAACATCTTGCGTTTCTCCTCGTAAATGAAGGGAAACATCACCGGTTTCATCATTGGCTAAAGGGAGCTCATATGGAGACGTGGCGTGGTACTTTGAGCCCTCAGTCCCTCCGGCGGTTTTAATTGATTGACCTTCGTCAAACAAGACATACCAATCATAATTCGTAAATCCCCATTCAAAGAGCGCTTGATGGTCTGTCCAATCTGAAGGCGCATTTAACGTCACGACGAGAAGCTTCTCCCCTGATTTTTCCGCTGTAGAAACGAGGGTTCTGCCCGCCTTCTTCGTAAACCCTGTTTTTCCCCCAGTTGATGAGTCGTATAATGCGGTCAGCAGTTTGTTTTTATTTTTCCAGACATATCGTTGATCCGAGGAGCGATAGACCGACGTACTTTGCACTTGGCGATACAGGTCATTTTTCATAGCTTCCCGCGTTAATAACCCCATATCATACGCGGATGAATAGTGGGCGTCATCCATATCTAAACCATGCGGATTACTAAATGACGTGTTTTCCATGCCAAGAAGGCGAGCTCGTTCGTTCATCATAAAAACGAATCCTTCTAGACTTCCCCCGACGTGCTCAGCGATTGCCACGGCAGCATCATTGCCGGAGCGTAGCATTAACCCATAAACGAGGTCTTTTAACTTCACCTTATCTCCTGCGCGTAAATAAAGTGACGAGCCTTCCTGTCTCACCGCACGATCACTTATCGTTACGGTATCCTCCCATGAACCGGACTCGATCGCCAACAACGCCGTCATGATCTTCGTAATGCTAGCAATCCGTCTTTGCTCATGCATGTTTTTGTCATACAATACGCGCTTGCTTGACAAATCCATTAATACAGCTGCCGATGCTGAAACACCCGGTGGCGGAGAGGTGTCTTCTTTTTGAGCGTGTGCAGGGGCAGTGATTGTGACAAACACTAATACAGCAACGATATATTTCCGTAACCTTTTCATCTCTGCTCGACTCCTTGTCTCCATCTATACTAGCTATCTTTATGAAGAAAGAGGGACAAACATGATTCATTCCGAGCAAAGCGTCGCGGTTGCAGGAGACAGCGTATCTTTGCAAAGGTACTGAAAGCGTTAAACACGGACATGGCTTTCTTTGAACGAAGGTGAGCTTTGCATTTATCGTAGGTAACTTTCTGTAACCTTGACTAAGAATAATTATGCAATTTCTTGTCTTTGACAAAGGCGAACTTACGATCGTTTTTCACATGATGAAGTCAATACGTTGTTGAAAAATAGTTTCACAAAAACCATGTAAAAAGAAAGTCAATTGACTGGAGCTGCTTTTCAGTATTTGGGTTTGTTTAGCATAAAGGACCAGACACACACACGACAATGACTGAGTTGACAAACGAAAAAAGAACCTGCATTAAGACAGATTCTTCATTTGCGGTCGATGACGTCCCTTTTTGTGAAGGCTTACTCACTAAGAAAGCTGTTCATCACCTAGGGTATCAAAAAAGAGGGCTTTATCTTCTTCTGCGTCCGATTCTTCCTCAACAAAAGGCAACGGAGGCAAGCCTTCAATTGATTTTAAACCGAAATGCTCCAAAAAGGCTGACGTCGTGCCGTATAAAATGGCACGACCACTCCCTTCCTTTCGCCCGCGATCTTCAATTAATTCTCGCTGCACGAGTGTCTGAATCGCTCGTTCACATTTAACACCACGGATGTCTTCAATTTCAGGGCGTGTGATCGGCTGATTATAGGCGATGATGGCCAAGGTCTCAAGGGCAGCACGAGATAAAGTCGAGTTCTCGGGGATTGTGCTCAACCGTTCAATATAAGAAAAATGCTCAGGTCGTGTCGTTAACTGAAATACACCGGCGATTTCAATTAACTGCACACCTCGCTGCTCTTCATCTAGCCGCTCCTGTAAGCATGCGAGTGCCTCAGCGACGACTTCTTCATGACACTCCAAGGCATTTGCCAGCATCTGGCGGTCAGCACCTTCATTTCCTGCAGCAAATAACATCCCTTCCACGATAGCGGCTCTTTCTTCAACCGTCATTTCTAACCACCTCATTCGTTACTGACGACGCTTCATCAGTTAAATATAGCTCAATGGATGAAAAATTACTTCCTTGCTCATATCCAATTTTTTTCATTTTCAATAGTTCTAACACAGCAAGAAAGGTAACAACCACTTGTTTCGGTTGGCTGTTGTCACCGATGAGCTCGATAAAACTGAGCTGACGCCCACCCAATCGTTTGACTACTTCATCCATTCGATCTCGAATCGGCGTCTCATCTCTTTCGACAGATCGCTTCGGCCATACTTTCTCTTTTGATCGGTTTTTAAGCTGTAATAAGCAATCTGTTAAATCGAACAAAGAGACGTTTTGCAACGCATCACCCGGTTCAATCTTTTGTGCAGGCAAGGAATGACATGGTCTCGAAAAAAGCCGGCTCTGTTCCAGTTCGCTTTCTCTAAGGCGCGACGCTGCTTCCTTATACCTTTTATACATCAGGAGTTTTTCCGCTAGCTCTACAGCTGGATCTCCTTCATCTTCAAACGCTTCCTCCCAATCTTCAAGCGACTCGTCCTCTTGTGTTGGCAGTAGCATTTTACTTTTTAACTCTAATAAAGTCGCCGCCATCACGAGATATTCACTGGCCACGTTGAGTTCAATTTGCTTCATATCTCGGATATACATCATATATTGGTCGGTAATTTCATGAACGGGAATATGATAAATATCAATTTCAAGCTGCTGGGTTAAATGAAGCAATAAGTCCAGCGGCCCTTCAAAATTTTCGAGCTTTACCTGATACGACAACTTACTTCACCTTTTCTATCAGTCTCATTCACGTACTCCATTTTAGCATAATTTTTAAGCCGTTAAACGAGCTTACTCAATATACCCAGCAAATAAACGGCCACCATAACATGCGAGCTTTTCGTCCACACATTGTACGAGCTGTTCTTTCTTAGACGTTTTAAAATAATGTGCCACCGTTTCTTCCAGTCGTTTTTGAAAGGTCGGATCGGCTTCTGTCAATGCGCGAGCAGCCCATTTCCCTTTTCCTGACCAACATGCCTTTTCACGACAGATCAGCTCCTGAACATCTGATAGTAGCTCAATCAAAATATAGACCGTCTCATGAAATGGCCGCTCAACTTCAAAATCTTGCAATAGATCGGTAATCTGATAACGCCGACTATCGATTTCAGACGTTGATATAGGGTGTGGCCCCTCTGTAAGTAACTTCTTTGCCTTTTGAATGATCGCACTGCCCGTTTGTTTGCATTGCAGCAGAATCACGCTCTCAGCGGTCAACCGTGTCATAAATGGAATGCCCGTAAACGACTCAGTCGTCATGATCATATCGAGACTCGACTGGTTATATTTAAATATTTCGAGCGGTATCCCTTCATAATTGACACTTTCCCGACAATAATGTTCGATCGTATCATCAATGATAACTACATCCATATCAGAGCCTGCAACCGCTCCCCCCGTGACATAGCTCCCCCCGACGAGAACAGCCTCTGCATTTATATCATGCTCGAGTACATATTCCTTCACCCGTTCAAGTGACATGTCTTTTCCCTCCCTTTAATTCAGCGTATGCACAGCCTAAAGAGAGCAAAACAAAAAACGAAGCGATAATGCGTACAATCGCCCAAACACCTCAACGATTGAATACATATGGTGTATTGTAAGCTCTAAGCTTAAAGTTAAAAAGGAGGAACATGAACATGAGCGGATACGGATATGGATATGGTAAAGGCTTTGCGTTGATCGTAGTGCTTTTCATTCTATTGGTCATTGTAGGTGCAGCTTGGCTGTAAGCTGACACTTCTCCCCCTGTTTCTAGGGGGTACATATAAGTAAACCTGTTGCATTCTTTATGCCTTTCTGTTGAAATGAAGGTGAGAAGCTTCATTGAAATGGGGAGCCACTTATGAATGATTTACCAGAGGCGTATATTGAATATTTAATCCATTTTCATGGCACTCGTGATTATTTTGAGTGTCATGAAATACTTGAAGATCATTGGAAAGAAGATCCGCATCGATCCGCTGTCTGGGTCGGGCTTATTCAATTGGCGGTTGCGCAATATCACCACCGTCGTAAAAATTTTTTTGGAGCACAGAAGCTATTTAAAAAAGCGATCGATAAACTTCAGTACGAAGCTGAACCATTGCAAAGACTTGGGATAGACCGTAAAAAGCTATTATCGTTGCTGCACGTGCTTGAAGAAAAGGCAGCGATGCAGGCGGATTACGTGAGTGTTTGTCTGCCGTTTTCAGAAAAAAAGGTTGAAACTCTCTGTAAGTCGCTCTGTCGTCAGCGAAACCTTTTTTATGGTGAGCCGAGCAATTTACACAACGAGGCCATCGTTCATAAACATATGCGACGAACGCCTTAAGGAAGATTGCCCGTAAAACATAAACAAAGTGAAGCAGATTTGGCGTTTTTTTCACAAAAACAGCAGTAATAAGCTGCCTTTGCACTTATGAACGAAGATCGATGAAGCGAATAATCCGCGAAATAACGCTTTATCGGTCACCTGCTTTACGATTTCATTTGCATAGACCATTAAAAAGCCTGAGGTTTTGTCACCCCAGGCTTCTTTGTTTTACATAGCTTATTGATCTTAAGATTCAGATTCAATACATCTTGAAAAAAATTCGGTCGTTTCTTCATTCGGCAGTAATGTATACCGGTTGGAGAAAAGCGATTTTAACTCACGCACGAGTCGTTGGCCTAATCCTTGGTTACGGAAGGAAGGGTTTACAGAAATATGCTGTAATTCCGCCTCTCCTCGATCAGGATTCAGTCGCACCCCGATAATGCCAACCATGTCTTCGCCTTCCTTCCAGAGAAACAGTTGCCATAAATCGTTGTCTTCGTATTCGCGAATCGTTGACATCAATTTTTTTAAATCTTTTTCTCCGGGCATGAACGACAAAAGTCCCATCGCTATTTTTTCATAATTCTTTTTATACTTTACTAACATGAAAATATCCTCCAGTACCGGCAGCATAACACTGCCTTGAAGTTCTCTTACCTCCTCTACAGGAGGTCGGTGAGATTAGCCATCTCTACTGCGCTCACAGCAGCATCATAGCCTTTATTTCCGGCTTTTATTCCCGCTCGTTCCATCGCTTGTTCGATCGTATCTGTTGTAAGTACGCCAAAAATAACAGGAACTCCCGTATTTAAAGCGACATGAGATAGCCCTTTTGCGGCTTCATTGCACACGTATTCAAAATGCGGTGTTGCGCCACGAATGACACACCCTAAAGCAATGATGGCGTCATACTGTCCAGCTTCAGCGAGCTGTTTAGCTACAACCGGTAATTCAAAAGCACCAGGAACACGAACGAGCGTGATATCATTGTCTACTACACCGTGCCTTTTCAAACCATCCTTCGCACCTTCTAACAACGATTCCGTAATGAGTGAATTAAAACGAGATACAATGATGGTCATTTTTTTACCTTGACCTTGTAAATGACCTTCCAATGTGCGAGTCATAGCCATCCTCCTGTGCGTTGACAAGACAGGTGACGAAATTATCTTACCTCACTTTGTCTTGTGAATCAATTTTTAAGCTGAAACATGTGTCCCAACTTTTGGTTTTTCGTCCGTAAATAAGCTTTATTTTCTGTACGAGCAGGTATTTCCAAAGGGATACGCTCTTGGATGTCGATGCCGTAGTTTGTCAATCCGCTTAGTTTCAGCGGGTTATTCGTTAACAATCGAATGCGTTGAATGCCAAGATCGAGAAGCATATGTGCCGCTTCTTGATAACTGCGCCCATCTGCTGTAAATCCAAGTCTTTCATTAGCTTCTACAGTATCTAAGCCATCCTCTTGGAGTGCGTAAGCTTTCAATTTATTGAGTAACCCAATGCCTCGTCCTTCTTGGCGCAGGTAAAGTAAAATTCCGTCACCTTCTCGCTCAATAGCGCGGAGGCTGGCGTGAAGCTGGGGACCACAATCACAACGGTGAGAGCCAAAAACGTCTCCCGTAAGACATTCTGAATGCACGCGCACGAGCGTACTTTCAGCTTGTGTGACATCTCCTTTTACAAGCGCCAAATGCTCCTTCTGATTCACTGTGCTTCTAAATCCGACCGCACGGAAAAGTCCAGCTGTCGTCGGTAGCGATGTTTCTCCTTCACGATAGACAGTGCGTTCAACTTCTCGCCGATACTGCTTCAACGCTTTGATCGTAATCATCTTTAATTGATACTTGGAAGCGAACACTTGCAGACTGTCGCGTCGTGCCATTGTCCCATCTGGATTTAAAATCTCACAAATGACTGCAGCTGGTCGTGAGCCAGCAAGTTTAGCAAGATCAACGGCAGCTTCTGTATGACCAGCACGTCTAAACACACCACCTTTTTTTGCAACTAAGGGAAACATATGACCCGGCGTTCGAAACTCTGCTGGATGAACATTTTCTTTGACGAGCTCTCGAATCGTACGTGCCCGTTCAGCAGCCGAGATTCCAGTTGTTGCCGACACGTGGTCAACACTAATCGTAAATGCTGTTCCGTGCGCATCGGTATTGCGCGACGTCATTGGCGATAATTGTAATTGGCATGCCATCGCTTCATCCATCGGTAGACAAATCAACCCTCGTCCTTCCTGGGCCATAAAATTAATGCTTTCAGACGTTACCGCATCCGCTAACGCGACGAGGTCACCCTCATTTTCGCGATCTTCGTCGTCGCAGACGATCACCATTTTCCGCGTTTTAAATCCGTCACTGCTTCTTCGATCGTTGAAAACATTGCCTTACCCCCTTTTATGCATGAACTCTGGTGCTTTGATCAGAATGATGAAGTTGTTCGACGTACTTCATAAGTAAATCAACTTCTATATTGACGAAATCATCAGGCTGCTTCCGACCGAGAATCGTCTGCTCCGACGTGTGTGGGATTAACGAAATATGCAAAATTTGATTCTGAATCCCGAAAACTGTAAGACTTGTGCCGTCGACGGCCACTGATCCCTTCATAACCACATAACGCGAAAGGTCTTGCGTAAGCTCAATATGCAGATTAAGAGCATTTTGATCTTTCTCAACAGCAAGCACACGGCCTGTCCCATCGACATGACCACTGACAAAATGACCGCCAAATCGACCATCAGCCCGTAAAGATCGTTCGACATTAACGAGCGTACCTTCCTTAAAAGAGTCTAACGTCGTTGCTCGTAGTGTTTCTGGCATTACATCGAGCGTAACTGTTTTTTCGTGTATTGCCCGTACAGTCAAACAGACGCCATTGACGGCGACACTGTCGCCAAGCTGAATATCATTACAAATCTTGCGCACCTGAAGAATAAGCCCATACTCATCTTTGTCTGCGAACAGCTCTTTTACGATTCCGATTTCTTCAACAATTCCTGTAAACAACGCTTACACGCCTCCTCTGTATAAAACCACTTTGATATCTGATCCTAAGGTATCCACAGAATGAACCGATAGGGCGGGGGTTTCAGATAGGGATGGAATGCCCCTTCCTCCAAAAGCAGAAGGAGCGTTCGCGCCTCCAATTAACGTAGGCGCAAAGTAGGCGACGACACGTTGAAATTGTTTTTCTTGCAAAAAGCTAGCGAGCACTTCTGATCCACCTTCGACGTACACTGAGCAAATGTGATGCTGCCAAAGGATATGGAGCCAGTCGTGTAATTTTCTTGGGTGACTGCGAATGACGCGCACACCTCTGTTTTTAAGCGCTTTTTCTCGTGCTATAGGGGCTTCTTCAGATGTAATAACCCACGTCGGGGCCATTTGATCGATGACGACTTTGGCGTCTAAAGGGAGCTGCAAATGCGTGTCAAGGATAATACGCTCTGGATGTCGTCCTCCAGGGATGCGAGCAGTCAGCGATGGGTCGTCTGCGAGAATGGTGCCTATACCAACGACGATACCATCATGATCGTGACGCTCTTTCCAACCGTCATAACGTGCATGAGAAGACGTAATCCACTGGCTCTCTCCTTCGCTTGTCGCTATTTTTCCGTCAAGGCTGGCCGCAAATTTCAACGTAATAAATGGACGTTGATAGCGTATATGATGAAAAAATATGCGATTAAGCTCGCGCGCTTCGTCCTCCAACACACCTAGCGTCACATCAATACCGGCCTCATTTAGCTTTTCGATGCCACGCCCAGCAACCTCAGGGTTAGGATCTGTACAGGCGATGACGACACGTTTGACTTGATGTTGAATTAAGGCGTCACTACACGGAGGTGTGCGACCAAAGTGACTACATGGCTCGAGTGTGACATACATCGTCGCGCCGCAAGCATCTCCAGCAGCTCTTAGTGCATGAACCTCTGCGTGCGCGCCCCCGGCTCGTAAGTGAGCGCCAGTTCCAATGATTTTGCCTTCTTTGACTAAAACCGCGCCCACAAGCGGATTGGGCGATACTTGCCCACGTGCTTGACGAGCCAGCTGTAACGCCATATTCATATAATGCTCATCCGTCATCGATCTTTCCCCCCTGTTCTAAAGCACAAAAAACAAAAATAAAACCCCGAACGATATGTTCGGGGTGAAAAAGGCACAAATAATAATCATACGGTCAGAAAAACGCCGCCGCATGCTTTGCGTCACTAAAGAAGCCCAGCACAACTTCATTTTTCAAAAAATGAGGTGTACTGAACGACCTACCTTCTCCCATCCAGACTTTCACTGTCGGTCCCGGATTTTCACCAGGTCCACCGCTTTGCATGTGCAAAACGGGTCACGGACTGAGGATCTTAATTTAAAGATCCATCACCGCCGGTCGGGATTTTCACCCTGCCCCGAAGGTATTATTCTGTTGGATGCATACAGTATACGCTAATTTGTTACATGATGCTAGAGCAATGTATTTTATTTATTTTGTAATAATATACAGCGCAGCAACGAACCCCCACAGCAGCGAAGCTACCAGAAGGATGACAAACAAACGAATGTTTTTTTACGCATGCTCTTCAAGCGTCACAGAAGTCATGCGATCACCATTTTCATCGCCACCGCAACGTCTAATCCTTCGGTCACCTGACCAAACACAGTATGGACACCGTCTAGGTGAGGCTGTGGTTCATGCACGATAAAGAACTGACAGCTTCCTGTATCTTTGCCCGCATGCGCCATCGACAATGTCCCAGCGACATGTTTGTGCACGTTTTGCTCTGCCTCACATTTGATCGTATGTCCCGCATTCCCAGTTCCATTGCCGATCGGGCAACCACCTTGAGAAACGAAGCCGGGAATGACACGATGAAAAGTCAAACCATCATAAAAACCTTTTTTAATCAAAGTTTCAAAGTTTTCTACTGTGATGGGTGCTTCCTCTGGAAAGAGTTTAATTTTTATTTTTTGACCATTCTCCATTGTAATAACTGCCTGTTTCATATGCTTTTAATCTCCTTTTTATTAGATATTGCAGAGTGCTTTTGCTCAGATGTCCAAGGCTCGTCAAGCCGGATAAGGTCATCTAGCGTTTCTCTGCGAATGACGACTTTCGCTTCTTCCCCTTCCACAAACACTACGGCAGGTCGCGGGATACGGTTATAATGATTCGCCATAGCGTATCCATATGCGCCTGTACTAGGCACAGCTAAAACATCCCCAGCTTCACTTTTAGGCAATGATGCGTCCCAAATGAGCATATCACCAGTTTCACAACATTTTCCAGCAATCGATACGACCTCTTCAGCAGGTGCTGTCGGGCGTTTTGCCAAACAGGCTTCGTATTTCGCTTGATAAAGCGCCGGTCGTAAATTGTCACTCATTCCTCCATCAACGGAAACATACGAGCGGACGCCAGGGATATCTTTACGACTACCAATCGTATAAAGGGTCGTAGCAGCTTCACCGACAAGCGCACGCCCGGGCTCAATCCATATTTCCGGTATTTCCATTTGCGCAGCGTTGACACGGTCGAGTAAATGATCCAGCACATTGCCAAGCAGCTGATCGACCTCAAGTGGTGTATCTTCATTCGTGTAACGTATTCCAAAACCACCGCCAATGTTTAACACCGCTGGATTCTTACCGTAGATGTCCTTCCAGCGACTTAAAAGTCCGACGACTTTGTCCGTTGCGAGGAAAAAGCCATCGGGCTCAAAAATTTGTGAGCCGATATGCGAGTGAACCCCAAGCCAGTTTAAGTGCTCTGAATGTAGCGTAAATTCCAAGGCTTTGTCGGCTTGACCACTCATAATATCGAAGCCAAACTTTGAATCTTCTTGCCCGGTCAAAATATACTCATGCGTGTGTGCTTCAATTCCAGGCGTAACACGGAGAAGAACAGACACTGCTCGCTTTTTTTCTTCACAGATGCCGTCAAGAAGCGTGAGCTCGTAAAAATTGTCTACGACGACACAGCCAATGCCCGCATCAACCGCCATCGTCAACTCTTCGTGACTTTTATTATTCCCGTGAAAATGAATGTTTTCCGCAGGATAGCCAGCTTTTAACGCCGTGTAGAGTTCTCCTGCTGACACGACGTCCAAGCTTAACTTTTCTTCCATGGCGAGCTGTACCATCGCTACGCATGAAAAAGCTTTGCTTGCATAGGCGATTTGATAGGACAGGTCTCGCTTTTGGAAAGCTTTATGCATGCGCGCGGCTTGTGCACGAATTTCATTAACGTCATAAGCGATCAAAGGCGTTTGGTACTCTTCAGCCAAATCGATGGCATCCATGCCACCAATCAATAAATGTCCACGTTCATTCGTATGTTGAAATTGCTCCATCGTCATCGTCCCTTATACTTTCAAAGTAGTACAAACTTGTTAAAACTTTACCACAGTTAAGTAAAGAGATGCAAACGCTCTTACTTCACTGGCTGGCTTTTTCGATTGCGTGGCTTCACAATACTCGGTCTCGTATTTGACAGCGGCACAGTTACTCTCATCAGCACATGCCATAAAGCTTTCGGGTTAAATGGGAGAAGCGGCCATAAATAAGGCGTTTCCAAGCTGCGAATGGAAGCAAGAAATAAAACAAAGACCGTTAATGCAATGACAAGCCCTGGTACTTGGAAAAAGAATACACTAATGATAAAAATGAGCCGCGCAATTTTATTGGCAACACCTAATTCATAGCTTGGCGTTGCAAAAGAGCCGATGGCGGCGACAGCGACATATAAAATGACTTCATTCGTAAATAGCCCAACCTCAATCGCAATTTGCCCAATGAGCACTGCGGCAATTAAGCCCATCGCTGTTGAAAGTGGGGCAGGTGTATGGATCGCGGCCATTCGCATTAAATCAATACCGAAATCGGCCAATAGCAGCTGAGCAACAATCGGGATATTGGTCGCCTCACTTGGCCCGATAAAACCAAGCTCTTCCGCGAGCAAGCTCGGATCAAGCACAAATAAAAACCAAAGTGGGGTTAGTAATAACGATGCGATCATCCCAAAGAAACGAATCCACCGATAAAAGGCTCCCATCGTCGGCACTTGGCGAAATTCTTCGGCGTGTTGGACATGGTGAAAAAAAGTCGTCGGCGTAATAATGACACTTGGCGACGTGTCGACGAAAACCAGCACGTGCCCTTCAAGCAAGTGGGATGAAGCAACATCTGGTCGTTCCGTATACCGTACTAGCGGGAATGGGTTATAGCCTTGATTGACGAGAAATTCTTCCACTGTCTTATCTGACATTGGCAGCCCGTCAATGTCAATCGTGTCTAACTTATTACGGATAATACGTATTCTCTCTTCATCAGCAACGTCTTCTAAGTAAGCAATACAAACATCTGTTTTTGAACGCTCTCCGATTTGCATCATTTGGAAACGAAGCCGCTCATCACGAATTCTTCGCCTTGTCATTGCCGTGTTTTCGATGATGTTTTCTGTAAAACCGTCTCGAGACCCACGGACGACTTTTTCTGTGTCTGGTTCTTCTGGGCTTCTCCCCGGATAATTACGTACATCAATGGCAAACCCTTCCGTTCTACCATCAATTGCTACAAAAATAAGCCCTGACAGCACTTCATCCGCTGCTTCATCATAAGTTTTTACCGGGGTAACTTGTTGATGAACTAAACGGTTGTGAATGGCTGCCTTTACTTCACTAGCACCATGCTTTTCATTTTCGTTCAAGTGAAGTAATTCTTCAATGATCTCTGAAACGATTTGGGAATCGCATAAACCCGTGACATAATATATGTGAATATGGGTATCCATCACCCTGAGCTTTCTTACACCTATATCAAAGGAAACATTCATTCCAAGATGCTTCGTAAAGTATTGCTCGATGTCTTTGACGCGACTGCTGAGTGGTGTTTGTTTTTGTTCTTCATCTGTCATCCTGAAACCCACTCCTTTCTAAAATAAGTTCAATCGCCTGGCACGTAATCGGCGCTCCTCGTTCGACTGTATCTCGACCGTCCATTTTCCCAATATCTCCAATGCCGACAATCGTTGCTGGGCGTAGCTTCTCAAGGCAATCGACAGTATCTCCATAGACGCGCCCGACTTCAATATCCGGCAAACCACTTTTATCTATAGCATGATGTGTCAACTTGCCATAGCGATCGACAGACACATCAACGCTTGCCCATTCCCCATCGCCCCTTCTTGTTTTTGAAGCGACCGCGATCACACCGAGGACACGCACATCTTGATGAGCAGCGATCTCTAACATCGCCTGCTCCCCGGGCCCTTCGCCTGCTAGCCCACAATCATCAAACATAATGA
This sequence comes from Litoribacterium kuwaitense, assembly GCF_011058155.1. Lineage (NCBI taxonomy): Bacteria > Bacillati > Bacillota > Bacilli > Caryophanales > Bacillaceae > Litoribacterium > Litoribacterium kuwaitense. Next base: position 224,355 of record NZ_JAALFC010000001.1, on the reverse strand, counting down.
ACTGCAAACGTTCTTCTGTTTGCGCCATTACTTGAAGGAGTTCTTTTCCCGTCATCATCGTCGGGTTACCACTTGACACTGAGATGCAAGCTGCCCCATATTTACGTGCTGCATAGTGCACATTTTTCTCAGCATATTCATCGCCATCTGTCACAAAAATTGTAAACGTAGGCTTCATGGGGTGTCCCTCCTCACTTAATGTATAAATATCAGCCAGTGAAATAACGACCCGGCGATCTTGCCAAACACTAAAGCCATCAGCAGCCAGATGATTTGCCCATCTAAGCCGATTCGTTTCGCTAACAGCGGAAAGACATTAAGTACTTCCGTTAATGCCGCAGCAAGCATGCCGATAAAAATGCCAGCAAGCAGCCCCACAGGGAGGTTGATCCAGTCAGGCCCGCCCATTGGAAATGGCCGAAAGCTTGCCCAAGTGCTAAACAATGTTCCAGAAACAATCGCCCATTCATAAGCCTTCATTTGTCCTTCTGTTTTCGTCAGCTGCATTAATCGAGGCAAAATGCCAAGCACACTTAAAAAAGCGACAAAACCAGTTCCGACGGCCACACCACCAGCAAGACCAGCAAAAGCAATGAATAGGTTAATCCACATCTTTTTTTTCACTTTCTTTATTTTCATGAATGGCGGTATACGAATCGAGATCCTGCTGGTATTTAAACATTTCAACTTCGAGCGGACTTGGCTCTTCATTAATGCGCTTTTTAAATATGTGATTAAAAAATAAGATCATACCGAGTCCAAGTCCGATCGAGTATGGGATTTGTAAAAGCAAAGGCTCTTCATTATTTTCTCCAGTAATCAAATAAAAATTTTTCATGCACAGCTCGCATGCTGACATCCTCATGAAAGTTCATAATTGCTAGGCCTGCACCTACAAACAGCAATAACCATACAAAAATGAATAGTAACGGTGACATTTTTCTCTTTTTGTAGTGAACGACAATAATGGTTTGTGAAGGTCCAATCGTCTGGATCGCTGCATCAGGGTAAATCTTCCGAATCATACGTATGACTTGCATGGCGTCAATGACAATGAGATTTTTGTCCGCCGCTGTGACGTGGTGAACAACTTGATGTTGCAATTTTTCATAACGTTCTTCAGCGGCAATGCATTGGGCAATGTCAGTCAGGTACACCTTTGCCCCTGGTTGTACGATCGTACGCTGACGCATGCGAATGTAAATCTCCTGAGATCCGTTCACGAAAAGCCACCTCCTTGTCCCTCAGTCTTAGTATGAGACACGTCCACGTCTCTCATTCATGTTCTAAAGAACTTGTTTAAAGAGACTGTCTTTTCTTCAACGCAAAAAAGGCAGTGGGAAGTTGTCATCCCATCTGCCACAGTGTAGACAAAGTAAATTCGTGACTTTGCCCACAATCTTTTGTTCATAGCGTCATTCTTCTATTTTTCAACCAGTCATGAAGGCGAGCGATAATTCAATTAGAACCAATTGTTTCTGAGAGGACGAGCGAGGCGGCGGATGAAAGCGTTTGCCAAAAGGCTGAGCTTACGATCCCATCTGTTCTTTCATATGTTCTAAAATTTTCTTTTCCAGCCGCGACACTTGAACTTGCGAAATGCCCAGCCGATTGGCAACCTCAGATTGCGTTTGATCTTTATAATACCGCAAGTAAATAATGAGACGTTCTCGTTCATCCAGACCGCGGATGGTTTCTTCTAAAGATATTTGATCAAACCATTTATGCTGAGTATCGTCAGCGATCTGATCTAATAAAGTGATTGGGTCACCATCATTTTCGTAAACCGTTTCATGAATAGACGATGGATTCCGGCTTGCTTCTTGAGCCATAACGACATCCTCAGTTGACAGCTCCAATTTCTCAGCTATTTCAGTGATGGTCGGCGACCGCCCAAGCTCCTTTGTCATTTCGTCCCGCACACGACGGATTTTATTTCCTGTTTCCTTTAGTGAGCGACTGACCTTTACTGTCCCATCATCGCGTATAAAGCGCTGAATTTCCCCAATAATCATCGGGACAGCGTATGTTGAAAATTTTACGTCATAGCTTAAATCGAATTTATCAACGGATTTTAATAGACCGATGCAGCCAATTTGGAATAAATCGTCTTGATCGTATCCTCGATTTAAAAACCGTTGCACAACAGACCATACGAGGCGAACATTTTTTTGCACAATTCGATCTCTCGCTGCTTGATCGCCCGTTTGACTGGCCTCAATAAGTGCTTTCACTTCTTCATCTTTGAGAAAGCCTGCCTGTTTTTTGAGATCCACGTCCATAGGCTAATATCTCCTTACTGGCTGAGCGCTTTTTTGGCGGCAAAATATTTTGTCAGACGGACTACTGTTCCTTGACCCGGACCAGAATCGACGCTGACTTCGTCCATAAAGTTTTCCATAATCGTAAAGCCCATGCCCGAGCGCTCAAGCTCCGGTTTTGAAGAATACAACGGCTGCATCGCTTCATGAATATTTTCAATACCATGCCCTTCGTCGCGGATGACGATGTCTACCTTGCCGTCTTCCAAAACGGCTGACAATTGAATCATCTTTTGGTCATCATGATCGTAACCATGAATGATTGCATTCGTGACGGCTTCTGAAACGACAGTTTTAATCTCAGTCATTTCATCCAAAGTCGGATTAACGTGGGCAATAAAAGAAGCGACTGCCACGCGGGCAAATGATTCGTTTTCACTTCGGGCTGAAAAGGTAATATGCATTTCGTTTCTCATTTACGCCACCCCCAAAGCTTCTAAGCATCGATCTTCATCATCGGCAAGCGTCAAAATTTTAAACATCCCTGACATGTCAAAAAGGCGTCGCACAGGAGCGGATATTGCACAAACATACACCCTGCCCCCTATGCTCTGCACTTGTTTATAGCGTCCTAAGATGACGCCAAGCCCTGAACTATCCATAAACGAAAGTCCTTCTAAATTAAAAACAATATGTTTCGTATCATGTTTGGCAATACGATTGACTAAAGTTTCTCGCAGCTCATCTGCCGCATGATGATCGAGCTCCCCTACTAGGCGCACACATAGTACATTATTTTTCACTTCCGTATCCACCACTAAGCCCATTGACTAAAAACGCTCCCTTCATCGTTGAGTTATGAGCTTTTTTCGTCATGGGCAGGTGAAAGTCCTTGTTGTTGACAAAGGATGTGAAAAATCGCGGAACTTCGCTCTTTTATGACACTGCGATGACTACGGGCGAGCGATACGTTCAATCGATCGTTTAAACAACGTCCACCACGAGGCTTTTGGTACATCTTCTTGAATGATCAATGGTGCCTTTGCGAGCACACGATCCCCTTGCTTAATTGTCACTTCACCGATATCCTGTCCTTTTGTCAGCGGCGCATCTACTGTGCTTTTTAACGTTACAAATCGTTTTAATTCCGCGGCATCTGCGCCTTTTGGAAGCATAACGATGACACGATCATCAGTTACCGCGTCAACGGTTTGTCTTGCTCCTTTTTCAATGCGAACTGTGCCGACCTTTTCATTTTCCGCATACATCTCATGTGTTTCAAACCGGTTAAAGGCATAATCAAACATTTTTACAACTTGCGCATTGCGTTCTTTTGATGTCGGCGCTCCCATGACGACAGCAATAACCCTCATATCATTTCGCTTCGCTGTTGCGGTCAGGCAATATTTTGCTTCTGACGTATAGCCTGTTTTTAACCCATCTGCTCCTTCGTAAAATTTCACTAAGCGATTCGTATTCACAAGCCAAAACGGATCTTCTGTGTCTTGACGTAAATGATCTTCATACAAGCTAGTAAAATCCGTTATTTGTTCGTATTCTAGCAGGGCTTTTGCCATTTCAGCCATATCTCGTGCTGTTGAGTAGTGACCTTCTGCTGGCAGACCAGTCGTATTTTTAAAATGTGTGTTCTCCAGACCTAGCTCTTTTACCCGTTCATTCATTTTCGCAACAAAAGCTTCCTCTGAACCAGCGAGGTGCTCGGCAAGTGCAACGGATGCATCGTTACCTGAGGCGATCGCCACGCCTTTGAGCAGCTCCTCGACCGTCATCGTTTCACCAGCTTCTAAAAAGATTTGCGAGCCACCCATCGACGCAGCGTACTCACTTGCTGTGACATCTTCATCCAATGCGACCTGACCCTTATCAATCGCTTCCATGATTAGAAGCATCGTCATAATTTTAGTCATTGAGGCTGGGGGCAGCTTTTCTTCACTGCTTTTTTCATATAATATCTGTCCAGACGATTGTTCCATTAATAGTGCTGAAGTTGCTTTCGGTGTTAGCTCCATCTCTTCTGCAGACGCCTGCATAGGAACTAAACTACCAACCATTACTGCAAGACATACCATTACACCCATCTGTTTTAAACGATTTCTCATCCTTATATGACCTCCATTCTTCCTGTCTCCATTATTTCCAAATTGAAGGTCACTTATACGCTTTGACGAGCAAACAGCCTGACTTTTACTTAACTAAAAAAACCCTTTTATTCGCCATCGTTAGCATGGCCATTAAAAGGGTTTAGCACTTTCAGCTTACTGTATCGTTTTAAAAAGAAGGGTCGGTTGATCGGGAGGCGTTTGATTAATCGTTATGCTTTGCTGTAGCTCGTCCCGCGCCGTTCTAACATCACTGGTTTCCTTGACGTACATTTCCGCCCACGGTTCGTCGGTATGAAGCGGATCGCCAACTTTTTTAAATAAGCGAATCCCTACAGCAGGATCAATGATACTATCTTTGTGCGCACGCCCTGCCCCTAGACGCATTGCCGCTTTTCCAACAAGCTGTGCATCAAAACGGTGGAGATAGCCACTTTCTGTTGGGTAAATAGAGATACGTTCAACACCTTCATATAACGGCGCAAAGTCATCGAATGCGTCAGCGCTTGCACCACGGTCGACTGCATATTGGATAAACCGCTCCAACGCGTCGCCGCTTTGTACCGCGTGGTCAACTTTTTCTTTCGCCTGGTCAAATGATAATGAGTCATCAACAGACATCAGCATATGAGTGCTCAAAAGTACAGACAGCTCGGTTAAATCTTCGGGACCTCCACCACGCAACGTCTCAATCGCTTCTTCGACTTCAAGGAGATTACCGACAGTGCGACCAAGTGGTTGATCCATATTCGTTAACAGTGCAATAGTTTTACGACCAAGGCGCGTACCGATCGTCACCATCGTCTCAGCAAGTGCTGTTGCTTCGTCAACCGTCTTCATAAAAGCACCTGACCCCACTTTTACGTCCAGTACAATTCCTTTTGCCCCAGCAGCAATCTTTTTACTCATGACCGAGCTTGCGATTAAAGGGATGGACTCAACTGTTGCTGTCACATCACGCAGTGCGTAAATTTGTTTATCCGCAGGTGCGAGGTCCTGTGTTTGACCGACGAGCGCCATCTGATGTGTTTTTAGCAAGTGTTGAAATTCATCGTGAGAAGCGGCCGTTTGAAACCCGGGTATCGCCTCAAGTTTGTCTACCGTACCGCCCGTATGGCCAAGACCACGACCAGACATTTTCGGCACGACAACACCACAGCTTGCGACAATGGGCGCGACAATAAGCGTCGTTTTATCTCCAACGCCACCAGTAGAATGCTTGTCTACCGTCGGGTACCGACCTCGGAAAAATCGAGCGTATCTCCAGAGTATGCCATTTCCTCCGTTAACACAGATACTTCCTGAGCGGTCATTCCTTTGTAATAGATGGTCATGAGAAAAGCACTCATTTGATAATCAGGGATTTCACCCGCTGTATACCCTTTGACGAGCGCTTTCATTTCGTCCGCTGTTAATGCCTTCCCGTCTCGTTTCTTTTCAATCAAATCGATCATGCGAATCATCATTTTGACTCCTTTCCGCGCTGGAGAATCCCTTTTAATAAGTTAACAAAATTCCCTTCTGCTTCTGCTGCGACAGCAATCACTTCTTCATGCGTGAGCGCTTCCTCTGCATCGCCAAGCGCCATGTCCGTTACACATGATAACCCTAAAACTCGCATGCCCATATGGCGAGCAACGATCACCTCAGGCACCGTCGACATACCGACAGCGTCACCGCCAAGCATGGCAAGCATCTTTAGCTCCGCATGGGTTAAATATGACGGACCAGAAATTGCCGCATACACCCCTTCATGCAAGGGAATGTCCTTTTCTCTGGCGGCTTCTCGCGCCCAATCCTGCCATTGTGAGTCATAAGCTGAGGATAGATCCGGAAAACGCGGGCCGAAGCGCTCATCATTCGCCCCTCTTAACGGATGATCCCCCATCTGATTGATATGGTCTGTGATCAGCATAAAGTGTCCTGGCGAAAATGCTCCGTTCATTCCCCCACAAGCATTCGTTACAATTAAATGACGGCATCCAAGCATCCACATGACACGAATTGGAAAGGTCATCTCTTTCATCGCGTGCCCCTCGTAATAATGATACCTTCCTTGCATCACACACATCGGAACGCCATCATAGTAACCGATGATTAAACGTCCGGCATGCCCCGCGACGGTCGAAGGTAAAAAGCCCGGAATATCCGCAAACGAAAAGCTCACTTCGTCACTTAACTCCTCCGCAAATCGACCCAGCCCGGAACCGAGCACGGCTCCGACGGTGACCTTCGCTTCTGTTTGTTTTTGAATCCATGATGCTGCTTCGGCCGCAAGCTCCCACTCATTGTCCATGACAATGCCTCCTCTTTTATCTATCCAAAAAATTTATTGTTCAAACGGCTCACGCTCAAGTCCACTGAGAAAGCTTGTCCCAGGATGCGAGAAAGATACTTTGAAATTGTCACATATGGTCGCGCCTATATCACTAAAAGTCTCACGCTCACGAATATGTCTTCCCGTGTTTATACGCGGTGAATAAACAAGAAGCGGAACATTTTCCCTTGTGTGATCGGTGCCACGAAACGTCGGATCATTTCCGTGGTCAGCCGTAATGAGCAAACAGTCGTGCTCGGATAAGCATTGGACGATTTCAGGAAGTCGGCGGTCAAAGGCTTCCAATGCCTCTTTATACCCTTTTGGATCACGCCGATGACCGTACAAAGCATCAAAGTCAACGAGATTACAGAAAATAAAGCCCCGTTCAGATGAACTTTGCAAGACACGGATCGTCTGATCTACTCCATCATCATTAGAGGACGTTTTCACCGATGTTGTAATCCCTTCTCCATCGTAAATATCGGTAATTTTACCGATCGCTGTCACGTGTAAACCGGCATCTTGCAACAAGTTCATTGACGTCACACCAAATGGCTTTAAGGCAAAATCTCGTCGTCGGCTCGTTCTGACAAAATGACCTTCCTCGCCTATATATGGACGGGCAATAATCCTACCGACTAAATATGGTGGCTCCGTTGTCCACGTGCGAATCTCGCGACAAATATCATACAGCTCATCAATAGGGATCACTTCTTCGTGGGCTGCTATTTGTAAAACTGAATCAGCAGACGTATAAACGATTAAGGCCCCGCTTTGGAGCTGCTCGTGCCCATAACGCTGAATAATCTCTGTCCCTGATGCCGGTGTATTTCCAATCACGCGCCGACCCGAATACGCTTCAATCCGGCGAATTAACTCAGTCGGAAATCCCTCAGGGTACGTTTGAAATGGGGACGACACTTGAACCCCCATGAATTCCCAATGCCCTGTCATCGTATCCTTGCCATTCGCCGCAGGCTTCATCACCGTGTAATGCGCCGTCGGATATTCTACGCGTGGTACACCGTCAATTGGCGCCAAATGACCAAGACCCATCGAAGCAAGATGAGGTAAATATAGACCTCCTTGAGATGAAGCAATATGGCCGAGTGTATGCGCTCCTTGGTCGCCAAACGATTGCGCATCATGAGCCGCACCAATCCCTACCGAATCTAAAACAATCATCACCATTCTCTGAAACGGTCGATTCATGTTGAGTCACCCGCTTTCTTTCGTCGTTAATTCCATTATAAGTCGTCCACGTCTATGATGCATAGTTTTGAACGGTTCGATACGCTATTCAAAAACCCCCTCTTAAAAGAAGAGGGCAACTGATGGACAAACATGCTGACGATGAGCCCTCGTTTATCATCAATGATTCACGTGCTACGACAGCGACAATAGCGCTTCTATGACAATAAAGAAATTGTGCGCAGCAAAAAAAGTGTAAACAACTGTCTCGTCTACACTTTAGGTTTTGCGCCCTCAGAACCGTTAAGCTCTCGGATGATGCTGGGCATATATGTCTCGCAAACGAACCTTGGAGACATGGGTATAGATTTGTGTCGTTGAAATATCCGCATGACCGAGCATTTCTTGAACCGCTCGTAAATCAGCTCCATTTTCTAACAAATGAGTAGCAAATGAGTGGCGCAAAGTATGGGGCGTAATATCTTTTTCAATATGCGCTTCTCTCGCTCGTTTTTTTAAAATCTTCCAAAAGCCTTGTCGGCTTAAGCGTTTGCCATGATGATTTAAAAACAACGCATTTTCTTGCGTGTTTTTGAGAACGTGCGGACGTTCATGATCTAAATAATTGCTTAATGCTTCCGCTGCCATCCGACCGAGTGGAATAATTCGTTCTTTATTTCCTTTTCCTAAACATTGGACAAAGCCCATTGTCATATGTACATCTGTGACATTTAGCGCGGTTAATTCACTTACCCGCAAGCCAGTGGCATAAATCAATTCAAGCATCGCTCGATCACGATCAAGATGCGTTGAGTGGGCATTTGTAAAGGATAAAAGTGCCTCGACTTCTTCACTCGACAAAACCTTTGGTAGCTTTCTTCCTGTTTTCGGTGTATCTAAATGGATGGTCGGATCGTTTTGCATCCATTGCTCTCGTAATAAAAACTGATAAAATGATCGCAAAGAAGCAATCGTTCGTGCCACTGTTGTTTCTGCCCGACCTTTTTCATGTAAAAATTCAAGATATGCTAAAACATGAGCTCTCGTCGTCTTCGTGATGTCATTGACCTGCTGAACGTGTAGCAAATGGTTTAAATACGAACCAATGTCACGTTCATAGGATAAAATTGTGTTATTCGCTAAGCCTTTTTCTACAGTCAAAAACTCAAGAAATGTCTCTTTAGCTTCATCCACTTAGCTCTACTCCCTATTTTGATGTATATAGACTAGCTCATTTCCTGGTGCCATCTCCACTTTTTCTATCGTCGTTTTTTCTGGTGACATATCGATTTTTTTATAATAGCCGTACTCGCTCTCCACCCAGACCATTGCAAAATAAAACAACGTTAAAAACAAAGTGAAAAGAAGAAACAGCCGACACGTCCGCCACAGTTTAATCACCTGGAATTCACGCCTTTCCTCCTTAAAACATTAGATAATTCCAGGTATAACCATAAGAGGACATTTTATACGTCGTCTATGACTTCCCTTGACACGTTTTGCAAATCCCGTGAAATGTGAGGCGATGGTCTTTTACTTTAAAGTAAAAATCTCTTTCAACAACTTTTTCAACGTCCTCTAACAAATCTTCCTCAATTTCTTCCACCTTCCCACACTCAATACAAACGAGGTGATGATGAAAGTGATCTGCACCCTCTTTGCGCAAATCGAAGCGTGAAACACCATCTCCAAAATTAATTTTATCGACAATTTTAAGTTCAGTTAGCAGCTCCAAAGTGCGGTACACTGTCGCCAAACCAATTTCTGGCGCTTTTTCTTTGACAAGTAAATAGACATCCTCTGCGCTTAAATGATCTTCCTCATGCTCAAGTAAGACACGCACTGTTGCTTCCCGTTGTGGCGTAAGCTTATAGCTTTGCTGATGAAGCTGCTTTTTAATCCGATCAATACGATTTTCTAGTTCCAAAGTGCCGTCCTCCCTCTTACGTCTCTGAAACTATTATATTGAGAATGAGAAAGCCTGTCAAATTATAATGATTATTAACTTGTAATTGAGATCACAAATTTTATTGAATCACCCACCGATAATCATTCTCATAAAGAACGGGCTCATCCATGCTTCGATACCCGCAGAGGCTGTAAAGGTTAAGCATAATAACGCCATCGCCATCGTGTATTTCCTTAACATCGGAAAAAATGGAACTTGTTGTCTCGAGGAGAGCTGGTTTTTTATCATTTGCACCGAAACAGCAACGGCACAGGCAGCACAGCATACGTAAACAGGAACAATGAGCATATTTTGCGGCATTACAGCTGCAGCAGCCAAGCCAACGCCTTGCCAGCCCATTTGTGAAACGAGAAATCCGACTGTAAAGCCAATAAAAACACCTTTTACAAATACAAGAGCCATAACAATTGGAGCACCAATGACAGACAAACCTAACAGCCACATGAGTCCTATCGTTTGTACATCAAGCCAAAAGCTTTGCTTATACACAATAGTCGCATCGACAAGATGATGATTTTCTACATCGGTAAAAAAGCGGCCAATGTATTGAAATAAATCTTCCTTTTGTACAGCAGTCAAACTATTGACGACAATTGCCCCAAAAATAATACCGACAAATACAAGCGTGGCTGTGAAGAGTAATAATGACTGATGCTGGCGAATTTGATACGTCAATTCCTTTTGAAAAGACGATGCCATGGTCATCCTTCCTTTCATTTCTCATTCCTTTTTGATTCTATGAGAAAAGAAAGCAGGACATGCCTTTAAGATTGTTGGGCTTGAATGTCCAAATAAAGGAGAGCATATGCCGTTTTTGCATCATGGATAAGCTGCTGATGCAAAAGTGCCTTCGCCTCCTCCAGAGTGACAGCAATAACCTCTATGAATTCATCCTCATCTAAACTTAATTGATGGCTTTCTTGAATGTCGCGAGCTTCATAGAGCTCGATGATCTCATCGGCAAACCCCGGCGACGTATAAAACGACGTCACTTCCTTCCATTGTTCCGCCTGATAGCCAGTCTCTTCTTCTAACTCGCGCTTTGCTGTTGTGAGACTGTCTTCACCCGGCTCTTTTTTTCCGGCTGGAATTTCATAGATCACTTTCCCGAGTGCTTTTCGATATTGTTTGACGAGAATGATTCGACCGTCGTTATCAATTGTAATGATTCCAACTGCTCCAGGATGCCGGACAATCTCTCTTTTTGCGTCATTTCCATCAGGTAGAGTGACGTCATGTAATTCTAAATCAATGACCTTGCCTCGATATAACGTCTCTTTTTGTACTGTTTCTTCAACCATTTACAATCATCCTTTCATCTTTTGGCCATGAGCTTCATAAAGTGTATCACATGTATATCGACGAGCCTCGACGTACAAGCTGATTAGAAAAGAAGGAGGCGTGGTTTCAATAAATATTATTTTGAAGGAAAATGCTGTCGTACTCCAAGGGCGGGCTTGGGAGATTCGCGCGAAGTTAAAGCAATATCAAAATAAATATACTTACATTCGCGAGTGGATTGACGATAAGCCCGAACGAACATCCGCGCGCTAAAGGTTGGCTCTCTTTCTATGGTGATTTACAATATACGTATCATCATCTGAAGGAGGATCACTTTGAAAGAACGAAATTTAGGTCAATCCGAGCTTTCTGTATCAACAATTAGTTACGGATGTATGTCCCTTGGTACAGACGTCTCCCATGCCGAGAGCTTATTAGCAAAAGCCGTTGACTTAGGCATAACACACTTTGATACTGCCGACCTATACGATCAAGGGCTTAATGAAGAGCTAGTCGGACGGATATTAAAACCTTACCGCAAAGACATCACAATCGCTACGAAGGTGGGTAACCGCTTTACACCTGGTGAACAAGGATGGACGTGGGCTCCGACTAAAGAATACATCTTACAGCAGGTCGATGAAAGCTTACGTCGTCTGCAGACCGACTACATTGATCTTTACCAGCTCCATGGCGGTACGATGGACGACCCGATCGATGAGATTATTGAAGCGTTCGAAATGCTGCAACAAAAAGGAAAAATTAGAGCGTACGGCATATCGTCAATCCGACCAAATGTCATTCAAACTTATGTAGAAAAAGCAAACATTGCTTCGGTTATGATGCAATATAGCTTACTTGATCGTCGCCCAGAGGAATGGCTTGATTACCTGCACGACAACGGTGTTTCTGTCATCGCGCGAGGGCCTTTGGCAAAAGGACTGCTGGCAACGAACGGTCACGACAAACGAAAGCACGCGATTCGTCAAGAAGGTTATTTATCTTACGACGGCCAGGAATTACAAACGACACTCTCTCAGCTTGAAAACCATTTTCCTTCTAAGCTTACAGCAGCTTCTCTTCAATATGTGCTGCATCATCCAGCGGTCGCCTGTGTCATTCCCGGTGCAAGCAAGCTAGAGCAGCTTACTGATATCGCCAAGACACCGTCAGTCGATCTGACAGACGATGACATAAAGTTTATGAAACAGCTTACGAAAGAAGATCGTTATAAAAACCATCGCGAACGTTAATTCAACAAAACCTACAGTTCTTTGTACTGTAGGTTTTGCGTGCTTACATAAGCTGTAAGCGAACATGTGGGGAAAAGATTTCCGACGATGATTGCAAAGTAAACGTTTCTTTGCCTGGATTGGCTTTCAACTGCAAGTATTCAGCAAAAAAGATACGGTGCGGTCCCCAAATGTAAAAAGGAAGCGGATGATGACTTAACAATACATCTCCCTCTTCTGCCGCCGCAGCCTCAACGAGAAGGGGCACACCACTGACAGCACAACCACACCCTTCATGATCATAGACAAGACGAACGACATGATTTTCATTTGTTACTTTTTCAGTTAACCTTTGAGCTGTTTCATCATCCAACTTTAACATCATAGAACATCTCCTTTGAAATAATAAAAAACGCTTGTGTAACCGCTAACATTGACACTATACTAATAATGAGGCCACTATTACATAAGAAATGAGGGGACTATCGTGAAAGTAAGAGTTACTCAACCAGTCTTTGCCGAAGCGGCAAGTACACTCGTCAACGCAGCCAACAAACATGCAGAAACCATTCTCATTAAAAAAGGGGATTGGGTCGTTGATGCAAAAAGCTTATTAGGTGTCTTAGCACTTTCCCTGCAGCCAGATCAAGAGATAGACATTTCTTTTCCTGAAGACAATACCGACATCGAAAACACATTAATCCAATCGGGACTGTTCGAAAAAGTCACAGTATAATCAAATATTGCAGCCTAAGCGTTTCTCAACAGGCTAGCTGTCTGCGATCTTTAACGCAGACAGTCTTTATTTGGAATGGAATTGTTTTGAGAAAAGCGTTTCGACGACGCTAGGAGCCCCTTGATATAATTTTGCCCCCACATGCATCCACCACGGTTTATTCACTTCCCTACGCCTTTTTCCGACGATCCCGACAATGGACCGAGCCAAGGCTGTTCGTTCAAGCATCAATGGCTTCATTTTTTCAGCATATGTACCATCTGGATCTGCGTTAGCAAAAAAAGGGGTCTGCACAGGCCCTGGATTGACTGTCGTGACAAGAATGCCATCTTTTTGCACCTCCATACGAAGCGCATCCGAAAAGCCTAGAACCGCATACTTCGTAGCCGCATACACTGTTGCTTTCGGTGTTGGCAGTCTTGCTGCTTGCGAAGCGACTGTAATAATGTGACCGCGCTTTCGTCGCATCATTGCTGGAAGAACCGCTTGTGTACTTGTAAAAACAGCGTTCACATTAATGTTCACCATTCGCTCAATCTCTTCTCTTTTTAACTGTTCAAAAGGCAGAAAGCGGCCTATGCCCGCATTATTAATAAGTACGTCAATCTCCCCCACTTCTTTTGAAATGGAGGCGAAAGCTTGCGTGATATCATCACTTTTTTCTAAATCAGCCGTTACGAGGTACACGGCACAAGATGACGGAAGCTGGCTTCGCAACATTTGTAATTTGTCCAAAGAGCGTCCCATTAAGACGATGCGGTCAAACGCTTTGGCTGCTTCCATCGCTAAGGCTGAGCCGATGCCTCCTGTTGCACCTGTAATGCAAATTAATCGCGGTCTCCATTGCATAATAATCCCCTCTCCTTTTCAAAAACCGTTCTAATACGTTTCTTTTTGCGTTATACTCACGTAGAACAAACAATCATAAGTATATGATCATAAAGGATGGCTCATCATGAACATTTATGCACATCGAGGGGCAAGCGCACGATGTCCTGAAAACACGATGACTGCTTTTATCACTGCTTTGACAGATGGTGCGGACGGAATTGAACTAGACGTCCATTTGACAAAGGATGACATTCCCGTTGTTTTGCATGATGCAACTTTAAAGCGGACGACTGGTCTACATCATGTCGTTCGAGAATTGACGTGGACTCACTTGCAAGCATTGCTTGTTGAAAAAGGGTTTAAAGGAAATCTCACACCTGTGCCAAAGCTTCAAGATGTACTTGTGTGGGGAAAACAAAAGAATATGCTTTTTAATATTGAGTTAAAATGGCCTCGCCACGGCAACGTAAATATCGAAAAAATCGTGCTTAACCTCGTTAAAGATCTTGCGTTTGAAGACCAAACAATGTTTTCATCCTTTTACGCGCCCACCCTGCATCGTCTCAAGCATTTGGACCGTTCGATAGAAACAGCCCTCATTGTATCAGGCTCACGAAAACGAGTGCTTTTAGAAGCAGGTGCTTGTCAGGCGGATGGCGTACATATGAAGCGCCGCCTGCTGCAGCCGATGTTCGTTCAGCATGTAAAGAAACAAGGGTTCAAAGTACGCGGTTACACATTGAATCAACCGATTGATCTTGTACACGCCTATTCGTTGTCGTTAGACGGCGTAATTACCGATCGACCAGCCCTTGCCCGCAGAGTCATCGCTCAACTTCAGCAGTAGTTTACTCTCCTCGTTCAATTGAAAAGCTCATAAAATCTTGCGCGATCTCGATGGCTGAAAAGTTGTTTTGGAGCGGAATTAACGATTCGGTGAGCTCACGATCATCCTGATACCGTGATGACAGATGGGTTAAGATGAGCTGTCTAACGCCTGCTTTATTTGCTACATGAACCGCTTGATGGGCTGTCGAATGACCGTATTGCCACGCCTGATCTGCCTTATCTTCCTCAGCATACGTCGCTTCATGAACTAACACGTCGGCGTTTTTGGCAAGCTCAATGCTATTTTCACATAATCTCGTATCTCCTAAAACCGCAACCACCCGCCCTTTTTTCGGCGAGCCTAGAAAGTCCTTACTTCTCAACAGACGACCGTCTTCCAATTTTACTTCCTCACGCTCTTTAAATTGCTGAAACAATGGTCCTGGCGTCAAGCCTTCACTTTGCAACTTCTCAACGAGTAGCGCACCTTGCTTATCCTTCTCAACAACTCGAAAGCCATAGGACAAAATGGTATGCTCCAGCTTTAACACGTCAACATAACTGTATTTATCTTCAAAAACCCTACCTTCTTCCAGTTCATGAACGGTCCACGGATAACTTAAGCTCGTACCACTCATGTTAAGTGACACTTCAAGATACTCTTTTAATCCTTTCGGCCCATAGATGTCAAGAGGCACATTTTCCCCATGTAAAAATGAACGCGAGCTCAATAATCCAGGCAGTCCGTAAATGTGATCACCATGAAGGTGTGAAATAAAAATTTTAGTAATTCGCCCCGGTCTAATCGATGTGTGCAGGATTTGCCGTTGCGTCCCTTCCCCACAATCAAATAGCCATGTTTCAGACTGATCTTCTGTCCATTGGAGAGCCGTTGCTGTGACATTGCGCTGTTTGGCAGGGAGTCCTGCCCCCGTACCGAGAAAAGTCAACTTCATGGTGATCCCCCCTCTTCGATTCCTGCTGAATAACGAGCTAAATCCTGTTCAAGCGTAAACAAATTCAATTGATAGCTGAATGGTTTTAACGGACCTACTTCAGACGCGGTTACACCTAACAAACGCACCGGGCGTCCATCCCACAAAGCTTCGTGTAATCGCACAGCCTCCTGAGCGACCGCCTCACTTTGTTGGACTGGTTTTTCCAATGAGTACGTCTTTGATGATACACGAAAAGCACTGTCTTTCATTTGGACAGTTAATCGATATCCCCAAAGTCCTTTTTCTTTAAGCCGTACAGACAACCGCTCAGAAAGCTTACGAAGTGCCTCGTGGCATTCTGCAGCTGTTTCCAAGTCGTCGTGAAATGTCGAGGAAACGCCAACACTCTTACGTTGCTCCGCCCGTTCAGGGTCAACTGGACGATCATCGATGCCTTGTGCCTTTTCGATCAGCCGGACAGATTTAGGTCCAAAATGCTCAATAATCTGCGCTGGGCTTGCTTTTGCTAAAGCACCGATCGTTTGAATACCGATACGCCGCAAATGCTCGCCTGTTTTATCACCAACGCCATGAATTTCCTCGACAGGCTGATCATAAAACAAGGTTGGCCAATCTCGCTTTCGCAAAATGGATATGCCTAAAGGCTTTTTCATATCAGAAGCCATTTTTGCAAGAAATTTATTAGGGGCAATCCCGATACTACACGGGAGCCCTAGCTTTTTAAGCAAAGAAGCCTGAATTTCCTCAGCAAGTTGAACATAA
Organism: Litoribacterium kuwaitense; assembly: GCF_011058155.1. NCBI lineage: Bacteria > Bacillati > Bacillota > Bacilli > Caryophanales > Bacillaceae > Litoribacterium > Litoribacterium kuwaitense. The sequence goes on along the minus strand of NZ_JAALFC010000001.1, from coordinate 207,865 downwards.
TTTTGCTTCGTACTGTCTGTCACATCGACATATGCCTCGTCGATGGATGCTTGTTCAACAAAGGAAGAATAGCTTTGGAGAAGTTCAATAAATGCGCTTGAATAACGGCGATATTCTTCAAAATGAGGAGGCACAATGACGAGGTCACGACATACCTGTCTTGCCTTCCATACAGGCATTGTCGTATAAACACCGTGTGCCCTAGCCTCATAATTGCTCGTCACGACAATCCCATGTCGCTGACTACTCGTGCGAGCAACCGCGACTGGGTGCTTCTGCAAATGCGGCTGCAGGATCATTTCCACACTCGCAAAGAAACTATTTAAATCAATATGAAAAATAACCCGACCGCTCATAGAAGTCACCTCTACTTCGCTACTGACTCACTACCTGCTTGGGTCGCAATCGCGATCACCAATTCTGCTGCCTTTACGATTTCTTCGACCGCAATTCTTTCATTCGTCGTATGGATATTTTCGTAACCAATTCCTAAGTTCACTGTCGGTACACCTAATCCAGAAAATACATTCGCATCGCTTCCGCCTCCACTTTGTACAAGCCTCGGCGTTCGATTAATTGAGCGCACTGCCTTCATAGCTTGTTGGACGACAGGTGACTCCTCCGTATGTAAAAAGGACGGGTATGCCTGCCATGCTTCAACCGAAGCACTGCCTCCCATACGCTGCGCCGTTTCTTCTAATACGTCGGTCATATGCTTCACTTGAGCGACCACTTTTTCTTCAGTCAATGAGCGTGCTTCAGCAAGCAAATCGACGTGCTCGCATACAACATTCGTCGCTTGCCCACCGGCAAAACGACCGATGTTGGCGGTTGTTTCTTCATCGATGCGACCAAGCCTCATCTTTGCAATCGCCTTAGCAGCGATCGTAATCGCCGACACCCCTTTTTCAGGAGCTACACCAGCATGAGCCGATTTTCCCTGGACCGTCATATTCAATTTATACTGTGACGGTGCAGCGGTCACGATCGTCCCTACCTGTCCGTCCGAATCAAAAGCAAAGCCTAAGCTGGCAGCTATTTGCTCCTTTTTCATCGCTTTTGAGCCGACTAGCCCTGATTCTTCCCCAGCGGTAATAATGAGCTGTATGTCAGGGTGCGACAAGCCTTCTTCTTGAATGACCTTCATCGCTTCTAACATTGCCGCTACGCCTGCCTTATCATCCGCACCTAAAACCGTCGTTCCGTCAGATGTTAACCAGCCGTCCTTTAATTGAGGACGAATCCCCTGGCCGGGCGCAACTGTATCCATATGTGCTGTGAAAAAGATGCCTGGGCCATGCACACTTCCTTTCAGTGTGCAAATCAGGTTCCCTGCTTCATGTCCCGTGATGGCGGCTGTTTGATCTTCTTCTACAGTAAAACCGAGCTGCTCACATTTCTTTATAAGGGCATCGGCAATATGACGTTCTTGCTTCGTTTCAGAATCAATGTGAACCAGTTCAATAAATTCATTAATAAGTCGCTCTTCATTCACCATTGTAGGCGCCTCCTTTACTCTACCAACATCTATTGTAACAAAGGTGAGCGACGAACGCATGCTCGACATCATACTGGTGGATTACCCTTTCGGTCTGAAACAAGCTGTCTTCTCGACAACTGCTTTAAAGTATTGGCGACCACATATGGCGCATCAGCTAAGGTAAGAACATCGTCTATATAGCCGGAGGCGAGTCCTTCGCTCAAGCCATCACTTGCACAAAAAATTTGAAACGTTGCTGGATTTAAAATTTCACGCGCACCTTTTCGCCCCATCACAGCAATGTCTGCTTGTTCGAAAGCATACACTGCATCAGCACCGAGACTTTTACAGTTCATCGCAACAAACGCCCCACCATAGCCATGTCGGACAATCACCGTTATCTTTGGTACCGTTGCCCGCCCAAAAGCATACAAAATTCGCGCACCTTTTCGAATCAGACCTTCTTTTTCTTCCTGACTATTTGGATAAAACCCAACCGCATCCATAAAGGAAAGAATCGGAATGCCCCATGCATTACAAAGCTGAATAAACCGAGCCGCTTTTTCAGAAGCACGAATATCAAGCACGCCAGCTTTGACTTTAGGTTGATTCGCTACAACACCAATCGGCTGCCCATCCAACTGAGCAAAGCAGGTCAACATGTTTGGCGCGTACATGTCTTTCATGTCACGACGCGTCCCTTCATCAACAAACTGATCGATCAACAGTTTCATATCGTACGTATTTTTTGTGTCAGATGGAAAGGTGAATGAAAGCTCGTTCTTAGTGCGTTGGTTCGTCGTCGTTTTCATTTTCAAAAAGGAAATGAAGTCTCGTGCTGTTTGCAAGCAGCGCTCCTCGTTCTTTTCTAAAATGTCGACGTTTCCACTTAAACGAGCTTGAACTAACGGACTGCCGTATTCACTGACGTCAACCTCTTCACCGGTCGCTTGTTTGAGCACTTTAGGCCCTGTAATGAACATCTGCGCTTTTTCTTCATTCATAATGACAACATCTGTGAGGGCAGGGCCGTAAACAGCACCACCAGCGCAAACACCTAGCATCACCGAGATTAATGGAATTGAGCCAGATGCTTGAATTAGCTCATGAAAGACAAGACCATACCCTTCTAATGCAGCAATGCCGTCCTGCAGACGGGCGCCACCCGAATCAACCAAGCCGATCAGCGGAAGGCTGCCCACTCTTGCCCGCCGGATAAGCGCAGCCATCTTGCGTGCATGGACAACGCCAACAGACCCACCCCGATAGGAAACATCTTGCGAGTATACAGCGACATCGACGCCATCAATCTGGCCAAAACCGGCAAATAAACCATCTCCCTCCTGCCCCTTCTTTTCAAACGAGGTGACCTTTGCTTGAAACGGGATAAACGTCTCATCATCGAGAAGAGTGAGAATGCGTTCCTCCGCAATCGCTACCACTAGCTGATTCCCCCTTTAATTCGGTATCCTCACTAAGAACACTTGTTAAAAGGGTATGCGAATAAGCTTCAACTTCGCCTTATTTTTTTGTTGCAGCCTTGAATCAGACAGGCTACAATAAACAGAAGAGAAGTTTGGTGGAGGGTTGGTATGTCTAGAAAAACAATGAAACTCGTTGTTTATATCATGATTTTTTCAATGCTTCTGTCGTCACTTTTTGCAGGAGCTGCGTTTATGTTTTAAGCAGGTTCGCATACAACCACAGAAGAGAGCGTCTTCTGTGGTTGCGTATCGTAGACAAAGGCAAATCGAACTAACCATACTTTTCTATGTTTTATCCCTGATCGAAAGCGCTTACCAACCATGAGCTTAGCGTACGTCATCATAAATTGAACGATGACCTAGACGAGCGGTTATCAACAGAAGTATCGTCTTTTGTTGTTTTATGCAGATGACCGTTGCGAAGAACGATTAAAATACGCCTCGGCTAATGACTCATACGAGCTGTCTTCAGACGTAATCAGCACATGAGTTCCATAAGGAGTTTCAGCGAATAAGCGTTGAATATCAGCTTCGTGCAGGCGAACGCAGCCGTTCGTAACACGTTGCCCAATAGACGCAGGATTATTATTGCCATGAATGCCGTAAATCCTACCATCAGTCTCCCGGGCATCAAGACCGATCCAACGGCTACCAAGAGGGTTTTCAGGCACACCTCCAGGTATATCCCGCTTTCGATCATACGGATCGGCTGCTTTTACAACGACAGTAAAAATTCCTTCTGGCGTATCATCTGGCTGTAGCCCTGTAGCAACCGGGACAGTATACTTGAGTGAACCTTTTTCAAAATAGGCCAATTCATTTTTCGCCTTTGAAACGATAATGAATACGTCATGCTGTTGGCTTATCGTTAGTATTGACATCACACCTATCATAATCACATTGAACCATTGCACGTTAAAAAGCACCCCCTGTTTTACACAGTAGAGTGCCCTCGATTATTTTAGTTTACACTGGGTAAAAATGACGCTTTATGTCCAGATACCTTTCCATTTCGGTAATGAAATAATACAGTAGGGCGCGGACTTCAAATTCTTCTCGCGTCTGCGGCAAATCCGTTTCTCTCATTTCCTCTTTCAAATGCATTAGCTTGTCAGCATAGACGTGCGCTCTATTCTCCGGATGAATAATCGACAGGCTGAGCTCCGTTAAAAAATCCGCAATCATTTCTCCTTGTTTCACAGTGACCGGCATGCGGGAAACGGTCGATAAAATCCGCTCAATAATGTCAAACTGTTTCTCACGCATTTTAAAATAATGGTAATACTTATTTTTATTCCGCAACAGATAGCTTTCAGCATTTCGTAACGCCAGCTCTTTTCCCTGTTCAATGCAGGATGCGGCCACCGTAATTTCCTGACCGTTCCAGTCCATACGCCCTTCTCTAAGAAAAGAAGCCAGCTCGATAAAAATCTGACTGTACTGTTCCTCCAGCTGAGATTGCAATTTACTTAGAGACGCTTCATTTTTAGGAATGTACAAATTTAATACGAGTGCCATCCCAATACCAATGACGATAATGAGCACTTCTTGAAAGGCAAAGACCCAAGTGAATTGCTCCGCTAAATAGAAATGCAGCACGATCACTGAGCTTGTAATGATGCCTTCCTCGACCTTGAGCATAACGGTTACAGGAATAAAAAACAAAAGCAGCAAAGCAACCGTAAGCGGCTCGTATCCAAACGCCTCAAAAAACAATGCCGAAAAAATAATGGCCAAAACACAAGCGACAAAACGCTGTCCAGCGCTAATTAAAGATTTTTTCTGAGTCGGCTTAATACATAATATCGAAATAATTCCGGCAGAGGCGGCGTTAGGAAGCAACAACGCCTGTGCAATTGCAATTGAAGCTGCGGTGCCAGCTGCAGTTTTTACTGTTCGATAGCCTATTCTATACATCCGCATCATGTAACGCCGCCTTTACCCCTTAGCTAGTTAGCTGTGTAAGCTTTTTCGTTACCTCTTCAGGCGAAGCTCCTTCGATCTCTAAACGTTCAACCATTCCAATCATTTCACCATCACGAAGAACAGCAAACGACGGGGACGATGGAGGATAACCTGTAAAGTAAGCTCGAGCCGTCTCCGTTGCTTCTTTATCCTGTCCAGCAAACACCGTATATGCCTTAACATCTCTCGTTGTCTGAAGCCACGCTTTCCCAGCCGGACGAGCAATGCCACCGGCGCAACCACAAATGGAGTTGACAAATACGACAATGAGACCAGACTGATCAAGTGCGCCTTTGACTTCCTCTGCTGTTCGCAAGCTTTCAAACCCTGCCTCTTCGGCGTCTTTTCTAGCCATAGACACGTAGTCTTCTCCATCTGGATGAAAGATATTAAAAGTCAATTGAATCCCATCCTTTCACGTCATGTTATCATTTCGAGCATCTCTTGAATGAACTTGTCCACCCAAAGACCTCAAGCAATTTCCCGCTTTATTTTTTACCGTAAAATAGGTTTAGATTTGTTAAAAAAGGGAATCCAAATAATGTAGCATCGAGACCCCATACCCTATAAACTCCCTATGAAGGCTGCGTTCCCCCGACGCAGCCCTTTTTGTCGTCACAGGGAAAAGCTAACGACGTCAGCCTGTTGACAAACGCTTTTCACCCGTCGTTGTATGGCGCGCTCGTCCTCTCTCGCCTTCTCGCCAAGAGTGACGAGTGCTTTTTTAAACAGACAAAACGGCATGTTAAGGAAAGATAGACTATGTGTAGAAACTCTAAAAAGCCTTTGTCTACACCTTGAAGCCACGACGTTCATCGTGACTTCAAGCGTGTAACATGGCTTAGTATATCGTCGTTTCTTTTGGATCAATTCTTTCGAGTAACTCCTTTACCCTTCCGAGGAAACGGCCACAAACGAGTCCATCCAGAATACGGTGGTCGAGTGATAAGCAAAGGTTAACCATATCCCGTGCTTCTATACTCCCGTCTTCCATCACGACAGGGCGTTTGACGATTGACTCTACTTGTAAAAGGGCGGCCTGTGGATAATTAATAATACCCATTGATTGAACAGATCCGAATGAGCCGGCATTGTTGACAGTGAACGTTCCTCCGCTCATCTCTTCTGACGAAATGTTTCCGGAGCGCACCTTTGACGCTAACGTCGTGACTTCTCGTGCAAGGCCTTTAACGCTTTTTTCATCTGCATGTCGAATGACAGGAACAAAAAGGGCGTCATCGGTTGCGACCGCAATCGAAATGTTAATATTGTTTTTCTGGATAATCCGATCTCCTGCCCAGACCGAATTTAATTGCGGATATTCACGTAGTGCCTCAACGACAGCATTAATAAAAAACGGAAAATAAGTAATGCCATAGCCTTCTTTGCTATAAAATTGATCTTTAATTGATTTACGAAGCTGAACGAGCCCGGTCACATCAACTTCAACCATCGTCCATGCATGCGGAATTTCAGTTGTACTCCGCAGCATATTTTTTGCAATGACGGAACGGACACCCTTCACTGGAATGACGACATCCCCGCGTTCAACATCAAGCCCTTCAGTCACCGTATCTTTAATGACTTTGTCCGTGACCGTTGATTGGTCAATCTCACTTGACGATGATGGGGCTTCAGCCACGGTCTCGAGAGAAGCGAGATAACGTTCTACGTCTTTTCGCGTTACACGCCCCTGCGCACCAGTACCAGTGACGTTTTCAAGCACGACACCTTCTTTTTCTGCAAGCCAGCGAACTGCTGGTGAATAACGCTTTTTATCAAGTATTTTAAACGTTTTATGTCGTGTAGGTCTTGAAGGTGTAGGTGTTGATTGAAATGCTTGTTTTTGAGGAGTCCCTGTTTTCGCCGCCGAGGGTGCCTCAGCGACGTCCATCTTACAAATAGCCTCCCCGACAGAAATGGTATCTCCCTCACCGGCAATCAGCTCAGAAATAGACCCCTGTTTGGTTGAAGGAATTTCCGCACTCACTTTATCGGTCATCACTTCAGCAATCGGCTCATATTTTTTGACGTGATCGCCTTCCTTGACAAGCCACCTGCTAATCGTTCCTTCTGTGACGCTTTCCCCTAGTTGCGGCATGCGAATTGTCTCTACAGGCACCTTGAGCTCCTCCTTCCTAGCACTAAATGAATTAGGTTCCTCTTAAAAAGCAGCAAGCTGTCTCATCGCCTTTTCAATTTTTTCGGGTGAAACTAAAAAGTGTTTTTCAAGACTCGGCGCGAAAGGCATTGCCGGAGAATCCGGTCCACAAACCCTCTGCAAAGGAGCATCCAGTTGAAAGAGACATTCTTCCCCAATGATCGCTGCCACTTCACCGAGAACGGAGCTTTCATAGTTGTCTTCGGTAACGAGTAATGCTTTGCCTGTTTTATTGACCGCCTCAACGATCGCTTCGCGGTCCATAGGATAAACAGAGCGTAAGTCGAGGACATGGACGGATATGCCATCCTCTTCTAATCGCTTTGCTGCTTCCAAAGCGTAATGAACACAAAGGCCATAGGTGATCACTGTCAAATCATCGCCTTCTCGTTTGACGGCTGCTTTTGTAATATCCATGACTTCCTCTTCTTCAGGAACGTCTTCTTTTAACAGACGATAAGCTCTCTTATGCTCAAAAAAGAGGACGGGATCATTTGAGCGAATCGACGCTTTCAGCAATGCTCTAGCATCACGAGGGCTCGAAGGGATGACAATGCGTAACCCTGGTGTGCCTGCAAACAAAGCTTCTAGCGATTGAGAATGATAAAGTGCGCCTTTTACCCCTCCACCAAAAGGTGCTCTAATCGTTACAGGGCAAGTCCAATCGTTGTTTGAACGATAGCGTATTTTCGCCGCTTCAGACACAATCTGGTTTACTGCGGGTAAAATAAAGTCGGCAAACTGCATTTCACAAACAGGGCGCATTCCGTACATGGCTGCCCCAACACCAACACCAGCAATGGCTGACTCCGCCAAAGGCGAGTCGATGACACGTTCTTCACCATACGTTTCGTACAGCCCTTCCGTTGCCCGAAAAACACCGCCACGGACGCCGACATCTTCGCCAATGACAAAGACATTTTCGTCGCGGGCCATTTCTTCGTGTAATGCCGTCTTAATTGCTTCTAAATAATTCATTACTGCCATTAAGACGCCCCCCCTTCTGTGTCGTACACGTAACGTTCCAAGGAGTCTTCATCCGCCTCGGAGGCTTGTTCCGCCAGCTCTGTCGCCTCATCGACAATCGCATCCAACTCGGTCTCAATGCTTTGCTCAAGTTCATCTGAGAGCAAGCCGGCCTCAATGAGCTCTCCTTTGAACACGGTAATGGGGTCATTAGCTGCAAACAGGTCAAATTCTTCAGACGGCCGATAACTGCGATCATCATCGTCGCTAGAATGAGCCGTCATTCGCTCAACCATGACCTCAATTAATGTTGAGCCTTCACCATTCATTGCCCGTTCTCGCGCGTTTTTAACCGCCTCATACACGCCTAACACGTCGTTGCCTTCCACGGTCACCCCTGGCATTCCGTAACCTGCTGCACGATCTGACACTTGCTCGCAGGCAAGCTGTTTATGATGGGGAACAGAGATCGCATAACGGTTATTCTGGCACATGAAAATGGATGGAAGCTTATGAACACCGGCAAAATTAAGCCCTTCGTGAAAATCACCTTGATTCGAAGAACCTTCACCAAACGACGTAAACGTCACAAAAGATTCGCCTTTCATTTTCCCAGCTAAAGCAATTCCAGCAGCATGCGGAACTTGCGTTGTCACCGGAGAGGAGGCGGTAACGATCCGACTCGACTTCTTCCCAAAATGCCCCGGCATTTGCCGGCCCGCGGATGAAGGGTCTTGGGCGCGTCCAAAATTGGAATACATCAAATCCGCTGCGGTCATCCCAAAATGAAGGACGAGTGCATGGTCACGATAGTATGGTAATAAATAGTCTGTCCCCGGCTGGAGCGCAAAGGCAGCACCAACTTGGGCACCTTCATGCCCTTTACACGAAATTACGAAACCGATCTTCCCAGCACGGTTTAACAACCACGTACGGTTGTCCACTTTACGAGCCAAAAGCATCGTTTTATACATTTGAATGACATCTTCGTCTGTCAGTCCGAGTGAACGGTGCCTGTTATTCTTCACAACTTCCCCTCCTCTTAAATATGCACCGGCGTGCCAATCGCCATTTTGGCAGCTTCATTTAAAGACTCCGAAATCGTCGGGTGTGGAAAAACCATTTCCGCGACTTCATTAACCGCCCCATTGACATACAGCGACATCGTGCCGGCTGCAATCATTTCAGTAACATGATCTCCAAATAAGTGTATGCCGAGCACATCGCCCGATGCATGATCGTATAAAAGCTTGGCAAAGCCTTCCGTATCTTCAATTAATGCTTTTCCATTTAATTGAAAAGGAAAGGTTTTTGCTTGATATGAGATGTTTTTTGTTTGTAATTCTTCTTCTGTAAAACCGACACTTGCCGCCTGCGGCGCTCCATAAACACAACGAGGAATCATATGCATCGGCATTGGCTCGACGTTTAACCCCGCGGCATGCTCGACAGCCATTTTTCCTTGCCAAGCCGCCTTATGAGCCAATTGAGGACCTTCTGTACAATCCCCGCAGGCATAAATACCTTGGATATTCGTTTGTTGATAATCATCCACAGCTATGGCAGATCGTTCGGTGTTAATGCCTACGTCCTGTAAACCAAGGTCATGCGTCAGTGCTTCACGACCTACTGCAACAAGGAGGAGATCACTTGTGACATCATATGGTTCGCCTTCTTTAACGCATTGTACTGTAACTTTATCTTCTGTCGTGATGTCAAGATCAGTAATGCCCGTTAAACAGTTGACCGCTTTTTTCTTCAAACTCTTTTGCATCGCTTCTGATATATGACGGTCTTCGTTTGGCAAGAGACGATCAGCGACTTCAAGTAATGTAACACGAACGCCGAAGTCAGCCATCATCGAAGCCCATTCAACACCTATCACTCCGCCACCGATAATTGTCAGCGATTCTGGGAGCTGAGTTAATTTTACCATATCAGCAGAGCTTAAGACTAGGTCATGATTTATAGGAGCTTCAGAAATCCAACGACTTTTTGCACCTGTAGCAATGAGAATCCGCGTTCCACGAAGGACTGTATCTTCATTCACCGAGACTGTAAATTGTTCATCTTCAGCTTGCTGGGGCGCAGATTCAATTTTTCCGTGACCGACAAAAATGTCGACTTTCGCTTGCTTCATGAGCTGTTGAACGCCTTTGTACAGCGCATTGACGATGTTATTTTTCCGTTCGGCAACACTTGTAAAATTTAAAGAAGCAAAAGCATTTTCAATACCAAAACGCTCTGCACGATGAATTTGCTGTAACACTTCCGCACTTTTTAAAAAGGCTTTTGTCGGTATACACCCTTCATGAAGACAAGTGCCTCCTACCTGATTTTTTTCGATGATTGCTGTCTTCATACCGAGTTGAGAAGCTCGAATGGCTGCCGTATAGCCACCCACACCACCACCTAGAATGATTAGATCATAGGACTTGGTCATAAGCCGCTCCTTTCTATGTACACATTCACACGTACTTTGCGTCTTGTTCTTGACAAGCTCGCAAATAGTGCGTACCTTTTGAATAGCTTTCCTTACCATTAAACCATGTTTATAACGCGACGTCGAATAGTTCGTTAGAGGGAGGAATGTTTTTTGCTTCGTTTTTTTGTCCTAATGCTTATTCTTATTCCAATCGCATCGGCGGCTTATGGCATTAAGCTTTTGCGAGACGTGCTTTTTGCCAGTCTTCAATTTCCGTATCCTTATTTATGGATGCAGTTTTTTGCTGGTCTATTTTTTTTAGGAGTGGGTCTTTATTTGATCGGTGGGTTTGTCGTTTTTCGCGATCGCAAAAATGGAAAAATCCCAGCGCGTCGCACAAAAAATAAACGAACAACTCAAAAAACTGAGGGAATGATACCCTCAGTTTTTTTAATGAGAAGCTTCCACTGGCTCAAGCACTACAGCATCGCTTACAGCCGGATTCTCCCCAAAATATTCATTATATAATGCTTTTACCGCCCGAGACACATCTTTTGCCTTCACACCAAACATCAAGCTCACTTCAGACGATCCTTGATTGATCATTTCAATATTCACCTTTGCAATGGCAAATGCTGCTGTCGCTTTTGCCGCCATGCCTATCGTCTTCGTCATGCCTTCGCCGACAATCATAATGAGAGCAAGTCCGCGCTCAATTTTAATCATGTCGACACGCAGCTCTGTTTGGATCTTATCCATAATTCGCTTTTCTTTTTCAGCTGTCAGCTGTTCTTCCCGCAAAATAATCGATATATCATCAATTCCTGAAGGAACATGCTCGTAAGATAGTTCTTCATCCTCCAAAATTTGCAAAAGCTTTCGCCCGAAGCCTACTTCCCGGTTCATTAAGTATTTACTTACGTAAATGCTGGCAAAACCTTCGTCACTGGCAATACCTGATATCGGCGTCGTCTCATAATCACGCTTCGCGACAATAAGCGTTCCTTCACCTTCAGGATTGTTTGTATTTTTAATGCGTACGGGTATACCAGCATGAAATGCCGGCATGAGTGCTTCGTCATGGAATACCGAAAACCCAGCGTACGATAACTCCCGCATTTCTTTATACGTCATTTCTTTTATTTTCTTCGGCTGATCGACGACATTTGGATTGGCAGCGTACACCGAATCAACGTCGGTGAAATTTTCGTAAAGGGATGCTTGTACGCCTGCAGCAATAATGGCTCCGGAAATATCTGAGCCTCCGCGCGGAAATGTGACGAGATGACCGCTTTTGGAATAACCGAAGAATCCAGGAATGACCACCGTATGCTCGAGGTCGCGAAGCTTTTTTAAATGGGCAAATGTTTCGGGTTCGACACGTGCGTTTCCAGGCTCATCGCTCAACACAAGACCTGCATCACGAGGATTGACATACTTTGCATTAATTCCACGATGGTTTAAGTATGCTGCGATTAACCGGGCATTAAAATCTTCACCACAAGCTTTCAAACAATCCGTACGATGAACGTCTGAAATATTGTCATCTTCACAAAGTGCTTGCAATTCTTTAGAAAAAGCAACAATATGTTCATTGCCACACCCAAGGGAAGCAGCAATCTCCTGGAAGCGTTCAATGACACTTTGCAATGCCTCAGTATATGGATTTTTTGCAGCAACTTGCGTATCTAGGGCAATTAATAGATCGGTCGTTTTCGTATCCGAAGAAAAACGTTTACCGGGAGCGGAAACGATGATAATTTTTCGCTCATGATCTTCGTGGATGATATCTCCCACTTTTTTAATTTGTTCCCCACTTGCTACGGACGTTCCTCCGAATTTAGCGACTTTCATGACAAGTAATGTCCACCTTTCTCAGCTTTGTCCCATGTACGAGTACAAATGCTCTATCATTGTAACAATAGTATCATATTTTTTGTCATAAAAAAGGGGGAATTTGCAGTTTATCTATATTTTAATTAAATATTATATCTCATTTATAAGAAGACGGCTAGATTTCTTTTCTTTCCAATCGATTAAAAAAGCCGATGAATTCACGCTTCAAACGTGTTTTCTCGACTTTGGCACTCTTAGTCTGTTGATAAACATCATTGGTGGCTCACTCGTCTCCACATGAATTAAGCTTGTGTCGAGCCGCTGCTTGCCTTTTTGCTCCGCTAAGTTTTCTTTTAAAGAAAAGTGCACAAAAAGTAACCTGTGCCACTAAAATGGACTGTTTACGCCTTGATAATCAGACTTTTTCCAATAAGTGTGCAAGTTCACTTAGACTAATTTCTAAAGAGTGAAGCCCTGAAACATCGCATTGATCCTGTTCAACTGCAAACCATTCTACCCCGTTTGCTTCCGCCCACTTCAGAATGGGGATAAAATCGATTTGACCTGTATTAATTTCCGCAAACGTCTCACGCTCATCATTCGTCATATCTTTCAAGTGAATGATCGGCATACGGTTTGCATATGGCTCAATAAAAGTTAAAGGTTCATATCCCCCTTTTTTAATCCAAAAAACATCAATTTCAGCCAACAAATCATTCCCAGGGACAGGCTCAAGTAAGTAATCTAAAGCATTTTTCCCCTCAACGGTCGTATTAAATTCAAACGCATGATTATGGTAGCTAATCCGATAGCCTTTAGCTTCCCTGGCAATACTATTAAGCATGGCCCTAACTTGTTTATACCCTTTTTCATTCTGATATTCTTGAGGCAGTGATGGACATACTAAATCTTTTGTTCCATACAAATTCGCCTCTTCGATCACCGCGTGCAAATCATTCATCAAGCGGTCTAAAGAGATGTGCATGCCGGCCACATTTAATTGATTATCGTCTAACACTTGCTTTACTTCTCTAGGAGAAATCTCCTGAGGTAGTGCTGATATTTGTACTGCGGGCCAGCCCATTCGCTTTAAAGCTTTTAACGTCCCTGAAAAATCTTCACTCATTTCCTTCTTAACCGTAAAGAGCTGTGCAGCCATTTTTTCTTTCATCTCACTAGTTCCCCTTTTAAAATACGTCGTATTCTTTTTTTAGTTCAGCACTTAGGAGGCTTTATGTTCTAAACGCAGTTTATCTGCAACCATGGCAATAAACTCTGAGTTTGTCGGTTTGGCTTTAGACATCGAAACTGTGTAGCTGAATAAAGAGGAAATTGATTCTACATTTCCGCGGCTCCAAGCCACTTCAATGGCATGCCGAATCGCTCTTTCCACACGACTTGCTGTTGTTTTGTATTTCTTGGCGATATCGGGATAAAGCACTTTTGTAATGGAACCAAGCAGTTCAATATCGTTGTAAACCATTGAAATGGCTTCTCTTAAGTACATATATCCTTTAATATGCGCAGGGACACCAATCTCATGAATAATTGACGTAATGCTCGCATCAAGGTTTTTTGGTTGGGCATCAGACGGTTTTTGTGTTATCAAAGTGGAGCGTTTTACCGATGCCGTTTCTTTACCGCTGACTTGGCGAATTTGATTTGTTAAATGCTCCATATCAAATGGTTTAAGGATAAAATATGAGGCTCCATACTCTACAGCTTTTGAAGTTACATCTTCTTGACCGAATGCTGTCAACATAATGACGTTTGGCTGTTTATCTAACGACATACTCCTTAGTCTTTCGAGAACGGCTAAGCCATCTAGATGCGGCATTATAATATCAAGAATGACGACATCTGGCTGATTTTTTTCAATCATTGTCAAACATTCCTGTCCATTGTAGGAAACACCTACGACCTCCATATCGTCCTGTGTCGTCAAATAATCTTCCAGTAAACCGACGAGCTCACGGTTATCATCCGCTAAACCTACTTTGATTTTACGCATAAAAAATCCTCCTCCATTTTATATTATATCGCATAACGTTGAATAATGACTAAGACTTGATTTCGACAGTATCCCCCTAAAACCTTTCGATAAATTGAAAAATCATAAATATGCCGATTTTTCTATTAAATTCTTCTTTTTTCTCAGAAATTCGACGCTTTATTTAAAATAGCGAGGATTTTGTTCGAACATGTAGAAGAACCAGCTTTTCATGCTGAGTAAAACAAGCGATCTATACCAATGGTAGATGACTAATGAAAAGCGCCCTCAACTAGTTTGAATAATCTTTACAAAATTCACTTAGAATGAGCGATCAAATAATCAACAAGCAAAACAAAAGGCCTTTACGCGGCCTTTTGTTCGGTGTCATCTTTATGCTCAATGAGAACACCGGCTTCTTTAAGCATCCACTCAATATGAATGCCATATCCACTTGTCGGATCATTGACGAATACATGCGTGACAGCGCCAACAAGCTTACCATCTTGAATAATTGGACTTCCACTCATACCTTGCACAATCCCGCCCGTTTTATCAAGTAAGGCTGGGTCAGTCACTTTGATGACCATGCCTTTCGTCGCTGGAAATCGTTGCGGAATAGAATTGACAATTTCAATATCGAATGCCTCAATCTCTTGGCCTTCAACAACGGTTAACAGTTGCGCTGGACCTTTTTTCACTTGTGAAGCTACGGTAATTGGAATGGGTTTGCGGTCTACTTGCTTCGGAAACGGACGTTGCAGCGTCCCAAACACACCAAAAGGGGTGTTTTTTTGAACGGTTCCAATCGATTTTCCTTCAGAAAGGAAAGCAGCTATTTTTTCGCCTGGAACACCTTGATTTCCCTTAGTAATCGACGTCACTTGAGAGAGCAATAACTCGCCTTCGTACACAGATACGGGTTCTTTTGTCAAACGATCGGCGATGACGTGTCCTAAAGACCCGTAACGCTTCGTATCAGGATCAATGAATGTCATCGTCCCTATCCCCGAGGCAGCTTCTTTAATATATAATCCAAGGCGATATTTTTGCTCCGCTGGATCAAGCTGTGGCTGCAAGGATGTTTCAAATGACTGATCATTTCGTTTGACCTCAAGCTTCATTGCTTTTCCTGCTTTACCTGCTTTTTGAACAAGCTCGCCAAAGTTTTTCATTGTCGTTACTGCTTGCCCATTCACTTGCACAATCATGTCACCTGTTTGCAGGCCTGAAGCCTTCCCAGGAGACAATATCCCTTTTTTCGTATCAATATCGTGGTACCCAACAATTAAAACGCCGCCTGCGTTCAAGCGTACACCAATTGACTGGCCTCCAGGAATTAAACGAATGTCGTCAAGCATTCGCACCTCGGATT
Organism: Litoribacterium kuwaitense; assembly: GCF_011058155.1. Classification (NCBI taxonomy): domain Bacteria; kingdom Bacillati; phylum Bacillota; class Bacilli; order Caryophanales; family Bacillaceae; genus Litoribacterium; species Litoribacterium kuwaitense. Next base: position 192,183 of record NZ_JAALFC010000001.1, on the reverse strand, counting down.
GTTTAATCGGAAAACCGCCCAACGTATAATGCAACTTTGCTACCCCTGATTTTTTTGCTTCAACGCTCACCTTATTTGCATCTTTTTGAACCGTCAAGGATGGAGCACTTTCCATTTCAATGCCTGGTAATGCATCCACTTGGACTGGTTGACTATTTGTGAACATTGTCATGGAAACAGGAAGCTTTACATATGATATAAAAGGCGGGCTTGTCGTCAATCCAATAAAAGCAACAAGGAGAAAGACACCAACCAGTTTTCTAACAGGTAATTTCCTTTTCATACTCACTCTCCTCGTTTCCGCCTGCACTTGATGTTTACATTCAATAATGTTGCCTTTACGAAAGCCTTTTATAACTGACGGACGACAAAAAAGCCATCCAATCATGGATAGCTTTCTCACACATTGTTTTTATAAACATCAGCTAAGGCCAAAAGCTCAGAAGCATGCTTCTTTGTCAGCTCTGTCACTTCAGTACCCGCGATCATCCTTGAAATCTCGTTCTGCGCTTCATCCTCTTGCAGCTTACGTACGCCTGTTGCTGTTCGATCGTCGTCGATGCGTTTAGAAATGTAAAGATGCTGATCTGCCATCGCGGCCACTTGGGGTAAATGAGATATACAGATCACTTGTGATGTTCTTGCGAGCTGGTATATTTTTTCAGCCATTGCCTGAGCGACACGGCCACTAACGCCTGAATCCACTTCGTCGAAAACAATAGCTGTTTTTTTCTGCAACTTGGAGAAAATACTCTTTATCGCCAACATCATTCGTGACAGCTCTCCGCCTGAGGCGACCTTCACAAGTGGTTTTAATGGCTCTCCTGGATTTGTCGAGATGAAAAACTCAATTCGATCCATTCCATTTGAATCAAACGATGGTAATGGTTTCCATTCCACTTTAAACGTTGTTTTTTCCATATATACAGCCTTTAATTCATCGTGAATCGCGTTTTCAAGTACATGAGCGTGTCTTTTGCGAATATCTGTCATTTGCTGTGCTTCTAATGCCATATCTTTCTCGAGCTCTGCCAGCTCCGTTTGAACCCCTTCGATATGAGCGTCTTTATGTTCAAGTGTTTCGAGTTCCTCTTCAATTGACGATGCATAAGCTAAAATATCGTCTTCGGTGGCGCCATATTTGCGCTGTAGCGTTTGTATTTCCTGTAAGCGGGCTTCCACTGTATTTAAACGGTCGGGGTCATGCTCAAGCTGGTCAATGGTCTGACGAATGGCATAAGAAGCCTCTTCAAGAGCATAATGACTTTCTAACACGGTCTGATGTAAAGTTTTATATGTCGAATCCAATGAGGCAATTGATTCAAGCTCAGTCGTAGCAAGACCAGTCCAATCCAAACCTTTGTGCTCCCCATAAAGCGCATTATAAGCTTGTTGCAATGCGTGAAAGAGCTGCTCAAAATTGGCCAGCTGTTGCTTTTCCTTTTCTAGCGCAGCACTCTCACCTGGCTGCAATTGTGCAGATTGGATATCGTTCAGTTGAAAGCGCAATAAATCAATACGCTGTGCTGTTTCCTGTTCATTTTCGGACAGTTCGCGCAATCTGCTTTTTAACTGTGCTCGCTTCTTGTATAGCTGTTTGTATTCTGTAAGGGTCGCAGTTAATGCACTGCCAGCATATAAGTCAAGTAACGGACGGTGACGCTCAGGCTTCATCAAATCTTGGTTTTCATGCTGTCCATGTATGTCAACTAAACGTTGCCCGATTTCACGAAGCATCCCTAACGTCACTAATTTTCCATTCAACCGGCAAATATTTTTTCCTTTTAAAGAGATTGACCTTGATAGGACCATCATTCCTTCTTCCACTTCAATGCCCTGTTGTTGAAGTACCTCGAGCACACTTGACTGATCTCCTACTTGAAAAAGCCCCTCGATTTCCGCACGTTCACATCCGTGTCGAACAAATTCGTGAGATCCCCTCGCACCCATTAACAATGATATGGCATCAATAATGATCGACTTTCCTGCACCAGTTTCTCCGGTAAGCACAGTAAGCCCTTCATCAAGCGAAAGTGATATTTCTTCGATAATGGCAAAATTTTTAATTCGTATTTCTAACAGCATAAGTAAATCCTCCTTAGAGCAAGTGGATCAACTTTTCTTTTAGCTCCAATGCCTGTTCAGGAGTTCTACAGATAATCAAACATGTATCATCTCCGCAGATCGAACCGACAATCTCTTCCCAGTCTAAATGGTCTATAATTGCCCCGATCGATTGAGCATTACCAGGCAGCAGCTTCAGTACGATCATATGGCCTGCTGTATCAATTTTCACGAAAGAATCCATTAAGTATCTTTTTAATTTCTCTAACGGATTGAATCGTTGGTCAGCAGGGAGGCTGTATTTATAAATTCCGTCAGCTGTAGTGACCTTTACAAGGTGAAGCTCCTTTATATCTCGAGAGATGGTCGCCTGTGTGACATGAAAGCCCGCTGCGCGCAAACGCTCGACTAATTCCTCTTGGGTATCGATATCATGTTCAGTAATTAATTCTCTAATTTTTATTAAACGCTGTCCTTTACTCACACTTTTGCTGTTCACCCATGTCAAGGGCACGACAGCACGTCACCTCCTTTGGTCTTTTTAAAAAGTACAAGATCATTCATGCATGGGCCGCTAAAGTAAGATGCGCATTTTGAATCACTTGCTCGATATGCCTCGAAGTGATGGTGACATCTTGCCCTGCTTGAAATTGAAACCAGGCCAAATATTCAATATTGCCATCGCCACCAGTGATCGGTGAGTATGTTAAATCACGACAAACGAAGCCAAGTTGTGAGCACATATCAATGGTGCTTAACAACACATCGTGATGAACGGCCGGATCCCTCACAATTCCTTTTTTACCTACACGTTCTTTCCCAGCCTCAAATTGTGGCTTTATTAAAGCAATGACGTCTCCTCCAGGTGCGAGAATATCTTTGAGAGCGGGAAATATTAGCGAAAGAGAAATAAATGATACATCAATCGTCGCCACTTCTGGCAAACCCCGATCAAACTGATCTTCTGTTGCATAACGAAAGTTCGTTTTCTCCATGACAACAACACGATGATCAGAACGTAATGACCACGCAAGCTGGTTCGTGCCAACATCAACCGCATAAACAAGCCTTGCACCATTTTGCAAGGCACAATCAGTAAACCCACCTGTGGAAGCGCCGATGTCCACCATGATTTTATTTGTTAATGACACTGAAAAGGCTTGAAGAGCTTTCTCAAGCTTCAAACCTCCTCGACCTACATAAGGGTGTTCCTTACCTTTAATACGCAACGGAGAGCTGAGAAGCAGCTTTTGCCCAGGCTTGTCAATTCGTTCTGTCCCCGAATAGACAAGACCTGCCATAATGGCGCGCTTTGCCTGCTCTCTCGTTTCAATCAGCTGTTGCTGTACTAAAAGTATGTCAACCCGTTCTTTTTTTTCATTCATCGATTTACGCCCTCTGTTTAAGGTTTTGCTGTTCAGATCGTACCATTTTTCGCAGCTTTTGCATCATGTTATCGGACGTAAGACCAATTTCTTCAAGCAACTGTTTTGGACTACCATGTTCAACAAAATAATCTGGTATTCCCATTCGCTCAAGCGTTACATTCGTATACTGATGCGTCTGCAAAAACTCAAGCACTGCTGAGCCAAAGCCACCTTCAAGTGCTGTTTCTTCAGCTGTTAGAATCGGTAAATGTGCTTTCGCTAGAGCATGCATCATCGTTTCGTCCAATGGTTTAATAAAACGAGCATTAACGACTTGAACGTTTAATTGTTCGCTTTGTAGTTTACGCGCCGCTTCCAAAGCTGGCTCGATCATCGTTCCGACAGCTAAAATGACTGCGTCATGACCTTCGACGAGTGTCTCCCACGTCCCAATGTCGATGACCTCTTTATTTTCAGGCGTTGGCTTCGCACCTACACTACCACGAGGGAACCGCATCGCTATTGGTCCATCATCATAAGCCAATCCGGTCTTCACCATCGCCTGACACTCGTTTTCATCTTTCGGCATCATGATCACCATATTCGGTAAATGACGCATAAAGCTAACATCAAAAACACCTTGATGCGTTTCACCGTCTGCACCGACGAGACCACAGCGGTCAATTGTAAGGAATACGTTCAAATTTTGCCGCGTGACATCGTGAACTAGTTGATCGTATGCTCTCTGCAAGAAAGTCGAATAGATGGATAGCACTGGCTTCATCCCATCCGCTGCTAGCCCCGCTGCCATCGTCGTTGCGTGCTGCTCGGCAATGCCGACATCAAAGAAACGGTCTGGAAACTGTTCAGCAAAAGCTTCTAGCTTTGAACCGACTGGCATCGCTGGCGTGATGACAGCAATACGCTTGTCTTGCTCAGCTTCTTTAATAATCGCATCGCTCACGACCTTACTCCAACCTGGCGGAGCGTCTACAGGCTTCACAAATTCTCCTGAATCGATTTTATACGGTCCCGTCCCGTGCCATGCTCCTTTTACATCCATTTCTGCAGGGTGATAACCTTTGCCTTTTTTCGTTACGACGTGAAGCAGCACCGGCCCATCAATTTTCTTTGCATATTGAAGATGGCCCTCAAGATCATCAAAAGAATGACCATCGACAGGACCTAAATAAGTAAAGCCCAATTCCTCGAAAAACATCCCTGAAACCATTAAATATTTGAGACTGTCTTTTACACGCTCTGCTGTAGAAGCAAGCTTTCCACCGACGGCTGGAATTTTTTTAAGCAAAAACTCAAGCTCTTCCTTTACCCAACGGTACTTCCCAGCTGTTCGAAGGCGGCCAAGCATACTGTGTAATGCACCAACGTTTGGAGCAATAGACATCTCATTATCATTTAAAATGACAATCACTTTCCGCTGCTCATGTCCGATATGATTCAAAGCTTCTAAAGCCATTCCGCCTGTAAGTGCCCCATCACCTATGATCGGCACGACATGATTGTCATCGTTTCTCATATCCCGTGCGACAGCCATTCCCATCGCCGCAGATAAAGAAGTTGAGCTATGACCGGTTTCCCACACATCGTGCTCGCTTTCAACTCTTTTCGGAAAGCCACAAAGCCCTTTGTATTGACGGAGCGTGTCAAATTGTCCAGCACGGCCAGTTAAGATTTTATGAATATATGCTTGATGACCGACATCCCAAATGAACTTGTCTTTTGGCGAATCAAATGTTTTGTGAAGCATTAAAGTGAGCTCAACAACTCCCAAATTAGGCCCGATGTGTCCACCCGTTTTTGAGATCGTCGTAATGAGGAAGTCCCGTATCTCTTGAGCCAGCTGCTCAAGCTCCTCTGTCGACATATTTTTGAGAAATTTAGGGTTTTCGATTTTTAGAAGATCCAAATCGACCACTCGCTTTCATGGCTTTTTGTTTTGCTCGTCGTTTTCTGTCCTTACTGTCTCTAAACACTTTAATCTTTAGCTTCTCCTCAAGCAAGTAAAAAAACTCTCCGACTTTAAGGATAATGTGGTTGGCATAATGGATGGCGAAGGACTTACCTATTGCTTTACCACCGACTGTCATCGCCGCAACCACACTTGCAAAAATAACGTTTACCGCTTGCTGTAAGGGCGGGGAAGCGTCTACATTGATCGAAATGGTAAGTACGACAGCTGCGGAGGCCGTCCCACTAATAATACCAGCAATATCTCCGATCACATCATTACAGAAATTCGAAAAACGATCCGCATTCCTGACAATTTGTATCGCTTGCTTAGCACCCTTTACTTTTTCAGCAGCCATTGCATGCATTGGCGCCTCTGTAGCAGCGGTCGACGCTACGCCGAGCATATCAGAAACAATACCGACAAAGACGATCCCAAATACAATTGCCATCCCGAGTGCCCAACCTACACCGCCCAATAAAATAGTAGAAATAACTGAAAAAATAGCCGCTAACACAAACGTGATAACGGCAATAATCATAGTCCAACGTATAGATTTATTTAGAACGTTCAGCATGATGTAACGATCGCTTCTCCTTTTATAACAAGGATATGTAGAACGCGACCGCACTAAAAGTAAAAACTGCGGCTTAGGTCCAGTAGGTTTTCCCAACGTGCAACCTCGTGTTGCCACAAAGGCGGTTCCCCTTTCATACACATTTGATGCCGTCACCGGACATCAGACTGGATTACCACTTAGTCCACACTATAATCCCTTTAGTGCGTTAACCAAACAGCCTAGGAATTTTCTTCAACAGTTCTTAACTGCATTCTAGCCTCTTTTGCAAGATCAGGTTTCATAAGGAGTTCCAAATGCAGAGCAAGTGGCCACTTTGTTCCACACCTTATGCCTCAATCCCCTCTGACCCACTCAAGGCAGGCTACGCCGGCGCAGGATAACCTACGTTAAACCGGGTTTCTCACTCCCGTCACTCCGCAAATTATGCCAGAAGACAGCAAGTGGCCTCCACGAAGGGAGGGTTCACGCCCACATGCCGTTGTGGATCGCCCGCCCTTCTTAACTCCCAGCATCAACCCAAGGCTGGGCGCCTCGGGCCAATACAAGGAACTTCATCGATGTGCCCTTTAGCGGATTTTTAGGCCCGCCCTCAAATGCAGTGAACTGACTAGGATACTGCGTCGCATTGTTAATACATATTATAGCATAAACTAAGGCAGTACTCAATCATCGTGCTTAGTAATTTCGCTCGACAATATATTGAGTTAAAGCCGTTAGCTGCTCATTGTGGTTGAGGGGTAATTGTGCCAAAAGCTTCATCGCTTCTGTACGTTCAAAGTTAAGGCGGTCCTTTGCACCTTGTATGGTTAATAGTGATGGAAAAGTTGACTTAGCATTCGTCATATCACTGCCAATCGGCTTTCCTATCAGTGCAGTGTCACCTTCGACATCAAGAATGTCGTCTTTGATTTGGAAGGCAAGACCGATATGAGCGCTAAAAGCCGCTAAGCGATCCTGTACTTCTTCAGTTGCATTTGCAACGATCGCTCCTGCCTTCACGGCGAACGAAAGTAAAGCTCCGGTTTTATTTTTATGAATGTTTTCTAATTGGTCAAGCGGTACGGAGACTTCCTCAGCTTCCATATCCATGACTTGACCGCCGACCATACCTGAAGGTCCGGCAGCTTTTGCCAGCTCTTCGATTAAAAGAACGACATTATCCGCTGATAGATAACTACGCGAGCTAGAAATCATTTGGAAAGCATACGTTAACAGAGCATCGCCAGCAAGAATCGCCATTGATTCGCCGTATACTTTATGATTGGTCGGCTGTCCTCTGCGATAATCATCATCATCCATAGCAGGAAGGTCATCATGTATGAGTGAATATGTATGAATCATTTCTAATGCACAAGCAATTGCTAAGCAATCTTCACGCTTCCCGCCGAGTGCTTCAGCAGTCGCAATCATAAGAATAGGACGAAGACGTTTACCGCCCGCTTTTAATGAGTATTCCATAGAAGATTTAAGAGAAGGAGGTGCCTGAAAAGCCATCCGTTGATCAAGTGCCTGATCAACAACTGTTTTCATTTCTTTTAAGTAAGTATCTAACGAACTTGGCATTTATTCTTCCTCCTCTTTCGTCAATGTAAACGGAGAAAACGTTCCTTGTTCATTTAAGATACGATCCATTTCCCCTTCAACATGCTGTAATTTATCGTGGCATAACTTCGTTAATTGAACGCCTTCTTGAAAAAAATGAATTGCTTTTTCAAGAGGCACGTCACCTTCTTCTAGTTTTTGTACGATCGTTTCCAGGTCTTTCATTGCTTCCTCAAAATTCTTCTCTTTGTTTATGTCATTGCTCATCTTGCTGCACCTCCTTCTGTATCTCTGTCACTTGTGCAGTAGCTCGTCCTTTTGCAAAACGAATGCTAATCTCATCGTATTCGCTCAGTTCTTCAACTGATTTAATCACATGATCGTTCTTATATGTAAGGCTGTAACCTCGACTCATCACTTTCAAAGGACTTAAAGCATCGAGTTGTAAAGATTTTTCGTGAACTGCACTTCTCTTTCGCTTCAATTCCGTTTTGTAAGCCTTTAAAAGAGAAAGCGTCAACCTTTCAAGCTGCTCATTTGCATTTTCAAGCGATTTTTGTGGGTTTTGCAAATAGATACGTTCTGCCCACGTCTTATGATACGCTTCTTTCTCCCTCAGTGTTGTCCTTTTCCACGTCAGCAGCCGGTCAAAGATCCGATCAACATCCTGCTGTTTTTGCTGGATAAGCTGTCTAGGGTAGCGAAAAGCATAAGAACCTTGCAACTGCTCTAACCGCTCACGTTTCTGCCGGGCAAAACGTTGAATGGCTTTAAGCAGACGGGCATCCAACATTTGCAGTCGTTCCAACCATTCCTTCGCCTCAGGGACAGCTAATTCTGCTGCACCAGTTGGTGTCGCCGCCCGAACGTCTGCGACGAAATCAGCGATCGTTACATCAGTTTCATGGCCAACGGCACTAATCGTCGGAATTGTACATTGAACAATGGCACGCGCGACAATTTCTTCATTAAACGCCCAAAGCTCTTCAATAGACCCGCCACCTCGTCCGACGATCAACACATCGACCTCATTGCGTGCCTGCACGGCTTCAATGGCTTTCACGATCGATGCAGGTGCTTCTTTTCCTTGAACAAGCACAGGATAAACATCGATGTATGCCGCAGGATAGCGACGTTTAATGGTTGACCAAATGTCGCGAATTGCCGCTCCAGTCGGGGAAGTGATCACACCAATTCGCTTTGGAAAACGGGGCAGCTTTCGCTTGCGATCTTCATGAAAGAGCCCTTCAGCAGCAAGTTTTTTCTTTAGTTTTTCAAACTGCAAATATAAATTGCCACGTCCGTCGAGTGTCATTTCGTGGATGGTCACTTGATACTGGCCGTAAGGGACATAGACGGACACTGTTCCGCAAACAAGAACTTTTTGTCCATCCTCAGGTGAAAATGCTAAACCTGTCGTATCACGCTTAAACATCACACCTTGGATTCTTGCCTCATCATCCTTTAACGTACAATAAATATGACCACGGGAATGTTTTTTCACATTTGACAGCTCGGCGCGAAAATATAATTCCTGCAAATTACGGTCGACATCAAATTTCTTTTTAATGTACTTTGTTAAAGCACTGACCGTCACATAAGATTGACTCATTGCACTCTTCCTCATTGTTCTTTTGCGACATTAGAAAGCAAACCATTGACAAACTTCGACGACTCATCATCTCCATAAGTTTTAGCCAGTTCTACCGCTTCATTAATGGTCACAGTTGTAGGAACATCTTCAATATAAAGCATTTCGTACAATGCTAAACGAAGCAAGCTGCGATCCATTTTCGCCATTCGCTCAAGCGTCCATTGGTGCAGCCGGGCGGAAATGATTTCGTCCAGCTCCGCTCTATTTTCTAAAACCCCGTCTACGAGCTCTAAGCAAAAATCGCTTGCGGCTCGACCCTCCAGCGCATGCATTTTTGCATCCTCTATAGGGATATCTCCAGCCTCTAACTGAAAGATGATTTTAAAAGCGGTTTCTCTCGCTTGATGACGATTCATTCATTCAACCTCATTTCTTCTTCGGAGTTTGCTCTTCTCAGTGTATTATTCCACCTTGTAGGTTGCAAGCACTTGATGTTAGGAATACATCCCCGACAGTGAAAAACCAAAGGAATAAGCTCCTTTGGTCAGACAACGTGCTTTTTTGTTACGAATTGTTTTCAGACTTACCTTCTGATTCAAAATGAATGCCAACGATGTGCACATTAATTTCATGGATACTTAACGAGGTCATTGTCATAAGCGTTTGCCGGATGTGTGTTTGTAATTCTTCGGACACATCAGGAATCGACACACCAAAGGTCATTGTTAAATATAAATCAATAACGACACCATCATCTGTTAAATCAACTTTTACCCCTTTGGCGTGTTGTCGCATACCAAGCCTGTCGGCAAATGAACCATGCATTGAAAAGACACCGTCGACCTCAGAAGCAGCAATTCCGACGATGACTTCGATGACTTCAGGAGCAATTTCAATTTTCCCTAACCCTCTATCTGCATCCTTCATCTTCAAATTTTGCATGTCAGCCACATCTTTCACCCTTTCATCATGATTTAAAGACATCATGCTCTTCTAAAAATGTCGTTGTGAAATGTCCATTTTTAAACACAGGGTGCTCCATCAAATGTAAATGAAACGGAATGGTCGTATAAACGCCTTCGACGACAAATTCACTTAATGCCCGCCGCATTCGTTGAACAGCCTCTTCACGATTTTTTCCGTGAACAATTAATTTGGCCACCATTGAATCATAATACGGCGGGATCGTATAACCAGCATACACAGCCGAATCAATTCTTACACCAGGACCCCCAGGCGTCAAATAGCCGGTCACTTGACCAGGTGAAGGCATAAAGTTTTTCTCTGGGTCCTCTGCATTAATTCGGCATTCAATGGCGTGTCCCGTCAATTGAACATCTTCTTGAGAAAACGATAAAGGCTGACCTTCGGCTACTCGAATCTGTTCTTTAATCAAATCGAAACCAGTAACCATTTCTGTTACAGGGTGCTCAACCTGAATGCGCGTATTCATTTCCATAAAATAAAAGCGGTCTTCTTTCACATCGTAAATAAATTCCACCGTCCCAGCACCGCGATAGTCAACAGCCTCAGCCGCTTGGATAGCAGCCTCTCCCATTTTTTGACGTGTCGCTTCATTCAAAGCAGGCGAAGGTGTTTCTTCAACGAGTTTTTGCAAACGTCTCTGGATTGTGCAATCCCTTTCACCTAGATGTACCGTATGTCCATGTTCATCAGCAATCACTTGAATTTCGACGTGACGAAAATGCTCGATGTATTTCTCTAAATAAACGCCTGGGTTGCCAAAGGCGGTTGCTGCTTCCTGTTGCGTCATCTTATAGCCCTGAATGAGCTCTTCCTCCGTTCGAGCAACACGAATTCCTTTCCCACCGCCACCAGCAGTTGCTTTAATAATGACTGGATAGCCAATGGATTCGGCCACACTTTTCGCATCTTCTACCGTATCGAGAACACCTTTCGATCCTGGTACAATCGGTACGCCAGCTTCACGCATTGTCTCCCGAGCGACATCCTTTGTCCCCATACGTGAAATAGCTTCCGCACTCGGACCAACAAAGGTGACAGAGCAGTCATTACAAATTTCGGCGAAATCAGCATTTTCAGCTAAAAAACCATAGCCAGGATGAATGGCATCGACACTTGTGAGCGTTGCAATACTCATGATGTTTGTGAAATTGAGGTAACTTTGCTGTGAAGGAGTCGGTCCGATACAATAGGCTTCATCCGCCATCTGAACGTGAAGTGCATCTTTATCCGCTATGGAGTGAACAGCGACCGTTTGAATGTCCATTTCTTTACAAGCTCGAATAATTCGAACGGCTATTTCTCCACGATTTGCGATGAGTAATTTTTGTATCTTTTTCATAGCGATCACTCCGGTCTAACGTAGAACAATGGCTGACCATATTCCACAAGCTGACCATTTTCAACGAGAACCTTCTCAATCGTTCCCGAAATGTCCGCCTCAATTTCATTAAAGAGCTTCATTGCCTCGAGAATACAAACAACCTTTCCAGAGGTAATCTGATCTCCTTCCTTCACATAAGGATCAGATTCTGGTGTAGGTGATGCATAAAAAGTTCCGACCATCGGTGACGTGATTTCGTGAAAGGCTTCGTCTTTCACATCTGCATTTTCAGTATTCACCTCAGCCGTCTGACTCTGTCCTGCCGGTGGAACGACAGGGGTACTTGCTGCTTGCGGTGTTGCTTTGTCGTAAACCATCGTCGGTTCAGCTATATGTACCTTGCTCGACTGTTTTTTAAGCTGTAATCGGAACCCTTCATCTTTCAGGTCCAGTTCTTCAATACTAGATTGATCCAGCATTTCAATAAGTTCTTTAATTTCGTTCAAATTTAACACAGGGCCAACGCTCCTTTTCCACGATTCCATTCTATATTACCGTTGTTTTCTGCTATGAGCAAATGATACCAAAAGTTAATTCCACTTGTCACTGTTGAATCTCTATATCTAAAAAAGTCTCAAACTGTTTGCGGACGCTCTAGTCGCCTCATCACACGGCCAGCTTAGTTTCGTACTTCGGAGAACTTTGTTTGCAAATCACGTAAAAATGGAGCATTCCGAAAAATGAGTGTAAACAAAACCATCGTTGATTTTGTCTACACTCAAAGCTTTCACCTTCCCTATTCAGCTGGCTTCATTTCCACAACAGCAAATGTATTTTGCCCTAGCTCATCTCTGACTGTTGCCATGACTTGATTGGCAAGTGTTTTTGATTGCTCCTCAGATATGACTGTTACATTGACATCGTCCCCTGCTACTCGCACGAGTGCATCAGTAAAGCCTTCCTGGCGTAAGCGTGTTTCGATGATCGATTCTTTACTCTCAAGGTTTCGTAATTCCAACACTTCATCATAAGCTTCGCTGCGCTCTTGGCTAGTCAAATCCTCTGCTGCGACCTGTTCTTCATATTCTTCAATCTGGCGGCTGCGCTGCTCGTTCAACTCCAGGCGCATTGTTGTCAGTTCTTCATTAGAGCCTACATTAGAAAAGAAAATGTCCTCTTCATTGGCACTCGCATCTTCAGCGCCTTCCTCAGCTGAAGCCTCTTCATCATCCTTTGCAACAACCACTTCTCCACCGTCATTCTCTGTATGTTCTAAGGAGGCCCCTTCTGTCTCCTGGTCTACTGAAGTGTATTGTGACTCCTGCGGGGATGTCATGTAATAAACAGATAATACAATGACAAGGCTAAGCATCGTCAACAGCCAAACCGTTTGTTTTTTTAAGAGCATATTTATCTTTCCTCCTTTTTTTCGGTAACACAGAAACTCTGTGAGGCGGCACACCTAATGATTTCGTGACCGCTTCGATGATCCAGCTTTTCACCTGTATGTTGTCGGCTCCTTCAGCGACGATAAGAACGCCTCGCACCTCAGGATTCGCCGTTTTTTTCTGCACAACGGATTCCTTGTCGCCATCTCTTGTCGTTACAACGGTTTCCTCTGTTGTCGTTTCATCTATTGTTCGCTCTCCGCCATTTGCATCTTCTTCTCTCGTCTTTTGAATGCGATTTGTTCGATTTTTCTCGTAAATCTTTTCCCCGGTTGACTCAAGGGTCACCATGACAGTCGCGCCCCTTACCCCCATTAAGCCTTCGATCGTCGCCTTAAGTTGGTCTTCATACGCTTTCTCCATAGCATCGATTTCTTCTACATATGATTCTTCTTCCGAGCTGACCCGACCACCTGCATGGAGCGCATCTTCGTCATCCGTAGTTTTTAAAGATTCGTTATCACGCTCGATTGAAGCGACGGTTATCGCCTCTTCGGCATCATCCGTTTCTCCACCAGTTGTTCCTAATACGATGAGAAGCACTCCGATAGTGAGCATTATGACAATGTACGGAATGGGCAAAGAACCACTCGTTTTTTTTAGCGTCATTTTCTTAATTGAATCCCAATTCAGCCATTTCATATGCGGTCCTCCGTTAAAAAGGTCACCATCAGACGGTCCTCTTCAATGCCCCACAACTGACTTAAACGCTTTGCAAAAGAAGCTGAGTCTGGCGCTTCATCTTCCTCAGTGGCTCGCTCTTCACCGTTAATCTCGATGACGACTGGTTCAACATTTTGTGAAGATGAACTTGTTTCTCCAAGTGATACTTTCACGTGTTCCATTTGCCATTGTCCTTGGTCATTTCGCTTCATATCTACGGCTATATCCCTCACCATAACGCCATCCTTTTTCAACTCCTCCTGGGCCTGTTTCTTTAGTTGGACAGCCACCTGTTCAGAAATATATGCACGTTGTGCGACATCTATTTCTTTTTTTCGTAGTTCTACATCTTTTGTGACTTCATTTCCTATTGTAGACTCATTGAACGGCGTTTTTTTGGATCAGCGCTTCTGCATCAATTTGAAAGAGTTTGAGTAAAGGGGAAAGCAAAATTGAAATTAACAATAAGCTAATCACAACCTTTGCATACGTTCTAAAGGAGTTCTGTGGCAGCAGCATGTCTACGATTGATGCGAACAATATAAACAAAATAATTTGTCCAACCCACTCAGTCAGCATGTCCATCATGAACGATCACCTCAACGAACCATCATTGGAATATTACTCGCAGTAATCATAATGGTCAGCGCAAGAAAAAACATGAGCGAAACAATGGCGAGCGAAGCAAATACAAACATCATGCATTTGGAGATGATTTGTAAACATTCAATGACTGGTCCATCACCTAAAGGCTGCATTAAGGCTGCCGTGAGTCGATAAATAAAGGCCAAAACCAATATTTTCATCGCTGGAAACGCCACGATGACAACGAGAACACCGAGACCGATAATGCCGATGGTATTTTTTAAAATGAGCGAAGCCCCAATGACTAAATCAGCTGTATCGGTAAACAAACGTCCGACGACGGGAACGAAATTTCCAGCAACAAACTTCGCCGTCTTTAACAACATACCGTCCGTTACAGCAGCAGTCGCCCCTTGAACAGAAATGACCCCTAAAAAAGCAGCTAACAATACGCCGAGTGCGCCGATCGCGATTTGTCGAAATAAATTTGCCAACTGACTTACTTTGTAGTGCTCTGTCATTGACGAGACGATACCTAACAAAAGTGAAAGAAATAAGAGCGGTAAAACGATACTTTGGATGAAGATACTGCTTACATTCACTAAAAAAATAATGAGGGGGTGAAATAAAGCTGCACTCCCAACGGCGCCGACTGTTGCCATTAAAGCGAGAAGCAGCGGAATTAATGCAACTAAAAAGTGTATCATCGTAGATATTGCACTATTTGCGTAGTCCATAGCAACGTGAAAGGAGTTCAATGCTAAAAGAATTAACACCATATAAACGACTGCGTAGCCAATTTTCGCAACATTCTTTTGCTCGAACGCATTTTGCATCGATTGTAGCAGCATGCTAAACACCGTTAAAATGACGAGGGTGCCCATCAGCTGCCCACTAGCGATCAATTCTTGAAACAAAAAGCGAAGAACTCCTGGGATCAATTCATTTATTTGCAGAGACTCTTGACTGCGAATGATATCAACAAGTGATTTTCGATGACTTTCCGGAAGAAAGTGATCATATTTATCGCTTAACTCTTCCCAAAAATCCTGAATCTCACCAAGCTCAATTTCGTCTAATTGCTGCTCAATCATTTCATTTGTTTCATCCATCATTGTCGCTTCTTCTGCGTGTACCGTCATCGGAATAAAAATGAAAAGAAATAAAAGTGCAATATGAAAGGACTGTCGGGACCACAAACTCTTTCTCATCCTTGTCTTCCTTTACGTTGGTAGCATGGCGAGTACAGTCTCAACAATCACGGTTAAAATGGGCACTGCCATGACTAAGATCAGTACTTTACCACCTAACTCAATTTTTGAAGCCAGCGCATTTTGCCCAGCATCTCTTACAATTTGCGCCCCAAACTCAGCAATATAAGCAATGCCGACTATTTTTAATACCGTTGTTAAATAAACCGTCTCAATGTGTGCATTCGTCGCTAACCGTTTGATCATCTCAATCACAATTTGAATCTGCTCAATGAGCGTAAGAAAAATAAAAACACTGGCAAACAATCCGAGTAAAAGTGCAAAAAGAGGGCTTTTTTCTTTAACGATGAGGACGAGTAATGCAACAACAATCCCCAATCCTACTAACTGGATAATGTCCAACGCTGATGCAGCCCCTCCCTCTCGCCTATCGCTAGAACAAAAACACATCCCTTATTTTTTCAAACAAATCAGCGATCATCGTCGCCACAAGGTATAACACAACAATAAAGGCGATGAGCGTAACCCAATGTGCCCAATCTTCTTTACCCATTTGTTTGAGTAACGTATGAATCATCGCAATGATGACGCCGATGCCAGCAATCTGAAATATCGTATTAATATCGTATCCCATGGCTTCCATGCACCTCTTCTACTTCATTCCTTACAGCAAGATCAGCACGAGCAAACAACCGCTTAAAAAGCCTAAGCTTTTACTTAGAGAAGCATAGGTACGCTGCTCCGTGCGTGCCAGCTCTTCTTCTCTTGCCAAATGGGTCATCGCCAACGAAATCTGCTTTTGCTGCTGCACGCGATCATGGGCACCAAGCGTCTCGCCAAAATGATCGAGGATCGCTCTGTCTCCTTGTTTTAAAGCGGAGTGACTAAGCAATGACGCCACAGCTTGTTGCCATGCTTCTTTCGCGGATTGGTGCTCATGAAGCCCTAACGCAGTATCAGAAAACAGTTTTTGTGCCACCCCTTTGTGCTGCCTCGCCACGGTTTCACACGCCTTGTGAAGCGGCGCATGACTGAATAAAATTTCGGCCTCCAGTGCCTGAAACGCATAACGTATGTGAAGCAATTCCTCCGGACGTTTTTGCAATCGGGAAGCTTGATAAAACCCTAACCAAGTCGTTGTCGCAATAATAAACATTGCCCCAAATAGTGTCATCGTAAGACCTCATTTGACTCCTTTAAGGAGAACGGATGTCCGTGTTCATTTTTGATCGTGCGGATCGCTCCCGTTCGTACATGATCAAGCTCAATCATCCTGGAAAACGGGGAAGCATTCATTAATTCTTTAAGTGCTGGTCTTTGGAAAATATCATCTAAGTGAAACGCATGAGCTGAAGCAATAACCTTTACACCGGCATGAATGGCTTCCATGACCGCTAGTGCATCTTCTTTCTCGCCAATTTCATCAACGATTAATACGTCGGGACTCATCGTTCGTACCATCATCATCATGCCGGCCGCTTTGGGACACCCATCTAAAACGTCAACTCTCGGTCCAAACGAATATTGCGGAACACCGTCTTTACACGCAGCAATTTCTGAGCGTTCATCAACAATTCCAACTGTCCGAGCTGGTATGTCTTGTCCTCCCTCACTGATTAAGCGAACGATATCACGAATCAAGGTCGTCTTTCCGGATTTCGGAGGTCCTAGCACGAGCGTACTTTGCCACTCCCCTTGCTTACACAGAAATGGTGCAATTCGGTCAGCGACTCCTTTTTTTTCGTGTGCTAGGCGAATGTTAAAGCTTGTAATATGCTTCAGCGTACGAACACGTCCATCTTCATGGACTACACTGCCACATAAACCTATGCGATGCCCTCCGCGTAATGTAATATACCCTAGACGAATATCATGCTCATGAGCGTACATAGAATAATCCGTTAAACGCTGCACCAAATCGATCGCATCGTCACGCATAAATAAAGCTCCACTTAATAAGCGCGAACGCCCTTGCATTCTAACTTCCACTGGCTTGTCCACTCGAAGTCGAATTTCTTCAATATCATGCCAGTGCAGGCTCAGTGAATGAAGGCTCGTTTGAACCTTGACCGGAAGCAATGATATGACGTTCTCCATCGACTTCTCCCTCCTGCGCATTGGCGTCTTCATGCGTATACTTTATATGTATTCGTCACCCGTCTACTTATGCGTAGAATTATCGTCTATGAACGCCTATCAAGATTTGCCCGCCACGTTTCTTTATCATAAATGTAAAAATGCCCGCCTGATCAAAAATGCTGATCAAGGCGGGCTTCATTCCAAAAGAATATGAAAACTAGCAGAAGCAACGCCTGCTAGTTTTAAATGACATATTAAGCTCTTGAGACATATTTGCTATCAGTCGTGTTAATGATCAAGCGCTCACCTTGGTTTATGAAGAAAGGCACTTGAACAATGAGACCGGTTTCTAGCGTTGCTGGTTTTGTACCACCAGAAGCCGTGTCTCCTTTAATCCCTGGCTCTGTCTCGGTGACTTCAAGCTCAACCGTATTCGGAAGCTCTACTCCTAACGTTTCACCTTCGTAAGTGATCACAGATACTTCCATATTCTCTTTCAAAAATTTTAGCTCTTCTTCAATTTGTGCTGTGGGAAGCTCGATTTGTTCATACGTAGACGTATTCATAAACGCGTGCATATCCCCGCTCGCATATAGATACTGCATTTTGGCCCGCTCTATATGGGCACGGCCTACTTTTTCACCGCCGCGGAATGTTTTCTCTGCAATCGCGCCTGTTCTTAAATTACGAAGCTTCGAGCGAACAAATGCTGCTCCTTTTCCCGGCTTAACATGTTGAAACTCCATGACTTGCCAAATATCGTTATCTACTTCAATCGTTACACCTGTTTTAAAATCATTGACAGAAATCATATTACGCGCTCCTTTTAGCTTTAATTAAAGTACAATAAGTTCCTTGTTGCTGTGGGTGAGCCGTCGACCTCCGTCTTCTGTGACGAGCACATCGTCCTCAATCCGTACACCGCCTAAATCAGGAACATAAATGCCTGGCTCTACGGTGACGACCATTCCAGGCGCAAGCACTTCTTGCGATTTGCCTGACAATGAAGGACCTTCATGAACTTCCAAGCCGATGCCATGACCTGTTGAATGGCCAAAGGCAGCACCATATCCTGCTTCAGCAATGATACTTCGAGCGACATCATCGACTGAGGCGGTCGTTTCTCCTGGGCGAATCGCTGATAAAGCAGCTTTTTGAGCTGTTAGAACAATATGATGAATATCTTTTAGTTTTTCGTTCGGTTCACCAATGGCAATCGTGCGTGTGATGTCCGAGCAATACCCTTGATAATAGGCGCCAAAATCGAGCGTAACCATGTCACCCTGTTCAATGATTTTATCGGAAGCGACGCCATGGGGCAGTGCAGAGCGCTTTCCTGAAGCGACAATCGTGTCAAAGGACGAGGAGTCAGCGCCTTGTTTGCGCATGAAAAACTCCAATTCATTAGAAATTTCTAATTCACTCACGCCTGGGCGAAGGACCGTTAAAATATGTTCAAACGCTGCATCAGCAATTTGCCCCGCCTCTTCGAGAATTCGGATTTCATCGGCTTCTTTTTGTCGGCGCAGAGGCTCGATAACACCAGCGACACCTACGAAAGAAATGTCTGAAAGTGCTTGACGATATTGCTCAAACTGTTGATAGGTTAAATACGTTTTCTCAAACGCCACCTCTTTTACTCCAAGCGCTTTTGCTTTTTTGGCAACTTCATCATGAAGTGTGCTTTGATATTGAATAATTTCTAATTCGCTGACCTGGGCACGTGCCTGCTCCGTGTACCTAAAGTCCGTTAAGAGCATTCCTTCGTTTTGTGTCACAAATACGACACCCGCTGTACCTGTAAAATGGGAGATGTAACGCCGGTTCGAGGGATTTGTAATGACCATTGCTTCAATCGAATGCTGCTTCAATGCATTCTGTAGTTTAGCCAGTCTACTCATCGGTTGTTTCCTCACTCCTTATTTTGAAAGGTTTAATATCGCCTGAAGTCCCAGCTCATAGCTTGCCATGCCGAAGCCAGCGATCTGGCCGACACAAACAGGTGCTATGACGGACGTATGACGAAATGCTTCTCGTGCGTGAACATTGGACATATGTACTTCGACCACTGGACTTTGGATCGCTTGAATGGCGTCACGAATCGCAATGCTATAATGGGTATATGCACCTGCGTTTAGCACAATTCCTTGACAATGGCGAAATTCATGTAATGTATCAATAAGAACACCTTCTGAATTCGACTGTCGAAACGTCAAAGTCACATCTTTTTCATTCAAGAGCTCCGTGAGCTTTTGCTCCAATTGAGCCAAGGTTTCAGAGCCATAAACCCCTGGTTCCCGTTCACCAAGCAAATTTAAATTTGGACCGTTCAACACGAGTATCGTATTTTCCATGCGTCTCCCTCCTCTCCTATTAGATGAGGGGCTTTTCTTTCATTTAACCAATGCTTTATGATCAAAGCGGTAAAACGCGGTCTGCGTCTCATTTTATCATACGTCTATGCATTTGAGTAGTTCTCAGACTCTTTGTTATGCCGCAGTTTCATAAGCTTTTGATACTCATCATATTCATAGGAAATGGAGTATCCGACAAACACACCATACACTAAAAACAGACATCCCGTTGTCACTAAAGAGTCAACATTCATTTCTTGTAAAAGGGGCACGCCAGGTAAAAGAGGGCTTAACACTCCATATAAAATCAGCCAAATGGCAATGCCAAACAGGCCGCCTGAAAGCAAACCTTTTCGCTTTCGCAGCAACGCATGATAAATAAAGGCTATAACAATTGATAACAGACTTAGCCCGACTAGCGTTGTTAATACACCTAACCAAGTAGCACCGAACCCATAACCCGTTGCTTCTTCCAAGAAGGACTGCGGCCCATACGTGGAGAATGAAAGCAAAGAAGCGATCCAGCCGACAATCGAAAAAAGTAAGCCGCCGTACCAGCCAATACTGACGATTCGGATCATATATTGCGCCAATGGTGTCTGCTCTTGCAATTTATCTTCTGCCATTTTAAAAAACCTCCTACGTCTTTACCCTCAGTATGTCCACGTTGATTTCATTTTTTACATGTCTGTTGAAAAACATGGTACACTAATAAAATGAATGCTGGGTTTGTAAGGAGGATTTGTGAATGGCGGATGAAAAAACACCGGTCTACGGTGGGCAAGCCGTAATCGAAGGTGTCATGTTTGGCAGTCGCACTCATGGGGTGACGGCAGTCCGGAGAAAAGATGGCACACTTGCATTTTATCAAGCAGATCGGGCGACTCGTCCGTGGTTAACAACGATGAAAAAAATGCCTTTTATCCGTGGTATCGCCGCGATGATTGAGGCAAGTGCAAACGGATCAAAGCACCTCCAGTTTGCTAGCGATCAATATGAGGAAGATCATGACGACGGAAAAACGGATCAAAAAGAACCTTCTAAAATGCAGATGGCTTTAGGGATCGCAGTGATCGGCATCATCTCTTTTATTGTCGGTAAATTAATCTTTACATTAGTCCCAATGCTGTTAGCTATGTCTCTGTACAAATGGTTTCCAGGCCATCTTATTCAGAACTTGTTAGAAGGGGGCTTTAAACTACTATTTTTGCTTGTTTACATTTATGCTTTATCGTTTGCCCCATTAATTAAACGTGTTTTTCAATACCATGGCGCTGAGCATAAAGTGATTAACGCCTTTGAAAACGGGAAGTCCCTCACACCAGAAAATGTAGCCAAGGCATCCAGGCTCCATTACCGGTGTGGAAGTAGCTTTATTTTGTTAACCGTCGTCGTCGGAGTTTTTATTTATTTAAATTTCCCGTCCGATCCATTTTGGCTACGTGTGATGAACCGAATTGCGCTCATCCCTGTCGTTCTTGGGGTATCTTTTGAAGTGCTTCAGCTTACGAATAAACTGAAAGATGTTCCTGTCTTGCGTTACCTTGGCTATCCAGGACTCTGGCTACAGCTACTCACAACAAAAGAACCAAACCGTGAACAAATTGAAGTAGCCATCGCCTCATTTAATGAACTCAGACGCATTGAACAAGAAGAGCAAAAAAGTAAACAGGTTGAGAGCGTCATTTGATTATGTCGTATCTTTTTCGGGAATAAGTGAATAGAGATAAAGTGAAATGAAGAAGGAGGTGTCCGGTCATGCGCCGGCATAAAGGGTTGAGCGTCATTATTGGTTTGGTTTTTGGATTAGCAGCGATAGGTCTTGCATCCACTTTGATTAACAACCCAGGCTCATTGTTCATGTCCCTTTTAATCGCCGCAGGGCTCGTCGTACTTCTCTTATGGTTGATGCGCAGGTTTTTAGGCGTCCAGGGACCAAAAACAATGTCACAAGAAGATATTCGTTACAAAAAAGCGGTGCAACAATCTAAAAGAAAATATCAGACTGCTTCTCGGAACAACGGACGACGAGATACGAAAAAGCCAAAAGCGTTTAAGCTAAACCAAAAACCTTCTAGTTCACGAAAATCAGCACGACCTACCCATCTGCGCGTGATTGAAGGCAAGAAACGGGAAAACATGCCGAAAAAAACATTCGTTAATTCGGACTTAAGAGGATTCTTTCGCGAGAATCTTCTTTTTTGTCGATGAAAATCTATGCCCATGTCTTTAAAAATTGTCCCGCTTTTTCACGACCAAGCTCAAGAAGGGATTCTTTTTCTACCTCCGAAAGTTCAAAATCGGTCGTTTGAACTTTTGAAACAGGCAGAAACATAATATCATCAATGTGGTGCTGGCTAATGTAGCGGTTGTCGTGCGCATTTTGCATCGTCTTAAATAGATGACGGTACAATTGAAGTGCGTTTGAAATAGGTGCTTGTGTCTGCGGTGGGCGATCTCCTGTTAACCGTATCCCTAACACTGGACGTTGAGGCTTCGTCGTTTGCGGCTTAAATAACCACATTGGGAAATTACTTAATACACCTCCGTCAACAATGAGACTTTTCTTTCCCGCACCATTGTATAATTGTACCGGTTGGAAAAAGAAAGGAAGGGTACAACTCATCCGCACCGCACGCGCCACAGGAAAGGCTTTCAATTGTATGCCGTAATGCTCCAAGTCATCTGGAAGAACGACCATGCGACCTTTGGAAACGTCTGAGACAACAACCCTCAATGCTCCCTCAGGCAAATCTTGAAAAGTTTCAACACCCCGCTGGGCGAGCTTGGTTGCGACCCACTCTTCTAAAGCATCTCCTTTGTACAAGCCCATTTTAAAGTAAAGCTTAAACCAGCGGAGTACCCCTCCACGGCTTTTCTGCCCTTCTCCTTCTAACAACGTAGTGCCGTTTAATTCATCGAGGATTGGAACGAGTTCATCCGCCCGATACCCTGCTGCGATCAATGCCGCCAACAACGCTCCCGCACTCGTTCCTGCCGTTCGAACAAAAGAAATCCCTTGCTTTTCGACCTCTTGGATGGCACCAACCATAGCAATCACTTTTATTCCTCCGCCAGAAAACACTCCATCTACATTCATGCCGTCGTCCCCCTTTGCATGCTTTACCGACATCCTAAGCGGGAACGCTTCGATTTAGTACATTACTTTTTTATCTATCCAATCTTTAAGTCATATAGTGAACAAACACAAGCGCTGCACGTGTTTCGATAGAGTTGACACACAAAACGAAAAGCGACCGCCTCATTCGTCTTGACCAGTCCATTTTCAAGAATTTTCTTCATAAAAAAAGCGGATCAACTATGCGTTCATAGCATCCACTTTAAAAACCCGTTTATTTACGATTCTTGCTCTTGTTCAGAAGCTGCTGACGCTTCATTCTTTTTCTGGATAGCCCGCAACACCTGTATACGGCTTTCATCTTCCTCAAAGTATTCTACAAGATCGCCAATACGATCGATTGCTTCCCAACTAATATGATGTTCAATACCTTCTACATCATTATAGATTTTTTTCTCATCAAGACCGATGACGCGCATAAAATCTTCAAGAAGTTCATGGCGAAAAACGAGGCGCTTGCCAATCTTCTTACCTTTTTTCGTGAGTACGAGACCTCGATATTTTTCATAGACGAGATATTCATCTTTATCTAAGCGTTGCACCATTTTTGTTACAGACGATGGATGGACTTCAAGAACTTCAGCAATATCTGAAACTCGAGCATATCCCTTTTCGTTAATTAATATGTAAATTTGTTCGATGTAATCCTCCATACTTGGCGTCGTCATTTCTGATCCCCCAGACCGTAAGAACGTAATACTGACAGGATACAATAGAATCAAAAGAGTTACAAGCAAAGCTATTAGTTTACATAATAAATTTTATGTATACTTAAGCACGTGGCTTTTCTAAATGGCGGATATCGAGTATACTGGGAAAAGAAATTATTGCAACGTTTTTTACGATTAAGGGGGCTTAAGCTTGGAAGCTTTAATTGTTATTGGTCTTATTTTACTCGCGTTAATCAGCTACAGTGTGATTAGTCGCTTGTTACAACGACGGTACTTGAAAACTTTAAGCGAAGAAGAGTTTAAAGAAGGGTATCGTAAAGCGCAGCTTATTGACGTGCGAGAATCACAAGAATTTGAAGGTGGACATATTTTAGGTGCCCGCAATATTCCGCTTTCTCAAATTAAAATGCGACAAAAAGAGATTCGTAAAGATAAACCAGTGTATCTCTATTGTCAAAGTGGCACACGGTCAATGCGAGCAGCAGCCATGTTAAAAAAATTAGGTTGTGAAGATATTAATCATTTACAAGGCGGCTTTAAAAAATGGTCAGGCCGTATTAAAAAAAATAAATAAAAGACCAACACGCAGGCTCCGAAAAATGGATGCCTGCGTTTTTCGTAATGATTTATTGATCATCTTCGGGCCAAGAATAAGTGAGCACTGGCTGACGTGCCGCTCTTGTTTCATCAAGACGGGCCACAGAAGTCGTATGTGGTGCTTCTTGAACAATTTCGGGATTTGTTTTGATCTCTTCATTAATTTGACCAAGAGCATCAGCAAACGCATCAAGCGTCTCCTTGGCTTCTGTTTCCGTCGGCTCAATCATCATACACTCATCCACATTTAAAGGGAAATAAATTGTTGGCGGATGATAACCATAATCGAGCAATCGCTTACCAATATCAAGCACACGTACGCCGAGCTTCTTTTGCGACTTTCCTGACACGACAAATTCATGCATGCAATGGCTTGGGTAAGGAACATCAAACCATTCAGCCAATCGGTGCTTTAAATAATTTGCATTAATGACAGCTTGCGTTGACACTTCATCCATGCCATCTTTCCCCATTGACAATATATACGCATAAGCACGCAACGCAATACCAATATTGCCGTAATACGAACGGACGCGTCCAATGGACTGAGGTCGCTCATGCTCCCAACGGTATCCTTCCGTCGTTTTCGCAAGCACTGGCTTCGGCAGAAACGGCTCGAGTTCTTTTGACACACCAATAGGTCCAGAGCCTGGCCCGCCTCCTCCGTGAGGGCCGGTAAATGTTTTGTGTAAGTTTAAATGGACAACGTCGAAGCCCATATCCCCAGGGCGTACTTTTCCTAAGATGGCATTCAAATTGGCACCATCATAGTACAATCTTCCACCTGCTTTATGAACAATTTCCGCCATTTCGACAATCTGTGTTTCAAAAATACCTAATGTATTCGGGTTTGTCAGCATCAGTGCTGCCGTTTTGTCGTTGACAAGTTCCTTCAGGTGTTCTAAGTCAACGGTTCCTTCGTCTGTAGATCGAACGGTTACTGTATTGTAACCAGCTACGTTTGCCGATGCAGGGTTCGTACCATGCGCAGAATCTGGCACGATCACTGTATCTCGCTCTTGTTCTCCATTGGCTTGATGGAATGCTTTAATCATCATTAAACCAGCCCACTCACCGTGAGC
The DNA here is from genome assembly GCF_011058155.1 of Litoribacterium kuwaitense. NCBI lineage: Bacteria > Bacillati > Bacillota > Bacilli > Caryophanales > Bacillaceae > Litoribacterium > Litoribacterium kuwaitense. The sequence goes on along the minus strand of NZ_JAALFC010000001.1, from coordinate 166,930 downwards.
ACCTGCTGCTGGCTGCAGGCTCACACTATGCATGCCCGTTATTTCCGATAAAATAGACTGCATATCATAAAGCATAGACAGCATGCCTTGTACTGAATCCTCAGGCTGATACGGATGTACGTGAGCAATCCCAGGTAGGCGAGCAATCGTTTCATTCGTTTTCGGGTTGTACTTCATCGTACAAGATCCGAGCGGATAAAAACTCGTGTCGACACCAAAGTTCCGATTGGACAAATGAACGTAGTGGCGCATAATTTGACCTTCAGATACCTCAGGTAAACGTGGTGCCTTTTTCCGGCGATGGGAGTCTGGGATTGGATTTTCGTCTAATTCAGGTACATCACTTTTTGGCAATGAATACGCAATCCGACCTTCCCGCGACATCTCAAAAAGTAGTGGTTGTTGTTTTTCCATGAGTCATGACCTCCTTAACGAGACGAACGAGCTCGTCAATCTCTTCTCTTTTTCGACTTTCTGTCACACATACGAGCAGATGACTTTTTTCATCATCTGACGTTCTTCCAAGGTCAAAGCCCCCAAGAATACGCTTATCCATGAGCTTCTTCACGACATCCGCAGCTAGACACTCAGTATCAATCACAAACTCGTTAAAGAATGGTCCATCATAGACGACTTGAACGCCTGCTTCCTTAAACGCTTTTTTTGCATAATGTGCATGACGAATATTTTGCTCAGCCATTTCTTGAATACCTTGCTTACCTAGAACGCTCATCGCTACAGAAGACGCCAACGCAAATAGTGCATGGTTGGAACAAATGTTAGATGTCGCCTTGTCACGACGAATATGCTGCTCTCTCGTTTGTAACGTCAATACGTAGCCACGCTGACCGTTTTCATCAACAGTTTCACCAACAATACGCCCGGGAATTTTGCGCATAAAGGTTTTTTTGACTGCAAAGAAGCCACAGTGAGGCCCTCCGTATTGCGCTGGAATACCGAATGGTTGAACATCTCCAACAACAATGTCAGCGCCAAAGTCTCCTGGCGGCGTCAAGACACCTAATGAGAGCGGATTGGCGCTTACAACAAATAACGCTCCTGCTGCTTTTGCTGCATTGGATAAAGCTTCAAGATCTTCCAACTGTCCGTAAAAGTTCGGAGACTGAACGATGACACACGCCGTCTCGTTATCAACCACTTCTGTTAAGAGACTTAAGTCAGTCACACCTTGCTTTTTTTCCACTTGCACAACATCAAAATTGCCGCCACCGCTATACGTATGCAACACTTCGATTGATTCTGGATGGACAGTTTCCGAGACGATGACTTTACGCCTTCTTTTATGACTTGCAGCAAGCTGCGCAGCTTCAGCCATCGCTGTTGCGCCGTCGTACATTGACGAGTTCGCAAGATCCATTCCTGTCAGCTCGGCAATCATCGTCTGAAATTCAAAAATGGCTTGCAGCTCTCCTTGTGACATTTCTGGCTGGTAAGGCGTATAAGCCGTGTAAAATTCCGATCTTGAGATAACATGGTCAACGATCGTTGGGATGTAATGATCATATACACCTGCACCAAGAAATGATGTGTACGAGTTCGTATGAGCGTTTTCATTTGCTTTATTTTGAAAATACGTAAGCACATCGGCTTCAGACATACTTTCCGCCAAATGGCTTTGACGAATTTGATAACGTAAATGCGTTGGAACGCTGGCAAAGAGCGACTCTGCGTCCTCCAACCCAAGTGCAGTCAGCATTTCAGCTTGATCCGCTTCTGTCATTGGCAAATAACGATGCTTCATTTAATTATCCTCCTTAGAACGTTTATAAAAAGGCAGCTTAACAATGGTCGCCGTTTCTTTTGCGCCCCGAATGTCGACGACGACAGTATCCCCCGGCATCATCGTCGCAGGAACATACGCTAGCGCAATTGGCTTTCCTAATGTCGGTGATTTAGTTCCGCTCGTCACTACACCAATTGGTTCTGTGTCGTCTGCCTGCTCGTAGACATCATGTCCTGTGCGTGCGATTCGTTTACCATTCATCGTTAAGCCGACTCGCTTCTGGGGTACGCCTTCTTCTTTTTGCTTCGCAAGTGCTTCCTGCCCAATAAACGGACGTTCTTTCCATTTCACAGCAAAGCTAAGCTTCGCCTCTAATGGTGTAATGTCTTCAGTCAGATCTTGACCGTATAATGGTAAGGCAGCTTCCAACCGTAGTGTATCACGCGCCCCTAGACCACATGGCTTAGCCCCAGCCTTTTGTAATGCTGTCCAAACTGCCTCTGCACCAGATGAAGGAATGTACATTTCAAAACCGTCTTCCCCAGTGTAGCCTGTGCGGGCAACAAGGACATCGTATCCAACAATGGAAAGTGATTGGAATGAAAATGGCACAAGTTCAACAGATGTCCCAGCCACTTCAGTCAATAACTGCTCAGATGTTGGCCCTTGTAAAGCGATTAACGCTGTGTCATCCGAAACATCTCGTAAAGAACAGCCTTCTACAGGTAAATGTTGTTCAAGCCAAGCCCAGTCTTTTGGCCGGTTGGCTGCGTTAACGACGAGCCAGAACAATTCATCGCTTAAACGATAAATGATAAGATCATCAATGATGCCCCCTTGTGGATTACACAAAAAGGTATACATTGCTTTACCGATTTTTTGCTGATCCACATGACCGGTCACCAGCCGATTTAAATAATCGACACTGTTCGGACCGCTCACTTCAAATTCGCCCATATGGGAAACGTCAAAAATCCCTGCCGCAGTACGAACAGCCGTATGTTCATCGATGATGCCTGAGAATTGAACAGGCATCGCCCATCCGGAAAAATCAATCATTTTAGCTTTTTCAGACAACGCTACATCATACAGTGGCGTTTTTTTCAAACCCATACACTCACACCCTTTTTCATTTTTCTTACATTTCAAAGCATTGGTTTTAGGGATCATAAAAAAACAAGGACAGCAAAACAGCGCGAGTCTTCCTCACGAACTGTCCTCTGTCCTTGTCACCTGAGAGTTTTGCACAATTAAAAAACAATTGTATCCCCGTTGGCGGCTGCAAGCAGCACTCTCCAGAGAAGCGTCCCACAAGAGTCTTTTTGCCTGAGAGATTCACTTTGGTTTGCTCCTTCGGCGTCGGAAATAAATCCGATCTCTCCCCTTGTTTTCATCCGCAACAATATTTTTTAAGTTTATTGGTTACACTGAAAATAGCTATCTACATCCTACCACCAAACGGGAGGATGATTCAACACGTATTTTTTAAGAGGTGCCACGATGACAGATATTCAATTCGATTCATCATTTAATGATCAGTTTATGAAACGTTATGAAGCTGACGGCCACTGGGACGATTGGACGCTTTATCAGCTTCATTATGAAGTTGAGAAGAAAAAGCGCATCCAAAGCTTTGATCAGCTGCTTGCACCAGATCACTTGCCAGAGCTTGAAATTTTTAAGCATCAGCGTGAAACGGCTGAAAGAGTCATCCAGCAAATGAACGGCAAGGCCATTCTCGCGGACGAAGTTGGACTTGGAAAAACAATTGAAGCGGGGCTTATTTTAAAAGAATATATGATTCGCGGGCTCGTACAAAAAGTATTAATTCTAGCTCCGGCCTCACTTGTTTCACAATGGGAGCAAGAATTAAACACGAAGTTTTTCATTCCCGCTGTCTCCCATCGAAAAACGTACGTATGGGAGCAATGTGATGTTGTCATTTCTTCGCTAGATACAGCAAAACGCGAACCGCACCGCTCCATCATTTATGAACAAAATTACGACATGGTCATCATTGATGAAGCACATCGTTTAAAAAATCATAAAACGAAAAACTATGAATTTGTTAGGCATTTAAAGAAAAAATTCTGTCTCCTACTAACAGCAACGCCCGTGCAAAATAAAATCGATGAAGTGTTTCACCTCGTTTCTCTCTTAAAGCCAGGCCACCTCGGCCCAATCGAAAAACGAGGCAAGCTAGGGAAGAGTACGAAAGAACAGCATGACTTGAAAGAGCTCATCGGGCGAGTGATGGTACGGAACCGACGGCAGGACACAGGTCTGGAATGGCCGGATCGGGTTGTCCATACCGAGAATATTGACATGAGCGAAGAGGAGCATGCCATTTATCAAGAAATTTCGCGTCTGCCAGAAACGTTAGAGCGATTTAGAAAGCACCCTTTCTTACTGATTACGCTACAACGAGAATTTTGCAGTAGCCGTGAAGCTTTTTTTCAGACCATTTCTCAATACGCCCAAGATCAAACGTTAACTTCTGGAGAAGTGGACGTGCTGCAACCTCTTCTTAATCGGATGCAAGAACTAAAAATTCATGCAAAGGCAGAGCACCTTCTCAAATTGCTCCAGCAAACGAAGGAAAAGGCCGTCGTCTTTACCGAATATCGTGCGACCCAAGTTTATTTACAATGGTTGTGTCAACAACATGGGATTCGTTCAGTTCCTTTTCGCGGTGGCTTTAAACGAAGCAAAAAAGATTGGATGCAGCAGCTATTTCGCGATCACGCCGACGTCCTCATTGCGACAGAAGCTGGAGGTGAAGGGATTAATTTGCAGTTTTGCCACCACGTTTTCAACTATGACCTGCCGTGGAACCCAATGCGCGTTGAGCAACGTATCGGCCGTCTCCATCGTCTCGGTCAGGAAAACGATGTGCACATCTACAATCTAGCTTTAAGAGACACCATCGAGACACATATTGTCTCAATGCTGTATGAAAAAATTCATCTCTTTGAAAACGTCATCGGTCGGTTAGATGATATTTTGGAGCGAGTGCAAATGACCGAAGTGGATGAGTACATTGAGGATATTTTTACACACTCAGAATCAACTGGCGAACAGAAAATCAAAATTGATCATTTAACATCCGTTCTTAAAAATCTCGGAGAGGAGAAGGCGCAATGAATGCATATGAAGTGCAAGACATTGCACAGACCATTTTTCGTCGCTCAGGAGCCGACATTCTTTCTTCGCCACCTGGTACACTGCACATTCAACTAACTGAAGAGCTTGACCAAGCGCTTATGAACCGGCCGTTTTACTGGCAATACGTTCGCAGTACAGGAGAAACGCCAAAGCCGATGCAGCTCCATTTAAAAATAAATCCAGACGCTCCTGGTGACGGTGAAGTTCTTCATTCTGGCTCACCCCGCTTTCATCAATTGCTGGATCAGCTCCGCCTGCGCGGTCGGTGGACACGCCTTTACGAGGAGACTCGAGGTATTCCTGGTAACCAAACGGGGCTGCACCCTTGGCTTAATGTGAATGTAAAAATATCGTACTTATGCGACCGACGAAAAGATATTATTTTGTCTCTTGGGATTCATTTGTTAACCGGTACAGTCAAAGATCATTTTATGGATTCTCTTGCCTCTCGTCCGCTTAGCCCCCATTTGCCTGAATTGACTTTTATCATGGCGCCAATTATTAAACCACCAAGCGCCTTCGTTCGCATAAAACAAATGCTTATGGAGGCCATAGATCAAGGCCCAGACGATTGGGCAAAAGCCGCTGAAGCACGTATGCAAGAGGATCTCGAGCTATTAGACGCTTTTTATGCGGGTGAACATGAGCTACCGGAAAGCTATGAGATTGAAAAAAAAGCCATCGAAGAGCAGTATACGCCTCATATTTATGTAGAAGTGATTAACGCAGGAATATTTTACCTTCTTCCTTGACACTTCGACAAACTTAAAAATCCCCGGCTTCATCATCGCCGGGGTCAGCTGTTGACCTGTGTCATCCTTTTTTATATGAATATTTTTAATATTACTTAGTCTTAATTAAAGGCCAAGCTAAAATTAAAATTTCGCAAGCATGTGCTGAAGTGAAGACAAAATCGCAAAATGATTTTGTCTTCACCTTGCCGCGGATCTATTACCCGAGCATCTTACGCCAAACAGGTGTTATGACGACCGTCGCCCCCGCAGCATAGAGATAGAGAAAGGCAAGAGCCCAAACCACCGATGGCTGTATGGGTGTTTCTGATGCTTTGACTGCACCTCAGGTTTGTTTTCTGGATCGATCCATGTGGCAAACTGCGCGGTGACCTGTTTTACAAAATCATTGGTGCTCATCTCTTCACCTCCTTACCTTTCAACTATTTATTATGTCCTTATACAGCGTTTTGTATACGATCGATTACACTTGAAGCAATCTCCTTTGGCGAGCCTTGATCCGCTTGTACGATCCAAGATGCTTGCCGATATAAGGCTAGCCGCTCCTTATAGAGCGTTTGAATTCTTTCTCTAGCATTTCCTTTTAAGAGCGGCCTCTTTAAATCATCTTCAAGACGACGTTCAATCTCCTCAAGAGAGCACTCTAAAAATACCCATAAACCATTCTCTAACATCCACCGACGGTTCGCTTCTTTTAATACAATTCCACCGCCAGTAGACAGTACAGTTGCTGGTTTTGTAACTGAGCGGAGCACCGCAGCCTCTACGGAACGAAAATACGCTTCTCCTTCTGTTTCAAAGATCGTACGGATTTCTCGCTTCTCTTGCTTTTCAATTTCTTCGTCTGTATCAATAAATTCTGCCTGAAGCTGTTCAGCGATAATCTGACCAACCGTTGTTTTCCCAGCTCCCATGAAACCAGTTAAAAAGATAGGCTGCACCGATGATTCTCCCTTCACGGTAAACATTTTCTCAATATACCCTATAGTTTAACACGATGTGCTCGTCAGGTTCGTATAGAAATGTCACCATTGCCAGCATTTCTTGATCATTTTCAGCACGAATTGTCACATTGAGAAGCTCCGTATATGGTTCATAAACAACCGTACATGTCACTTCTCCATGGTTGAAGGTTTTTGTCGCTTCAAAACCAGCCTCACGCCACCCGTCATCCGTATACCCTCCTTCTCTTAAGATGTCCATCGTCCACTCATTGCCATAATGAAGGAAGTCCTCTAACTGCCTCCGCTCCATTTCTAATTGGTAAGCTTTTTTATCCGAAAAATGCAGAGAGCTGGCATGCAAAACGAGAGCTGTCAAAAGCAAACCTGTCACGAGTGCAGACACACAGACAAACCCTCCTTCCTTAGCCATCGTGCTGCCCCATTGACGGAATTGTTTCTAAAACGGTTTGACCACTTTTAAATTGGATAGCGACGAGTAGTCCTCCTTTCAACAACTGAAAAGACATATTTTTAACATCTTGTAAGACGACATCATGCCCTCGTCCATTCACTTGGCGACGATAAATATCATTGTATTTTTCGTAGGTCACACGTTCACCGTTCACTGTTAGATGCAGCTCGTCTCCCTGGACTTCAGCTTTTGCAGACATCTGATATTCTCTTTGCAGATCGCGAACGAACAGATACAATTCCTGCCTTTCCATCGCAGCTTCAGGCTGTAACTCAAGTGACGCAATCAACCAGCCAGTAATAATGAAAACAAAGGAGGCAAACAGCAAGCCATAAGAAACGCTGACGATGTTCATCCACCGCCCCCCTCGTACATCAACTTACACTCCGCTGTCGACTCACTTATGTCCTCTGTCACACACAGCGTTGTTGTGCCGTCGACCGTTCGTTTCGTCCATAAAAAAATGGACTGATCATATCGATACTCCCCTTGTGCTCCACCGATCTCCCCATTTCGATGTTTTAAAGCCAACAGCTCAGCAAGCTCATACTTTAGCAGCGTTCTTTTCATTTCCTTCTCTTCTTTTTGAAAATAAACAGACATTGGTGTGAGCAAACTGATCAACATCATCATTGTGACGAGACCATACAACGCATCGAGCGCAATTGAACCTCTCTCAGATCTCACGATAGGTCACTCTTCCAGTACCAACCGAAATACTTACCCTGATAAGCCTATTTCGATCTGTAATATGATATGAACCTGCTTTATAAGGAGAGCCATGCCCGAAATACGTTGTTGGAGCAATGGATATAGGCTCGACATCGACCCCTTCTGGGATATCATACGTTCGACGTTCACTTGCACAGCACGTCCATTTCATCGTATACGAACGATCCCGAAGCTCAAAAATACCTACTGTATTTAATTGTTGACTTGACAATTGCAGCTCTCTTAGATGGGTTACAAATTGTTGAACAAAACGATCTGTTTTGGCTGCTTGCGCTATTGGCATTTGCCAAGCAATCATGACAGCAAATGAAGAGACGATCGATAAGACGAGCATAAGCTCGATAAGGGAATGCCCCTCATCTTGCTTAAGTAGACCCATCACCAACGACCTCCCCACCTTCGATTGTGTACGTTATACCATTCCGACACGTATTTGTTTGAATGTAACCATCCTCGATAAGCAATTGAATATCTTCAACAGCTGCATCTTGATCAATTTCATATACTTTCATTTGATTCTCAATAATATTTTTTAACGCCTCACATTCCTTCGCTTCAGCAACCTCTTTATTTTTGGACAGGTTTGCTACGGTGAGCACAATTAGAATAGAAATAATCACGAGAACAATCAACATTTCCACGAGTGTAAATCCGCTTTCACTTTTCATGAACAATACTCCTTTCAGGAAGAAGATCTATATATCAGACATCATTTGAAAGACAGGGAGCATAACAGACAGAAAAAGCACAAAAATAAAGCAACCTAGCGTAAGCAAAAGGATAGGCTGAGTGCGTTGAACAATACTTTTCATCATGTCATTCATCCGTGAAGCCATGCTTTCGCCTAGCTCAAATAGCTGTTTTGATAAATCACTATTTAATTGCCCCATAGAAATGATGGCGGGAAGCGAAGGATCGTAGCAGTCGCTTTTTTTTATCGCAACAATGAGCGTCTCACCCGACTCAAGGCAATCATAGATACGGTGGCTTTCTATTTTTAAAAACGCACTGCTAGATGTTTTGGACAGGAGAGAAAAGGCTTCTTTGGCAGAACAACCAGAGGAAAATAGCGTAGAAAGCTGAGTGGAAAGAAAATAGGTGTAATAGTAACGCAACCATTGCTTAACTAAAGGGATACGTAAATAAAGCGTTGTTCTTACGTGCGGTGAAGCCCACCTTTGCAAGCTAAATACGAGGAGCACCGTTAGGAGAAAAGCGATAAACAACACTTGGATAACGATGAGGAGCACATCAGGAAGAGCGGTGGCAAACCAAGCCGATTTTTCCTGGGTAATGCCTTGAAACAACGGGAGGATATATATCTTTAAGCAAATAAGAAACAAGAGCATGCCGATGGTCATCATGATAGGGTAGCGGAGGATACGGTAAAATTGATGGCGATACGTAGCCCAGCCAGCTAGCATCTCCCCGGATTGTTTAAGCAGATCAGGGAAGCTTTTTTGCGAGTGCGGCATTTTGAAAAAACTAAGGACGTGCGCGTGAAAGCCGAGGTGATGTAAAGCATCAGAAAACGATACCCCTTGTGATAGCTTTAACAGCATTTCCGTAAAGCTTTTTTCATATTTTGGACCAAAATAGGCTTGGAGGTGTACTAACGCATCCTGCATCGAGTACCCCTTATCCATTAAATGACCTGCTTTACTTAAAAAAAGTGCCTGTATAGCTAATGGCCATGTTTTCTTTTGTCGTTTTAAGAAGAAGGGAACCACCTCCTCCATTCATTCTCTGTAATAAATCCGTAAGCGTAAGCTTTACGCAATTCTTTCGCTAGTCCTTCACCAGCTGCAGAGCGTTTCCACGCTTGACCAATTGCTAAATCGAACACAGCTGCTCTCGGACGGCTTATTAGACGGTTTGCAGTAGCCAAAGTTGCCAGTCGTTGTGACAAAATACCGAGAAGACTTTCTTCTAAGTCAAGCAATTGAATGCCGTATTCAAGAAAGCGCCGTGCAGCAGAATATGGATGACTCCCATGAATTGTACTTAAGACGAGGTGACCAGTCATTGATGCACGTATGACCCATTTCGCGGTCAGAGCATCACGAATTTCACTGATGACAATAACATCTGGGTCGTGGCGCATCACAGACCTGAGCCCTTCTTCATAATGAAAGCCTGCAGCCTCATTGATTTGTAATTGTACGACGCCTTCGATTTGTTGCTCGACTGGATCCTCTAGCGTAATAATACGTTTTTTTGTCGTTTTTTGAATGGTTTTCAGCAAGGCATATAGCGTTGTTGTCTTGCCAGCTCCAGTAGGACCACACAATAAAAATAGCCCATGAGGAGCGTTTAACAAAGGAAGGATGTGTTGATGTGCTGTCGGGAAGATGGATAGTTTTTCAAAGGGAAGAATGGTTGAAGAGAGTATGCGGATCGTTAAATGTTCTAAGGGGATTCCGGGTAGCGTGGAAATACGAAGATCAAGCGGCTGAGATTTCACCATGATCGTATATGAACCGCTTTGTGGTCGCCTTTCTTCCCCGATATCAAGGGAAGCTGAAAATTTCAAGTGACGTAACAGACTTTGATAGGCCTCGTATGACAACTGTGAACCGTTGAATATTGTGCCGTGAGCACGATACTGAGCTTGTACTTTTTCTGACGACGGCTGAAGCAAAAAATGGACGTCCGTCGCAGACATTTGCTGAGCCTCTCTCAGTAAAGGCATAAGCACATCCATTCCATTAATAAATATGACACCTCCTCTTAGTGATTTCAAAATATAGATTCGACACCAAAATACATTCTCCTGCAAAAAGTGTGTATAAAAAAAATGATCTGGAAAGTATAATTAAAGGGAAAGCGATGGGCTATAGCCAAGCGGTAAGGCAACGGACTTTGACTCCGTCATGCGCTGGTTCGAATCCAGCTAGCCCAGTATTGCTCATTAAAAAAGCTGGCTTTAGCGCACAGGCGTTTGAGCCAGCTTTTAGCTTATTATCATACAGTTTAGCTGGCATTAGTTCGCAACCGACAGACGTTCTTTTTTTTTGGGAAATATTCCTCAACGCTGAAGGATTATAGCCAACGACAAGCTTTTTTCCATCTGTAATGATTGGCCGTCGTAACAGCTTTGGTTCTTTATGTAGTAGTCGAATCATTTCTGAGAAACTTAAATCGTTTACATCTTGATTCAATCTTTTGAAAGTTTGACTTCGTGTCGCTAATATTTCGTCTACTCCCTCAGTTGTTAACGATAAAATGTGGCGAAGCTCCTCAACCGTCGGCGTCTCTCGAAATAAATGCCTTTCCCCAAAAGGGATGTTATGCTTTTTTAACCAGGCTTTCGTTTTACGGCATGAAGTACAGCTTGGATACGTATAAAAAATAATTTGAGTATGTTCGTCCATGATCATATCCTCCTTTGGGCTATCTACTTGTTGTCATTTCCCGTAATTAAATGTTTCCCAAACCTCTTTTTCCAAAGTTTTCTTATCTTATCTCTCTTTTTGGCTTTTCTAGCTTTGCAACCGGTTCATTTTGTATTATAATGATATCGAATGTTTTTATGTTCGTGTGCAGGAGGAGGAATACATATGGAACGGATGTACCGCGTGCTTGGGTTTTGGACAGCAATTATTGCGATCATGGCCTTTCTTGGCGACTTAAAGCCAATGGCACTTATTTTCTTTGCCCAGACCGCCTTTTTTGTATTTTTAAGTTATCTCAAATTGTCTGAGCGCATGTATATATATGTATTCGGCGCGTACTTAACAGTGTTTTTTGCCGGATTCACATATTACACGACGTTTGTTTTCCAACCTGGCGTACATTAATTCACTTTTATGAAAAAACCCCTCTATTAAAGGGGTTTTTTACGTTATAAAAAAGGGTTGGTTGTCATTTCTTCTTCAATTGTCGTCTGCGGCCCGTGTCCTGGTGCGACAACAGTTTGTTTAGGTAAAGTGAGCAATTGTTGTTGAATACTTTGTAAGAGCTGCTCGCCATTTCCCCCGTATAGATCGGTGCGCCCGACACTTCCTTTAAACAAAGCATCTCCTGCAAAAACAACATTTTCCTCTTCCCAATAAAATGAGCAGCTACCAGGTGAATGGCCTGGCGTCTCTAAAACGAGAAAATCAAATGGACCGATAGATAATTTCCCCTGTTTTAACGTATGGATTGGTGCACCTTCGCGAATACTAACTTCAGGAACACCCATTTTTGCGGACCCATTTTTAGCAGCATCAAAAAGCCATGACTCCTCATGAGCATGCACATATAAAGGAATTGATTCATGTTGTTCAAGCATCGGCTGAACTGCGCCAATATGATCCCAATGAGCATGAGTCAGGATAATCGCTGCAACATCCCCTGAGAGCTCTTGAGAAAGACGCTCTGGTTCATCACCGGGATCGATAATGAGATGTGTGTTATCTTTCGTCAGCACATACGCATTGGTCCCCAATAATCCTAAAGACAATGTTTGATAGGACATCTTATACCCTCCAAAAATAAAATGGCTTGTTTAATCATTCATCCCTATCATCGTAGCATATATTTTCCTTATGCTTATCGACAAATGATACAAAAAAGAGTAAAATATATCCGACAGGGATGTATGCGTTCTATATATAATAAAAAAACGTTGGCATGCCTTCACGAACGAGGAATCGAATTGCATCATTATGAGCTCAAAGGGACATTCCCTCGTTGTCCATGAATGTCTTATGCGTATGCTGATCTCTCATCTAGCGAGGCTTAAATACATAGCATTTGTTTGCGTTTCGTCATGTATGTCATGCATGTAAGCTTCGCCATGAATGAATGGATTGTATCATGGCATGTAGACAACCACTTAATGAAAGCTCTATAGCCATGACACATCTCCGGATGCTCATGCTCTTCGTGTTGCAGGCTCTAAAAAACGTGTCAAGCAATGCACTGTTTAGAAAGGGAGGGATGATCTTGGGTATCATCATTATCTTTGGGATCATTACGATTCTTGGTGTCTTCGGATTCTTCCGATCGTTTTCCGCAAAGAATTTTATTGCTGTTGCTTTCTCTGCAGCAACGGTCGCTGTATTCGGATGGTTTTCCGTCAGCACGCTCGTCAGCCTTATTGTTAATGGTCCGCAAACCTATTAATGAAATGAAAGCCGTTAACCCGACGATTCGTCAAAGGGTTAACGGCTTTTTTATACAGCATTTAATTGAAAACGGGTCGGGTCAAACGATTGAAGTCGTTCTTTGACGCCCGATTTTTCCTCCAGTAGATCAGCAACAAGCTTAGCGGTCACCGGTGATAATAATATGCCGTTTCGATAATGACCACAAGCTAACAAAACGGCCGGGTTCTTCGTTACACGACCGATCAACGGATAACCGTCTCTCGTCGCTGGTCGTAATCCCGCCCATTGATGGAAGGGCTTTACATCTTGCAGAGAAGGCTTTAATTTTGGTGCCCACCGTTGCAATCGTTGAATGCCTTGCTCAGTTACACTCGTTTGAAATCCAGCAATATCCTCTGTCGCTCCTGCGACGACGACGCCTGTCTCTTTTTGAACGAGGTAACCTTGGCTTGAAAACACGATATACGGCAGAGAATATGGTGGCTCTTGATAGGCGCAAATTTGCCCTCGAATCGGCATAATGGGAATATCAATAGCTAAAGCTTCCTCCCATTCCTTTGCCCATGCACCTGAACAAATAATTAGTTGATCCGCTTCATACACGTGATCTCCGGCTTTTACATGACCTGCTTCAAGATCCTGCACCGGTTGAACAAATGTATGGTCAAAGCATTGCACACCGATGCGTTCACAAGCGATCTTTAATGATTGCACGTAATGTGGCGCATATACATGCGCTTCCTCAGGTCGATAAATGGCGCCGGTAATTCTGTTACTAAGTCCAGGCGCTTTTTTTTGCACTAGATGATGGTCCCACCATTCTGCTTCAACACCAAAGCTACTTTGCCATTCCATCGTCGTTTCAGCAGCCAGCTGATCGGCTTCATGAAAAAAACCGTTAAGCTGCCGCTAGCAGTATATTCAAATGGCTGTTCGCTGACGGATTGAATATCGTCTTTCCAATCAGGGAACAGACGCAAACTATCCTGACATAAGACAAAAAAATCATCTGGGTCCTCTTCAACCTCCGCATATGGTGCCAGCATTCCAGCTGCCGCTCCGGATGCTTGACCACCAAAGGCGGATTTTTCAAAAATACGGACGTCGTACCCTCGTCGTCTTGCTTCAAAAGCAATGGAAAGGCCGATGACTCCTCCGCCTACAATGTTGATCGATTGCTGCGGCATGTTCTCTCTCCTTTACGAAAGCCTACCGTGGATCGGACTGCTCTCAGTCGCATATTGTTTTTTCGGAATCCGCCCCGCACGTCTTGCTGTGTACCCAGCCATGACTGCATGCTTCATCGCCGTAGCCATTGCTGCCGGGTTTTGCGCGCGAGCAATTGCGGTATTAATTAACACCGCACTGGCGCCTAGCTCCATCGCTGACGTTGCATCTGTAGCAGAGCCAATACCAGCATCAATCACGACCGGAACAGTTAATGTTTCACAAATTTGCTGTAGGTTGTATGGATTTAATAACCCTAAGCCTGTTCCTATCGGTGACCCACCTGGCATAACAGCTGTCGCCCCGGCTTCTTCTAATCGTTGGGCAAGCACAGGATCGTCGGACGTATAAGGAAAGACTTTAAAACCTTCCTCAACAAGTATCCTTGTCGCTTTCAGGGTTTCAATCGGGTCAGGCATTAACGTTCGGTCTTGAACGCTAATTTCTACTTTGATCCAATCGCTTAGCCCGCTCGCTCTCGCTAATTTTGCGATTCGAATCGCTTCTTCGGCATTTGTCGCCCCAGAAGTGTTTGGTAAGTAGACAAACGGCCGATCTAAATGTTGTAAAATAGCATCTTCATGCGGATTTTCGACATTGACACGCCGAACGGCAAACGTTAGCACGTTAGCTTCTGATGCTTCAATGGCTTCATTTTGTACAAACGGGTTCGGAAATCGCCCAGTCCCAAGAAAAATTCGTGAAGTGAGCGTCTTCCCCCCAATCGTCCATGATTGATTCATTAAGCTTATCCTCCTCCGACAAACTGAACCATTTCTATTGACATACCATCGTGAAGAAGAACAGAATGTCTGTCTTCCTCTTGAATAATCTGCCCATCCACTTCTGTAACAACGAGACCAGGGTCAATGCCAATTTCTTTAACAAGCGCTTCTACCGTTTCTACGTTCGTTGTTGTCGTTTTACCATTCAATTGAACCGAAATGCTGTTATGCGTTTTTAACAACTCATGCGCCTTCCGAACGACATAGGCGGGATCTTGATGCCCAACGATTTCACTCACCATACAAATGCTTGCTGCACCTGCCTCGATGACTTCTTGGAGATTGTGTAGCTTGATGCCACCAATCGCAACAAACGGAATATGAAGATTACTTTCTTTTAACGCTTTAATATATTCAAGACCTACCGGCGCAACAACATCTTCTTTCGTGTTCGTTTCGTAGACTGGTCCTGCCCCAATATAATCCGCACCTCTCGCTTGTGCGTCTAAAGCTTGCTCCATTCCGTGAGTTGAAATACCGATCACTTTACCTGGACCAAGCTGCCTTCTAGCTTCTTCAATCGGTGTATCGTCCTGACCGAGATGAACCCCTGTGGCATCCACATCAAGAGCAATATCAATGTAATCATTTATAATGAATGGTACATCATATTGATCACACAGCTTTTTTAGCTGCTTTGCTTTCTCATAAACGACTGGCTTAGAAGAATGTTTATCTCTTAGCTGCACAATATTAGCTCCACCTTTGAGCGCCTCTTCCATGACTTCAAGCATGGATACACCTGGATGAAAAACTTCTCCTGTAATAGAATAAACGGGTCCCAGCTGCATATAGAAATCCTCCTTTATAAAAAATAAAGCCGTTTTCCATAGGGAAACGGCTGTACGGATGGTATAAATCAACCCATCTAACGTTACACCGTGACTTCCCTTCGCTGGAACAACCCAGAGCAGGTTCAAAGAGTAAAAGAATCGATTTCTTTTTCTCAGCCCATATTGGGCACCTCTAGTCACTCATTCACTATATTATCTCAAATGATCAAAGATTTCTCAACTCAGCTACAAAATCTCCTTCGTCTCGCTAGATCGTAAGCGAACAATCGTTGCCTGATCGTAAGAATGTACGATAGCCCACTCACCATTCGGCGATACATCGAGACGATGATTCATCGGCAATTGAACCTCCTGCAGCGACTCACCATCGCTTAAACGATACGTATGTAACATTGATTGCTCCATACGATTTTGCATGACAAAAAATTGGTTTTTTTCCGGATGAAATTGCAACGGTGGCAAAAAAAAGCTGTCTCCCTTCCACGGAATCATCGCTTGTTCTTGAAAAATGCCTTCTACGATCTTATATATACCGATCATGAGACGAGACTCACGCTCTAGGAGTAAGGCTACATTTGGTGCATCAATATAAAAATCCTTCACAGCTGCTTGCAAGGGAATGTCCGAATGCGCTTCTTTCTCAACGACATGAAGCGAATTGTCTTCAGCATTTTGGTACATGAGTGAAGATGCATTAATCCATTTGACAAATGGTGAGGCCGTATCCACTTTCATAACCTCATCCGTATCGTAGTTCCATACTTCTGTGTTAAAGCTCCAGTCTCGATTAAATGAAGAGATGACCATAGTCGAGGCATTCATAGGGTTTAACGCAATATACAGGTCATTGGCCTGTGCTGTTTTTTTATTTAACACGTTGCCGTCCGAATCGATGATTAACAATGTGCTGTCTGTCCCTGTTTGGCTTGTATGAAGAGCAAACCTTTGCTGGCTTCGCTCATATTGGGCAGCACTGACAATATCCGTTGTCGCATATAACACTTTTTGCGAGCCGGTATGTAAATGATAAAGCACGATCGTGGTCTTCTCAGGCTCCCTTTTTAAGAAATATAATTCCGCGTTATTTTTCCATTGAATAAATTCCCAAGCCTCATCATCTGTCCTTTCTAAAGTGACAAGGCCATTGATACCGACCTGCTTTAATTCTAAGCTTTTCGCACTGACACTTGCTTGACCAAGGGATGACGCTTGATTACAGCTCACCAATAAGATTAGGCAAAAAAGCAAGACCCCTTTCAACATTTTCATCCACATTATTCTCTCCATCATCTATCATTCTTTCTCTCTATTCTACCGTTTAGGTTTTGACTTCACAATGAAAAACCAATCGTTTCCACTCTATTCTTTTTAGCAGGAATCTTTTGTCTTTAAAAAGGCGGCCATAATTTGTTCTGTTGCCTGATATATCTCACGATACATACTCAGCGGCAGCGGGTTGATCCCTTTTCCGAGCTCTACTGTAAACCCTGGTCGTCTATGCGTTTGAATAAACCAGTCCTTAAATCCAGCGTGACTGTCAATGGTTTGGACCGGCTCATAACCGCAAACGTTTTGAAACGAAGTCACTATTTGTCTTGATACCGTTGGCTCTTTGTGCTGATATCCCCAATAAATCACTTTGCCTTGGGTGTGAAAAGCAACGACTTGCTCAAAATCGTTTGCTGAGACAAGCGCTTCCATAGCCAGCGCTTCTGGCTCACTTAAAGGCTTAGGTCCTGGATAATCTCTATGTGCAGGCGCTTGCGGTTTTCGTTGTTGTTCAATCTCCCATCCTGCGGGAAACTGATTATTTAAATCTACCCCACGAATATTCGCTTTCCAGCCCGTAAAATCATAGCTGTTTCGGTTTAAAGAGAGCACGTCATTTTGCCATTCGCCTGCTGACTCTACACCGTCTAGCAAAAGCGCCACACCATCAGGGTTAACAATTGGCACAGTAGACAAATTTGTTTCCTGATATGTTAAAGCCCAATGACTATTCGGTGAATAAGCACTATGGTAAGCATATGTTTCTAAAAATTCCAGCAACGATAGTGAGGTAATCCATTCATGAGCATGAAAAGATGCATTTGCATGTAGCTGGCGACTGCCTTCTCCTATACTCACCTCAAAAATTGGTCTCCGCAAGACGGAATGACCGATTGTTTGCACACGGACAAAAGGATAACGCTCCTCTAAACGAGTTATCCTGTTATAAAGATGACTGATCGTTGGTAAATGATTATTCAAAACATCCCTCCGTTCATTTGCTCAATATAACTATATGCACCTGCATGAACAGCAAATACCTCCGAGTACTTTATGTACGACGTTTATTGATTCATGGTTACGTATTTCTCAAAAAATCAGCTCCCTTTTCTTGAAACGTTAAGGGGGGATTACAAATCAAAAGCATTAACATTGGCACAGGCGTTCAATGTAGAATCTGGATTTTCAAAAAGATGATATAGAACTCACTTGACAAGGGTTCTGCCAATACACATACTGCCAACGCTGAAAAAGAAACCGAGAAACAACTTTTCTTCAGCTAGGTTCATAATGAAAAACTACAATCAGTGTACGGCCAGTCTGTATCAAGCAGCGATCATTTTACCGTCATTTTTGCATCATTTACAACATCATTGTTACGACGGTGAGGTAAAAAAACGATGCAAAGTCATTGTCGACTTTTTGCTGCACTCTGACATAGTATGATATTGCTATCATTAGCCAAGAAACGGCTCGACAATCGTTATCTCATCTAAATTTTCGTTTTCTGCTTTTGGCACAATTTCCAAACTCTTTAACAGATTTTCTTGATCTGAACGGTCTAATGCCATCGTATTTACAAACACTTGATAGACGCCACCTTCATTATCATCAATGAAATACGTCGATGTCGTTGATTGATCTTCTTTATTAAAATCATTTAGTCGAATAGACGGAATGTTTAGGTCGGACTTCACGATGCTCGCTGTAACTCCTTCAAAGGATTCCTTAAAGGTCTTTAGCGCTTTTGCAGCAGTATACATGTCTTGATTAGGGGTATGCTCCCAAGAAAGATAGATGACACGGCGCTCATGATCTGTTAAGGAGACGAGGGACTCATTTTCCGCTTGAATCAACTGGTAGTCTTCCGGATCATAATTAAAATAAAGACTATTTGCTTTATCAATTTGGACCGCAAAATAATGCTTTTCTTGAACATAGAGATAGGAGAGATCGACCTCTTCATTGCTATATTGATAATATCCAAACCTTCCTGATGAGCCTGATTTATGCTGAATATGATCAGAGGGCAACCCTAAATAATCCATATAAGCTTGAACTGCTGGCGTCTCTTTAGTAATGACAGAATGTTCTTTTGAATAAATTTCGAATTGATAAATCAGATCTGCTTCATCATCCATCCAAACGACAATTGAATAATCATCAAATGCGAGCCGCACTTCTTGTATGTCCACCTTGATCTGGGGATTATTTACATCGATAAAATCTTTTTTGATCAAGCGCTCAATGGCATATTTGCTCGAGAAGTCTATGCGAGAAGGAATGACCTTTACTTTTTGCAGTTTCTTAAGCTCCTCTATTACAGTACGTGCAATATCCTCATCACGAACATCGCTGACCTGCTCATTCCAAGTGACGATTCCTCTAGTATTCGAAACTGCGCTTTGAATCGTCGCGATTTTTGTACTTACTTCGATATTTTCCGAAGACACGTATTTTTTGTCATCTAACGTTTCTGTGTAGACAGCATTCAACAACCGTTTATTTTTTATTTCAGCGATAAACAAAGGCGCTAACGCAAGCAAAACAAGTAACAAGCAAAAGAAAGCAATATTTACCGATGCCTTAACGTTCATAATCGTCCACAGCCTTTTTCAGTGGTATTGTTACACACGTCCCTTGATTGACTTTGCTCGTAAAATACATCGTTGCTTCATGCAATTTAAGGATTTCTGCCGAAAGGCTTAGCCCCAGGCCTACGCCTCCTTCAACATGAGTTCTCGACTGATCAACCATATAAAAAGCTTGGGTGATTTTGTCTAACTCACTTTCTTCCATTCCTTTTCCATTATCACAAATGGATATTTCATAATGATCGTTTTGCTGTTTTCCTGTCACTACAATTTGACCATTGCTTCCGATCGCTTTTCGGGCATTATCTAGCAAATTTAAACAAACCGTTTTGATCAGCTCAGGTTCAATCTCGATCCTCCCTGGTTCGACGTGCTGTTTAATCTTAATTTCAGATTTTTCACACACTGGCTGCAACGATTTGATCGTCTCATCCAAAAATGTTTGCACAGAAACCTTTTTTACGATGATGTCTTTCTGTTTTAGAGCGACGATTTCCAGGAGTCTCATTGACAATTTCTCAAGCCGTTTTCCTTCTTCAAAAATATATTGTGCAGAAAGCACGATATTTTCATTGGACATGCGTTTAGTTCGCAACATGTCCGCGTAGCCAATAATTGACGTTAATGGGGTCTTTAGCTCATGTGAAAAAGAGGCGACAAACAGCTCTTGCTTTTCTGCTTCCTGCTTCAGCTCATTCATTTGTTTTTCTAATTTAGCTGCCATCGTATTAAAATGACTTAATAAAACAGCGAATTCATCCCTGCTTTTAATCTCAATCTGTTTATTAAAATGTCCTGATGCAATTTCATTTGTTGCCTCTGTTAACCTTTTGACCGGTTTGGTCAGCCATTTGGAGATGACAGCTGTAATCCCTCCGACAACAATCAGCATAGCAATGATAAGCTTAATAAACATTTCGTACTGCTGCTGTTGATTATAAAAGATGTGTGAAACGTCTCTTAATACTTCAATATAATATCGCTCACCATACAACGTAGTGGGTCGAAATACTTGAACATATGTGTCATCACTCGTCGTATGGAATGTGTAGCCCTTCTCATTCTCAGAGACCTCTTTCAACATGTCATTGTCTGGTATGCTATTTAATGATGAGAAAACAATTTGATAGTCACTGTCACTAATTCGGAAAGAAATTAAGCCGTTAATATGATTAATATTCATCGCGTTAGCAGTATTTGTAATCTTTTCTTGTAATGCTGCTAATTGTTTTTCATTTACATTCATTTCCACATGAACATTATATTGGTTTTTTAATTCATTATTCATCGAATAATGAATAATATCACTTAAATCATAAGCAGCATCAATTTCCCGTTCCATCGCCGAATTAAAGTTACGATCCATTAATAAATAAAGGCCGACAGAAAAAAAAGAAACACTTATCAAGAGCGTACTAAAGAAAATTTTCCAGAAAAACGTCATCGCTACACCTCCAAGCGATACCCAACTTTATACACAGCAACTATCTTATGTTCCAATCCTAATTTTTTCCGCATTCTTTGAATATGCAAATCGACTGTTCGACTTTGTCCAACATACACATCTCCCCATATGTTTTCGTAAATATGTTCACGATAAAGAGCGATGTTTTTATTTCTGCAGAACAATAATAATAGCTCATATTCCTTTGCAGTTAATTGCACCTCTTTGCCCGCCTTTTGCACGACGCGTGATTGTGTATCAATATGTATATCAAACAACTGAAGATACTTGGACGCTTTATCGTATCGACGTAAAACGGTTTCTATTCGCGCTAACAGCTCAACAATTTCAAAAGGCTTTGTCATATAATCTTCAGCGCCTAATTTTAACCCTTTCACTTTATCGTTCACATCTGATTTGGCAGTTAAAAATATGACTGGAATCTGTAGCTGTCTGATGTAATCCATCAGTTCATAACCATTGATCTCAGGAATCATTACGTCAAGCAAAATTAAGTCAAAGCTTTCCTTTTCTAGAATATTTGCTGCTTCCAAACCGTCCCAAACGCATGTACATAAGTAACCTGCATCGGTTAAGTTCATCCGGATTAAATTAGAGATCGGTTTTTCGTCTTCGACAATGAGTATTTTGATCATCTTCATCCTCCTATGTCCAGCCATTTTACAGCAAAGATGTATCATAGTTGTTTCCTATGCAGGGCTTTTTTGCTTATTTTTCTTAAAATTGGTCGCCAATGTTTCATAACAAGCAAAACACCCTCTGCCAACAGAGGGTGAATGATCAGTTACTGACGATATTGCGTTTCCTCTTGGAGAAAACGTAAAAGGTCGCCATAAATGACTTTGTCTGAGAAGTTCAACTCTTGGTCAACCTTGTTTTGATACGGTTCACACGAAGAGGCGTCTAGCTCCTTCCCTGATTCCGCATCATAACAGATCCCTTTTGTATATAATACTTCTTCTGTAATGAAACTACCATCTCGTAATATTGTTAAAGAAGGGGTGTCTTCTGACAGCATATCATGACCAAAATATAGGCCATCGCTCTTTATACCTAATAAGTTGAGTAAAGTCGGTTTCATATCAATTTGCCCATATACTCCTTCAACAATCCGATTGTCTTCGTACCCTGGAATATGGATCAAGAGTGGTACACGTTGAAGTTTCACATGGTCAAATGAACTGAGCTCTTTATCTAACACTTCTTCAAGGCCATTGTAATTATATTCTGGGATGCCGAAATGGTCGCCGTATAAAATAAAGACCGTGTCTTCATACAAACCTTCACCCTTCATTTGTGCAAAAAAATCGCGAATGGCGTCATCTGTATAACGAACAGTTGTAAAATATTTATTGACCGTTTCACTGCTCGTATCAAGAGGCGCAAATGTTTGCTCTTCAGGAGCGAGATCAAACGGGAAGTGGTTTGTCAAAGTAATAAATTTCGTATAAAACGGCTGCTCCAATTCTTTTAAATAAGGAATGGATTGTGCAAAGAACTCTTTGTCCTTTAGTCCCCAGCCGACTTGGTTTTCCTCTGTTAACGTATAGCTGGCAATATCATAAAACTCATCATAACCAAGCTCGTCATAAATCATGTTTCGATTCCAAAATGTCTCATCATTGGCATGAAATACGGCGGAACGATAGCCATGCTCGCCGACAATTTCTGGAACCGCCCTAAACTCATTATTGGGATGCGAAACAAAAGCTGAACCCCTCGGCAAAGGATATAACGAGTTTTCGACGAGAAATTCGGAGTCAGACGTCTTGCCTTGACCTGTCTGGTGATAAAAATCCGGAAAATAAAGAGACTCTTCCACTAAGTCATTTAAAAATGGCGTGACTTCTTTTCCATCCACTTCTTGACCGATCACAAACTCTTGAATCGATTCCATTGAAATAAAAACAATGTTCTTACCTTCAATGAGCCCAGTCATATTCGTATTTGGATCACTTTTATTTGCCTCAACGTAGTTGATAATCTCATCAAGCTCACTTTCATTAGCAAATGCTTTTTGCATGGACGTCTTTGAAGACATAAACATGTCATGCAAGTGATAATTGACCGTTCCTAAGTTTTTAACCATCACTTCACGGTCAAATGTCTTTGTGAGAAGCCAAGGCATTTGGATTTCAGCAAGTGTTAAGTTAAATAAAAACAAAGCGGAAACAGCGACATAGTACTTACGAATATCCAGCTTTTTAAATTGAAATTGTATATCTGGCTGTTTACGGTATAAAAACCAAGCGAGAAAAAGAATATCGATAAAAAACAAAATGTCATAAAACTTAATCAAAGCAAAAAAACTTGAGCCAAGGTCAGCGGCGTTGTTTGTCATAAACAGTACAGGCATTGTAATAAAATCATTGAAGGAGCGGAAGTACAATACATTAGCGTACAATAAAAGTGTATAAGCGATGCTCGCTGCCAGTAGCCAACCCCTTCTTCGTTTTTTGCAAAAATAAACACTGTCCCGATTAGCAAAAATAATGTACTGGCCGGATTAATAAATAAATTAAATTGTTCGAGGAATGAATTCATCCCAATATCAAAATCTAAACGATAGATCAAATACGTTTTTAACCATAAAAGCACAACCGTCAGCAAAACGATGCTGAATTTCGAAGATGCAATACGCTTCTTCATTCAAAAAGCCTCCTCCGTTACTCCACTCCATTTACAACTCTTTTAAACAATATACAATATCTTAATGTGTTCTTTACAAAATCGCAACCTAAAAAGCATACGCCTCTTACCATGCCCCATAGCCTTCTTATTCAATCCCTAAACCACTAGACGAAACAAATCGACATTTAGTTTCACAGACAATGCTGTTTGAATGACGTTTTCCGTGCTCTAGCCCATGGGAGACATAGGGTTTACGTTTTTCAGCAAAAAAAAAGAAAAACATTTGACCAAATGGACAAACGTCTCTCTTTGTAAATCGTATATGATCGTTAAACTTCTTAATTTCCAGAGATTTTCTCACGCACGAGCCAAGCACAACCAACAATTCCTGCATCATTTCCGAGCACAGCCTGTTTAATTTCGCATGCTGAGGAAACTAACGGTAATGCCGATTGCTCAAAAGCTTTTCGGACGGGATCTAAGAGTGTCGCACCCGCTTTAGAAACTCCTCCGCCTAACACGATGACACTTGGGTTTAAGACGACAGCAATTTGAGCAAGTGCATGGCCTAATTCCCGACTCATAAAAGAAACGACACTTTGCGCTAATTCGTCTCCTTTTGTTGCAGCTTCAAATACAGCTTGTGACGTCACCTCATCACGATTACGAAGCAATGAGGGGGTTTCGTCAGCTTGCAAGGCATCGAGAGCAAGACGAACAATACCAGTGGCTGAAGCGATTGTCTCTAAACAGCCTGTTCGACCACAGTTACAAGGTGCGCCGTTCTCTCTTACAACCGAGACATGACCAATTTCACCAGCAATGCCCGATGACCCATGAACGATGTCATTGTTTACAATAACTCCACCGCCAACGCCCGTGCCAAGGGTAATACATAAGCAATCTGCTTCATCATTTCCCGCACCCTTCCACATTTCACCGATCGCTGCAACATTTGCGTCATTATCGACAATCACTGGTAAATCTGTTTCATCCTGTAATTTTTGTTTTAGAGGAAAGTCTCTCCAGCCAATATTGACTGCATGGTGAACGACCCCATTTTCCATGTCCATAAAGCCAGGACAGCCGACACCAAGTCCTTGCACATTTTCCTTTGCAATTTCATGTTTATCCATATACTGGGATAGTGACGCTGCCAAATGCGCTGGAACTTGAGCCCCGTCATTGCTTGTATCAGTAGGGATTTCCCACTGATCAATCAAATCACCACTTGAATGAAACAATCCCATTTTTATCGTTGTTCCACCAATATCTGCTGCAGCTAATACCTTTGAATTCAAAACGCTCTCCCCTTTAATCTTTATCCCTCTATTTTTTAAAAACCTTGATTCTGTAAATAATTGAGCAAATACGTTCTTTTTGGAGCAGCCAATGTCTGAGTCGCTTGATCCGACCAGCTGTCTGAACGCTTCCCTTTTGTCCGCTCTTGATAATAATCGGACACTATCTCATCATATTCATCTATTTGAGCGATTCGTTCATCTTGATATGTATCTTCATGGAAAAGCACAGAAGCGGGAAGCCGAGGCTTTTTGTCTGTTTCCTTCGCCGGATGACCAATGGACATACCGAACAACGGAACAACATGAGACGGAATGTTTAAGCATTCACTTACTTTATGTAGATCATTACGAAGCCCACCGATATAGCAGATGCCAAGCCCAAGCGACTCTGCCGCAATAGCGACATTTTGCGCCGCTAGAGCTGCATCAACAACACCAACCGTGTAGGCTTCCGCATGTAACAATGATTGCTCAAGCTGCCGATCATATCGTTGCGCTAGTTCAATATGCTTATGAAAATCAGCACAAAACACGAGAAACAATCCATTCTTTTCAACATATTCCTGATCACGTGTCACTTCTCGCAATACTTTACGTTTATTTAGATCACGAACAATAATGATCGTAAATGCTTGAAGGTAGCTTGAGGTTGACGCAAAACGTGCACTTTGCAAAATAGCCTCTTCCATCTCTTTCGCTATAGGCTTGTCTAGAAAATTTCGGACCGAACGATGATTTTTTAACAACTCAATGGTCGGATTCATGGTTTATTCACCAACCCTTTTCTTAACAATCAATTCCTCATTGCGAATAAGGTTCACTGCCTGTGCATAATCAGCCGTGCTCAATATTCCTCTGTCTAACAGCTCTTTCAAATCTGTTTTCATTAATGTAAGGTCGGCGATTCGATCGCCTGTGTAAATAAATGACCCATAACGACGTAATAATCGAACGACATCGTCATAACGCTTCATGTCTCATGCTCCTAACGTACGCTAATCTTCATTATAATCAATTTTCCAAAAAAACTCTACGATGAGGAAGATAATATTCTTATCAAACCGGATGGTGGAGAAGGCTGATTGTTTTCCCCATCCTTAAGTAATTTCACCATACCATAGAAACGAAGGTTTGATAAAGCAAATAAAAGCTCAAAAAAGGATTGGGCCTTCTTTCGAGCTTTTTTGCGTTCTAAATATACGATCCATTAACGATCGGGGTCTTTAGGCTGTAAAATTTCTGGCCGATGATGCTTCAACGGTATCGGCGATCGGAACAAGACATCCTTTAAGGCCTTATAATTAAATGGGAGTAACGGCCATAAGTAAGGGACATCAAACGCTTTAATGCGAGCAAGAAATAAAACCCAAAGCGTGACACCAACGACGTACCCTATACCACCGAAGAAACCTGTCACCAATAGCAAAAGAATGCGGAATAAACGATTGGCAATACTGAGTTCATAACTAGGTGTTGCAAATGTACCGATGGCGGCAATCGATAAGTACAGAATGACTTCATTCGAAAATAATCCTACCTCAACTGCCACTTGACCGATTAAAATTGCAGCGACAAGCCCAAGAGCAGTGGCTAGCGAGGAAGGTGTATGAATGGCAGCCATCCGTAATAAATCTAAGCCAATTTCGATAATAATAAATTGCGCGAGTAACGGAACAACACCAAAATCGTCTGCACCAATGTAATCGAACGCTTCTGGCACCATACTAGCGTTCATCGCAAGCAAATACCAAAGAGGGAGCATAAACAACGAAAGCCATACGCCAAGGAAACGGACGAAGCGTAAATACATTCCAACGACCGGCTTTTGCCGATATTCCTCGGCATGCTGTAAATGATGAAAAAAAGTTGTCGGCGTAATGAGTACACTCGGCGAACCATCAACGATGATGAGCACATGACCTTCAAACAGGTGTGAAGCTGCCGTATCTGGCCGCTCCGTATAGCGCGCCAGCGGATATGGGTTGTTAAAACGCTCAAAAATAAATTCCTCTATCGTTTTTTCCCCCATCGGCAAGCCATCAGTGTCAATTTTCTTTAACGATTGTCTTATTAGCTCCACATGCTCTGGATTGGCTATATCATCTAAAAAACTAATACAAACGTCTGTCTTAGAACGACGACCGACTTGCATGTATTCCATCCGCAATGAGCGATCTCGAACACGCCGACGCGTCATAGCCGTATTAAAAACAATCGTTTCGACAAAACCATCTCGCGCCCCACGCACAACCCGCTCCACATCCGGCTCCTCTGGTCCACGAACCGGATATGTTCTTGCGTCAATTAATATCGCATGATCGATTCCGTCCACAAGCAAAGCGGCGGGGCCACTCAACACTTGATCGACAACCCGCTCCAAATCGTTTTCTGTATCAACTTCCACATATGGGATATACGTGCGTAACAACGATTCCAAAGGATCATCAGCCAATTGCGCTTCATCAAGCCCTGACAAAAGTCTCATTAAATAATGCATAATGTCATCTTTAATAAAGCCATCCACTAAAAATATCGCCATTTTACGATTCGCATATGTTAAATCGAGTTGAATCACATCGAAGCTCTCTTTAACTCCTAATCGTTCACTTAAATATTCTACATTTTTTGCAACTCAGCTGAGCACGGGACTTTGTGTACCTCTTTATTCGTCATACGTTCGCCCTCCGATTGTGTACTATCACAAGCATTGGCAAGAACTGGACGAGACATACATTCCCTTTAAGAGATCGCAACAAAAAAGCCCCTTGATAAAGGAGCTTCATGCAAAAATAAATGAAATGAAAGTCACCGAAACAATTCTTCAGATAGCTTTTTACGAATATAAGGACCTGCGAAACGCCTAACGACAATCGAACGCAACCATTGTTGTGAGAGGATTAGCTGGAACAGTCGGAACCGAAACCGATAGAGTAAGACGATTCCTAAGACAATGAAGATCGCTCTAATTAAAACTTCTCCTTCTCTCAATCGACATCCCTCCTACATAATAGGATGCCATGTAAACAAGTTCCTTATGCATAAAGAAGTGTTAGTTCCCAATAAAACGACTATAAAGACTACGTGCTCTCGCTGAATCTGTTGTACCTTGAATGAGCACACGTCCATCAGGAAAAATAACAAATGTAATGTCATCGTCAAGATGAGCGCGAACGAGAAAAGGTGTTTTTTTAACTTCACCGAAGGGAGAAAGCTGTGTTGCCACTTTATCTAATTGAAACGCGTCTTC
Organism: Litoribacterium kuwaitense; assembly: GCF_011058155.1. Lineage (NCBI taxonomy): Bacteria > Bacillati > Bacillota > Bacilli > Caryophanales > Bacillaceae > Litoribacterium > Litoribacterium kuwaitense. The sequence continues at coordinate 138,709 of NZ_JAALFC010000001.1, read as the reverse complement.
ATAGTGCAATTGAACTGAATCACGGCCACACATGACAGACGTCGTACGTTCTGCACCATTTAAAAGAGGGAATTGTTTTTTCTGACAAGTTGGACATTGCTCTTTCGGCTTTGCATACGGGAAAAAATGAGACTGTCCCGTCCAAATATCACAAGACATCATTCCGGGTCGCTCCTCTTTTGCGTCAACAAGGTATTTTAACGTGCTTGCTGCTTGCCAAGAGGTCGTTAATGTCACTGCAGGTGAAATGACCCCTGCTGTATCACACGTTTCTGATGATGTCCCTCCTGAAATCAAGCATCGTAAACATGGGGTTTTTCCTGGTTCAAAAAAAGCTGCCAAGCTTCGCGAACTGACAACACCACCATAGGCATACGGAATACCGTATTTGACACTTGCTTCATTTAACAAAAAACGCGTCTCGAAATTATCGGTTCCATCTACGATGACATCCATTCCCTCAAGAAAAGATGGCAGATTTTCAGCTGATACGTCAGCGATAATGCCTTCTACATGAATTGAGCTATTGATTTGCTTTAATTTCAGTTCAGCGGCCTGAGCTTTCGGAAGAAGTTGGCGCGCATCCTCTTCATCAAACAGTTGTTGACGCTGTAAGTTAGACCACTCAACAAAATCTCGGTCAACAAAACGAACATGTCCTACGCCAGCACGAACAAAATGAGATGCGGTAGCCGTTCCTAAAGCACCCATTCCAACAATAAGAACGGAAGATTGCAATAACTTCTCCTGACCTTCCTGTCCAATCGGCGCAAAAAGGGTTTGCCTCGAATATCGTCGTTGACTTGTCATTACGCCTCCCTGCCTCCTTTTTTTGGACGGTAAATTTTTTGATCAGTCACAATAAGGTCCATCAACACATCTGTTGTAATCGTAGGCAATTGATCAAGGAGCTGCTCTTCAAAAGCGAGCCCGACCTTTATCATTGGCGTATTCGCAAAAAACGATCGTAATACCCGCCTCCATATCCTAAGCGAGCTCCTTTTTTTGTAAATGCTAGGCCAGGGACGATCATCATATCCGACGGTTGAAAATTGACCGAGCCTTCTCCGACCGGCTCTTCTATTCCGTAGCGATTTTTCTTCGTCTGTATATGCGGCGCCCATGGATAAAAAGCCATGTGCTCTTTATCAATCACTTTCGGCATCACAATACGTTTATTTTCTAAAAGCGCTTTTTCTTTTATCAATGAAGGGTCACATTCTTCACGAATTGGTGAGTAGACCCCTACTGTCTGTGCCTTCCTCCATTCATCTGTCTCTGTCAAACGTTGACAGGCAAGCTCTGACTTTAACGATCGATCTTGGATATGCGTGCGAATCATATTCATTTTTTTTCGTAGCATCTTTTTATCATTTTTCATCATAACAATATTTTAGAGGAGCTGCTTTCAATTGCCAACTGAAGCGCATTTTTATAATAAAAAAACAACAGGTGCTAAACCTGTTGTTATTTCGTCTCGCGGTGTACTGTATGACGGCGAAGACGTGGTGAATATTTTTTTAGTTCAATACGTTCTGGGTTAGTTCGCTTGTTTTTAGTCGTAATATAGTTACGATCGCCGGTTTCTGTGCACTCAAGTGTAATGTTTACACGCATTGCTATCCCTCCATTCCTTACAACACATACTTTATTAAGTTACCAAAAAGGACTTGAAAAGGCAAGGGTTTTCTATCGAAAATGAACAATCACTGCTTACTTTTCATGATCATAACCATCAGTCGTATCATTGATTCGACACATTCCGAAAAAATTCGCCCCTGTCTTCCTGAAAACCCTTCGTTTGCTGCGAAGAATATGATATAACAGAGAGAGATTTTAGGAAAAGGAAGGGAACTTATGACAACAGCTGTAATTGTATTGTTATGTATTTCGATCGTATTATTGGTTCTTTCATTCTTTACGCGTGACCGTGTTAAAGTTGTTGAGGAGCAGCTCGAGCAACTGACAATACAAACCGCTCAAGAAAATTATCAACTTAAACGAAAAGTTGAAGTCTTTGAAGAAGAAATGATGCTGACTTACTCTTCAAGCGATGATATAAACGATCAAGCTGCCAGTACAGAGGAACGCTTGATCGAACAAGCGCTTCATTTTCATACGCAAGGCTTAAACATTCAACAAATCGCTAGTGAACTTTCTCTGTCTGAAGAAGTCGTTGAACAAATATTATACGGCGAGCAAAGTCGGGGTGTCATAGGATAATGAAATATTCACTTCGCGCCTTTGCTGGCGGCATCTTGTTTTCTATTTGCGTGCTCCTTGTTTTTACTGGCTTTTCAAACGATCTTGACATGAATGATGAAACAGTCCAAGCCTATTTAGCTGAACAAGGACAAAAAGCTGTTCCAATCAATCAGTCCATAGATGATCAAGTAGCTGACGCACAAGAAGACAACGATCCAGTAGACAAAAAGCACCCTTCAGCAGATGATGATTCTACAGAAAAAGCACCGATCGAACAAGCAGAAAAACTTGAAGAAGAATCCACAACGAATTCTGAAAAAGAGGTACCTGCCAAGCCCGAGAAGGAAGACACAACGCCAAAAAAAGAATGGACGATTACGATCTCCGAAGGCATGACGACTGGTGAAGTTAGTCAACAGCTCGAAGACTTAGGTCTCTTAAAAGCAAATATTTTAAACGATTACCTCGAAGACAACGACATGGCCCAATCAATTCAAATCGGTGAACATATCATTAAGCGTGGTATGAATGTCGTCGATATCGCCAACGAAATCACGAATTAAATATACGTAAGGAGACGGATGGATGCAGCCGTCTCCTTTTATTTTTTCACGATAGCCTCAGCCTCGCTTTATGAGCCTTCATAATTAAAATATTCATCTAAAATACGCTGTCCTATATTTAAGTTGATTCGATCCTGGTCATCAATGCCTGGAACAGTCACGGCAAAAGCAACCTCTGGATCATCATATGGTGCATAGCCGACTAAGGTAAGGTTATAAGAATTTCCTGCTTCAGCCGTACCCGTTTTTCCAGCCGCCTCATATGGTCGATTCGCAAAGTGGGTATCTGCCGTTCCTGGTGTCGTATGAAATACCATATGAAACCCTTGTTGCACACGCTCAATATACGATTGTGGCATTTCAACTTTGTTTAAAATGTTTGGTTCAAACCTTTGAATTAAAGGTCCAGGACCATCATTAGACAACTTAGGCTCACGTATTTCCTTTACAAGGCGCGGTTGGATACGGTATCCGTCATTGGCAATTGTAGATACATATTGATTCAGCTGCATCGTCGTATACGTATCATACTGACCGATCATCATATCCATCAAGTTACCAATGAGTCGTCCAGTACCAATGTAACCAGAGCTTTCAGTCGGTAAATCAATGCCTGTTTTCACACCAAGACCAAACTGTGAAAAATAGTTGCGCACTTCTTCAAAGGCAGCCGGGTTATTAAATGGTGCTGCCTCATTGGGGCGATAATTGTAATCACCCATGCGCATCCCGATATGCCACATGTAGACGTTCGACGATTGCTGCAACGCTTGTAAGTCATTATTGTAACCGAGATATTTCCAAGATTTCTTGATGGGTGTATCCTTAATTTGAATCGGCCGATCATCGATTTGTTCTCCTGGTTGAATTACACCGCTTTGCAAACCTGCTAGAACGCTTGCACCTTTAACAGCCGATCCCATTTCATACGCATTATTCGTTACACCGAGAGGATTATCGATAAATTGAACTTCCCCTTGCTCATTACGATGATACATTTTCCCTGCCATCGCAAAAATTTCCCCTGTATGTGGATCCATCATCGATACGTAGGCTTCATTTGCGTATTGGCTTGAGCCATACATCGCTTTTGACCTTAAAATCTCCTCTTCAATGATATTTTCCACTTCTTTTTGCAGATCTGTATTAATCGTTAACACTAAGTCCTTACCCCGAGTTCCTTCACGAACCACTTTCGTTGAGATCACCTCGCCATCGTCTAACGTATTAACAACCTGCTTTTTCTGACCTTGCAACACATCTTCATATTGTTTCTCTAAATAACTTCGCCCGACTCGATCATTTCGGCTGTACCCTCGTGCCAAATAATAATCAAGCAGCTCTTTAGGTAACCCAGTTTCGGAACTGCTAATATTTCCGATCACACTTTTAAAAAGACCGTCTTCTTTGTAATCCCGTTGCCAGTTCGTCGTCGTTTCAATCCCCGGCAGCTCCTCTAACCGTTCACTCACCCTTGCATACTCTTCTACCGTCACATTTTCGATTTTAATATTTTGCGGTACAAGATCATATCCGCTCGCCATTTCACGATAAATGGCAAGGACTTCTCTTTCATCTTTGCTTATCGTCGCTAAATCTTCTTTTGTAATCCGTTCAAGCTGTAATTGATACAGCTCATTGTCTTCAAGCTCCCCTTCCTCCATCTCAGCAGCGATTTTTTCTCTTGCCAGTTCAGGGTTTGTAATGATCCAAAATCTTTTTCATCACGTTCAGTCACTTTCTCGTCACTTTTATCAATTAATCCTGCAAGTGTCTGAGCGATGTCTAACATCTCATTATTCGAAGTATTTTTATCTCTCGTATATGTAATTGCATACAGCGGTTCATTATCAACGAGAAGCGTATAGTCACTATCATATATTTTCCCGCGCGGAACAGGCGTATTGACTGTATTGTTTACTGTACGATTTAAGCTACGTTGATACTCTTCACCATGAACAATTTGCAACACTCCAAGACGTAAAACAAGCACAGAAAACAATAAAAAAACGATAAAAAAGAGAACGTTAATTCGAAAAGGTAATTGTTTTTTCTTACGGTTTTTTTGGTTTGGCTCCACTATAGCAGAACTCCTTCACTCCACGTTATTACACCATTTTACCATGAATAAGCAATGGGAAGGAAGGCGAAAAGCGCTTACCGCGGACCAGACTTATTTTGCTGGAAAACCCAGGCATTTCCGCGATAGCGCTCTTCTTCATCTTTACGAGGAGGCGGCGGATGGTATAAATGCCGAATGGCAAGGTACATAAGCAAATGACCTGCACCAATGACCGCAATTAAAATCGGCAACCCTATATCTACGTAAGGTGATAAAACAACACCTATAAAAAGTAAAATCGATACGATACGCCCAGCATTTAAATAGAGCTCTTTGACAACCACATATTCTACACGCATATCTGCTGCCCTCCAGCCACGACCAATCACATCATAAGTCAAAGATGCAAAAGGAACGGTTAAAAGCGGATAAGCAACGGCTGTGATGACAGCATAAGTAAGCAAGAGTGGAAACTGTATTGAAAACATGAGACAAAGTACACTCGCGTACATAGCTAAGCTGGCATATAAAATCGTTTCTTTTCGATAACTAGGTGCTATAAAGCGTGCTGCAATAAAATAAAACAACAGAGCGATCGACGAATTGACTAAGCTAAATGTCCCTATTGCCAACTCACTCCCAGTCGCAATAAATACCCAAATGGTAATTGCAAATGCAAAGGTTCCTTCCCGAAACCCTTGAAAAAAGTGCGCGTGCAAAATTCGTTTCCAATCCGAATTATACGAACGCTCTTTAAAGATGCGCTTCCATTCGTAACTTCCCTTTGCTGGACGAGGAGAGAGAAAAAAGCTTAACGCGACAGCAGCAGCAAACAAAAGTAAAGAAGCTGTAAAAATCGTTGTATAGCCTGTAAATTCTTCCATGCGTGAAATAATAAACCCCGCTGAAATGGGCCCGATGATACCAGTAAACGAGGATAAAAAACCTAAAAACCCATTAAAAAAATCGCGGGTATCCGGTTCGGTAATTTCAAAAGTAAGCACATTAAACGCAAGCCAATAAAAGCCAAAGCCAATTCCGAGAAGACTTCCTAATAAAACTAAGTGGTCGGACGATTGTTCACCAATCAGTAATACGGTTAGGTAAAAAAACGCAAGAAAAATAACGCCTATCCGTAATACGAGGACGCGATCCACTCGCTTCGCCCAGCGTCCGGCAATAATAAAGGTAATTGGTTGCCAAATGACTGTTGCTAAATTGTAGATGGCTATCGAAGCATAGTCTCCTGATTGCTTCCACAAATACACATTGACAAACGTATTGGACAGCGCAATAGATAATGCGTATAAACCGCCGATGGCGATTAAAAGCAATAACGCACGTAGCGTTTTTTCAGACCCTGGATTCAATTTTTTCATTAAAAAATTCATGTCAACGCCTCGCCTTCTCATGCTTTTCTTAGCATGACCTCTCACGAAGTGGATATACAAGAAGATAGACGTTGATCATTACCAGTTGGAATGAAGTAAAAGAAGAAATAAAATGACGACGCAAAAACGCGCCCCCATTATTTAGGGACGCGCTAGCTTGTAAACATCCGTTTATTGCTCGCCTAACAAACATTCAGGTCAACGTATCGGAGAGATGCTTACACATTATCCAAAAAAAAGAGCGTAAACAAAGCCTAGTAAGACTTTGTCTACACTCTGACACATCCCTTAGATTAGGGAAGCGATCGTCAGCCGCAATTATTTCGCGCTCTGATATTGTTTCTCCGCTTGATTCCAGCATACAACATTCCAGTATGCAGCAATGTAATCTGGACGACGATTTTGGTATTTCAAGTAATAAGCATGCTCCCAAACATCAAGACCGATAATTGGTGTTGCACCATCTGTTAATGGAGAATCTTGATTAGGAGTGCTTGTAATTTCCAATTGACCATTTTTTACAACAAGCCAAGCCCAGCCTGAACCGAAACGACCTGTTGCAGCAGCAGTGAACTTTTCTTTAAAAGCATCAAAGCCACCAAAAGTGCTGTCAATCGCTGCCTTTAGGTCACCGACTGGTTCGCCTCCACCATTCGGAGAAAGGCTATTCCAGAAGAAAGTGTGATTTGCATGGCCGCCACCGTTATTTCTTACAGCAGTGCGGATATCTTCAGGTACATCGTTTAAATTTGCAACGAGGTCATTTATATCTTTGTTTTCTAAGTCTGCATGACCTTTCACTGCGTCATTTAACTTAGTCACATACGTGTTGTGGTGTTTCGTATGGTGGATGTTCATCGTTTCTTTGTCGATATGTGGTTCTAGAGCGTCGTAAGCGTAAGGCAGTTCTGGTAGTTCGTAAGCCATTGCAAAATCCTCCTTTAAAAAATATATGTAGTCGGCCAATCAATGGTTGGATTAGCCTTCCAACTACATTCACAGTATCAAATTTACCCGATAAGTGCAAAGAAAAAACATTGTTCTAAAGATTTTCTATGTCAACCGCTTCTCGCCAACTTTTTCAGCCTCTTCAATCAGTTGAGGTACGGTTTTTGACTAACTAGGCGGGAAGGCATTAGAGAGGCTTGTCCTTCGATCAACCCTTGCTCCTTTTAAGCACGACAAAGCTGCGACATTAGGCACTCTGAGGTGACCTCTTCCTTTATATCTAGTCGCGTTTTAAAATAATTTTCCTTTGTTCTTTGGCGGATTGGATCGCACCAAAGACCATTTCCATGCTTTTTATGTTAGAGCGACAATGCGTTTCTGCTAGCCTTCCTTGCTCTAAAGCAGCGAACATTTCATCTAAGCAACCTCGATGCCCTTCCCTAAACGAATCATCTGGTGTAATGGTGCTCGCTTCATATTCAGGAATAAATGCCTCTTGCTGCTCTCCTTTTAACCGTTCATACGAGGGAACGTTCGTACCATCCCATAAAGCTGTCCCTTCTGATCCGTGTACACGCCATGATGCTTCCCACGACGTTCCGGCACCAACCGCACTCCAAGATCCACGATAAGTAAAGACGGCACCGTTGTCCATTTCAAAAATGCATACAGCTGATGCATTTCCTTGGTACCATGATCCAGGCGGATTATATTCATGACAATAGACAGAGACCGGATCAGCTCCGATCATACATCGCGCCTGATCAAATGTATGAATTGCCATATCGATAATCAACGGACTGTTCATCGTTTCCCGAAAGCCGCCAAAATGTGGTCCAAGAAAAAAATCAGCGTGAAGTGCTCCAACGCGTCCAACAATTCCTTTTTGCAGAGCTTGTTTTAATGCTCTAAGTTGATGGTTATAACGACGGTTTTGCATCACAGCATAAACAACGTTTCTTGTAACCGCTAAATCAACGACCTCGTAAGCATCTTCAAGTGTCTCGGCGATCGGCTTCTCCCCAAAAACCGTTAGGCCAGCTTTTATTGCCGTTGTCGTAATGTTTTTATGGCTCGCTGGGATCGTCACATCAAAAACAAGTGTGGCATCAGTGTTCTCAATGGCTTCAGAAAGATTTGCATATATAGGAACCTTCAAACCATATGTTCCTCTGACATTTTCGGCATTTGCGACATTCATGTCGACAAGCGCAACAATGTCGGCATTCTCTCTTTCTAACGCATAATCAATCCATTGGATGGACATTCCTCCGCACCCTACGATAATGACCCGGTGTTTCATCACTTCACTCCTTAGGTTTACTCGTTATATCGTCTCATTGTATACTAGCCCGATCAATCACTATAAATTTTTCTATGGATTATGCGCCCAATCCTCCGAAAGAAAGCGCTTTAGTATAAATGCGCATAAAAAAACAGCCTCAAAATAGACTGTGTACGTTCTTAGATATGGCGGAGGAGGAGGGATTCGAACCCCCGCGAGCCGTGAAGCCCCTGTCGGTTTTCAAGACCGATCCCTTCAGCCAGACTTGGGTACTCCTCCGTAAAGCTAGTGGACCCTGCAGGACTCGAACCTGCGACCGATCGGTTATGAGCCGATAGCTCTAACCAGCTGAGCTAAGGGTCCTAAATGCATCTATTTAAGTGGTAGCGGCGGAGGGAATCGAACCCCCGACCTCACGGGTATGAACCGTACGCTCTAGCCAGCTGAGCTACACCGCCGAAATCAAAAGACAAAGAGTATTATATCTTCTAAAATGCAAAAAGTCAATTGCAGGAGAGAAATTACTAAATTTTTCTCCTGCGAAAATTTAAAACACAATGTGTCAATGAATCCAGATGAAAAAGAAAATAATCATGATCGTTTGTAAAATAAATTTAGCTACACTTCCGGCAAGAAAACCTAAAAGTGAGCCAACACCTATTTTTAATGCATTTAACGGTGAGCCACGGTGAACAATATACTCTCCAAGCACGGCACCTGCAAAAGGACCGATCAGTACCCCAAAGACCGGAATGAGAAATGGTCCAACAATGAGTCCAATCATACTCCCATTGATCGCTGCTTTCGATCCTCCCCACTTCTTCACGCCAAAGTAGGTCGCCGCCCAGTCAGCAAGAAAAAAGATGAGGACGATGAGTCCTTGCAAAAGCCAATACCAAACGCCGAACGGCGCAAACGAAAACCAAAACCCATACAGAAATAAAGCGCCAATGACGAATAGTAACCCTGGCAACACAGGATAGACTAAACTGACATAGCCTAAAGCAAACAAAACGATGATGAGTGTCCAACCGATGATTTCCACCGGAACCCTCCTCTACTCTTTACCAATGACCGCCTGAGCTACATTCATAGCGTGGTCGCCGATCCGCTCCAAGTTACTAATAATATCGACAAATACGATACCTGCAGAACCAGAGCATTCCCCTTTGTTTAAACGAAGGATATGTTTTTTACGCAGCGACCGTTCCATATGGTCGATACTTTCCTCTAGCTTGATCACTTCCGAAGCGAGCTGGCTATCATTTGTATCAAATGCCTTAAATCCTTTGTCTATAGCCTCTTTTGTCATTGTAAACATATCATTTAAGTCTTTCATCGCTGACTCAGTCAATTTTACTTTATTAGCCAATTGATACTCAACGAGCTCGACAATATTTTCAACATGGTCACCAATCCGTTCAATATCCCTTACACTGTCAACGAGATGAGCGTGCTCTGTTGACTCGACATTGGACAGTGAGGTTGAGGCAAGCCGTACTAAGTAATCTGTTATTTTTTTGTCTAATGTATTGATCGCATCCTCAAGCTGATAGGCTGTATCGCTATGCACCTTTTGCTTTGTATTTAAATATGACATGGCCTCGTTAATTTGTTGTTTAGAAATATCCCCCATGCGTAAAATTTCTAGCTTTGCTTGGCTAAGCGCCAAAGTAGGCGACTGTTCAAGAAAGATCGGATCAAGATGTTTTGGTTTATAGTCGATGATCTTATCATCACCGGGAATAAATTTCGTAACGAGATATGCAAGCACACCGATAAATGGTAAATGCATTAGCGTATTTGTTGTATTGAATATACCATGCGCAAAAGCAATCGTCGATTTATCATTAAGCTGCCACGCTTCCTGCAGCCAACCGATAAATGGCCCGTACGCCCATAAGAAGATTAAAAAGATTGTCGTACCAATCAAGTTAAAAATGACATGGGTCAACGCAGCGCGCCGTGCCGCAATTGAAGCACCGATTGCAGCTAACACCGCAGTAATAGTTGTCCCGATATTATCACCAAACAACACTGGTAACGCCGCATTTAAGTCGATCAAATCTTGACTAAATAACTCTTGCAAAATACCAATTGTTGCACTTGAACTTTGAACAACAACTGTAAATAACGTACCGATAAAGACACCTAATAAGGGCATTTCGCTCATGCTAACAGTCAAGTCATGAAAGGCTTGTAGTCCTCGAAGCGGTTTAAGACCGTCCCCCATCAAAGACAACCCTAAAAACAGGGCACCAAATCCAAAAATAACTTGTCCGATATAATTAATACGTTCTTTCTTAAAAAAGAACAAGAGTAAAGTACCAACAAACATAATTGGCAATGCATAGGCTTCTACGTCAAATCCAATAATAAAAGCCGTTACCGTTGTCCCGATATTGGCACCCATAATAACCCCAATCGCTTGACGCAACGTCATAAAACCAGCATTGACGAGACCAACCGTTAATACAGTAGTTCCTGAACTGGATTGAATTAAAATCGTAACAACAATTCCAGTCAATACCCCCATAAATGGGTTGCTCGTAAAACGGTCCAGCAAGTCACGCAATTGATCTCCTGCAGATTTTTGCAGCCCGTCCCCCATATACTTGATACCAAAAAGAAAAATACCGAGGCCGCCAATAAATTGAAAAATCATCTGTTGGATGTTAACATCCACCACATTTCATCCCCTTTCTCTCTCGTTGTGGACCGATTCAGAAGCCCCTTTTCCTCTGAACCTTTTCTTTTTAGAAGCAATCCTTCCTCATTATTCGGTGCTTGTCGACATTTGTAAAGAAAATCCGAGGCGTTTTTACACAATCTTTACATATAGTTAACATAAATATCCTTGATACCTTAAAAATTGTTTCTCTTCACCTGTTTAATCTAAGAAATGAAAGTGTCGACGGTAAAAAGCGTAATGGTTGCCGTCGATCGTTCATCGACATAAAATGTATGTATAGCTTGCTCGCAACGTCTTGCCCAGCCTAACTTAGAAAGCAAGCAATGAGCGTTATTTAATAAGCTCAGATATTAATGACTAGGAGACTGCCGAAAATGAAGCTCATTTTTTCCAACTTAAAAAAAGCTTTTCTAACCCTGCATTTATTGGAGCAATGCGTGTCAGAGGAGCTGGCAATGCCATTCGTTTTTTACTCGCCCTAGCAGCTTTAACCGCACTGATCTATGGCAGCATCGTCACGTGGAATACAATTCAATGGGTTAACCAAGCGAACGAAGGGCTCCAAAAAGGACAAATTGAGTTTGAAGCGTACGATTCTCAGCTCACCTCTTTCATGAGCGATCATTCTTTTTTTAAAGAAGGGCAGCCTTCATCCCATGAGAATGGACTCTTTTTTAACGCCCATACGATGACAGTACATACGTCGTACTGGTCACAAACACTTACATACGATACGTTTCCGGAAAATCCATTTACAAATCAAACACTTTCATCCTACATCACCGCACTAAAATCAAATATCATCCTGTTACCAATTGTAGCAATCGTGATTAGTTTTATTGGTTCCTTTAGCTTATTCATCCTGTTTGTTAGCCTACTTGCCCTTATTATGTCCTTAAGCGCACGAAAAAAACGGTTTACGTATGAACAGGCTTGGGCATTATCTTCATTTACAATCCCAGCCGGTGGAGCGCTCGTTTTATTTGCTGAAATCACTCATATCGATTGGCTGAGCTTTATTGGCGGCTTCATCATCCTACTCTATGCTTTTTTAGCATTTAAAAAAGTCCCCGCTAAAACCCCGTCGTCCCCGCAATAAATAAAACAAAGTCTGGCAGCTCTACTTCAGCTCCAGACTTTGTTTAACAACAACTTATTTTTCAGCACTTTCCTCATTTAATACAATTAAAATACGCGTCCCGTCTACTGACAGTACTTTTACCTTTTGCCCATATTTTATCCATTTACCGTCTGATACTGCGCTATAATCTTTGTCTTGAACACGCACTGTACCCGTTGGTCTAAAATCTGTCACAGCGACACCCTCTTGACCAACGAGCGAATGGTAACCTTCATTGATCGAGTTATAACCATCCTCGCTCGTTAAACGATCCTTCAGGGCAATTTTTTCCCACATTCTTCGGCGCGGAAATACTTTTAGCCACAACAGAGAAGCGGCTGTCCCACTCGCCATCCCGAAAATAACCGACGCACCATATGTGATTGTAGGCGCAGGTACCGCTACAGCTACCATCATCAAAATGACTCCTAGGACACCAAGCGTTCCATCGTTTAAAACTTTGCCATCAATAATAATCATGACAACGCCTATAATATAAATGGTAGCCATCCAAATGAGTGCTTCTCCAGAGACATGGTAAGAAAAATAAAACAGCATTAATGCCAATCCAAGCAGTCCCATAAAGCCTTTTGTCCTCACGAGAACCTCACCGAGCATAAAAGCTGTTGCCAAAAAACGACGATCATGCCCATCCACACGAAATCCAACAGCATGGCCTTCACCCCTCTACAATTTTGTTGTAATTATATTACGAAAAAGCCGACCTAAAGGTTTCAAATACATTCTATGGCATATTTCGTCCACTCTCCTCATATAATTTTAGAAATTATAGAGACCGGAAAGGGTGGACAAACATTATGAAACAGTTTATCATCCTCGTTCTAAGCTTTGCCATCATTTATGCCATTGTTTATGATATAAGAAGTGGAACTATACCTACTGTTCCGGCAGTTTCGGGCGATGTTGCTCAGCAAAATTCTCAATACAGCAAGTTTGTTACAGACACCCAAACCGTGCCCGCAGGAGTGCAACCCACCTTTACAGTCATTGAAGTGGCGCCGGGAGATACTGTACTCGGTATTATTGAACAGTTGCACGAAAACCATCTGCCTGTTCCAATCGAACAAATTACAGAAGATTTTTTGTCTCTGAATGAACTTGAAGCAAGCGAGATTCGAGCAGGCCAAGCCTACCGCTTCCCATTATATCATGATTCATAATGGGTTTTTCTTGATTTTAGCATTCGTATTGTTACAATAGCAGATAGGAACACATCTAGGCTCATAAAGAGGAGAGATGATCATTGGGTGAGATCACACACCGTAAAGATACAAGACCCGTCAACGTTGGAGATTTAACAATCGGCGGCTCGAATGAATTAATTATTCAAAGTATGACAACGACCAAAACGGATGATGTCGAAGCAACAGTTGCTGAAATTAAACGGCTTGAAGAAGCTGGCTGCCAAATTGTCCGTGTCGCTTGTCCAAATGAAAAAGCCGCGGATGCAATACCAGAAATTAGAAAACGCATTAATATTCCGCTTGTCGTCGATATTCACTTTAACTACAAGCTTGCCCTTAAAGCGATTGAGGGTGGAGCAGACAAAATCCGCATTAACCCGGGTAACATCGGTAAGCGTGAAAATGTCGAAAAGGTCGTGACAGCCGCAAAAGCAAAAAATATTCCGATTCGAATTGGTGTAAATGCCGGATCATTAGAGCGACACATCATAGAAAAATATGGCTATCCAACAGCCGATGGAATGGTCGAAAGCGCGCTCCATCATATTAAGATTCTTGAGGACCTCGACTTTCATGACATTATCGTATCCATGAAAGCCTCGGATGTTGAATTAGCCGTTGAAGCTTATGAGAAAGCCGCACGTGCATTTGACTACCCCCTTCACCTTGGCATCACCGAATCTGGAACCTTATTCGCCGGCACGGTAAAAAGTGCTGCTGGTATTGGAACGTTGCTCAGTAAAGGGCTCGGAAATACACTGCGCATTTCTTTATCTGCTGACCCTGTCGAGGAAGTGAAGGTCGCACGTGAGCTATTGAAAACGTTTGGACTAGCTTCCAATGCAGCGACGCTTATTTCCTGTCCGACATGCGGACGAATTGAAATTGATCTCATTTCAATTGCAAACGAAGTTGAAGAATACATTTCAAAAATACAAGCACCGATTAAAGTCGCCGTTCTAGGATGTGCTGTTAACGGACCTGGCGAAGCACGTGAAGCTGATATTGGGATTGCCGGGGCCAAAGGTGAGGGTCTTCTCTTTAGACATGGAAAAACTGTGCGTAAAGTACCGGAAGAAACGATGGTTGAAGAGTTGAAAAAAGAAATTGACATCTTAGCTGAAGAGCATCGCAAAAAAGAAGAAGCAAAAAAAGAAGTTGAAGCATGATACGTGCTTTGCTACGTTTAAAGTTTGCACTCCATTAAAAATGACCTCGGGGTTTTGTCCGAGGTCATTTTTTGCTTACTTAAACAGTTTCATCACTATATGAAGGGGGCAAAGAACAGGCTTATCACAATAGCAACTGTCCCGATACCGATTGCCCAATTGGCCATCGCCCCTGCGCCTCTTCTCCGAGCTACAAAGCCTATAATGATACCAGCCGCACCTAAAAGGACTGGCCAGATCAATAAAGCAATGATGGAAAGAGCCAGCGCTACGCCGCTTAAACCAGTTGCATTTGAATCTGCCTCGGATTCCTGCTGCACCTCTTGTTCAGCATCTGCTTGCATAAGCTCCGCATCGGCAAATGTTGCTTCGGCAGCCGTCTCCTCTAAATACGAGTGGTTCTCCTCTGTGTAGCCTTGATGATTTCTCGCTATATGGTTTTGCACATC
This sequence comes from Litoribacterium kuwaitense, assembly GCF_011058155.1. Classification (NCBI taxonomy): domain Bacteria; kingdom Bacillati; phylum Bacillota; class Bacilli; order Caryophanales; family Bacillaceae; genus Litoribacterium; species Litoribacterium kuwaitense. Next base: position 123,620 of record NZ_JAALFC010000001.1, on the reverse strand, counting down.
ATCTTTGTTTTGTTCTTTTTCCATCTTTTACACCTCCTCGGATAGAAGAGCAAGCATAGTATGCTTCTGAGGTATAAAGACTATACAAAAATACAAAAAACGCGCCCTTATGAAGCAAGGACACGCTTTAAACCTTTTTGCCATAAAACGACGAGTAAAAGCTGAAGAAGGGATAAAAGTACAATAGTACCACCTGAAGGCCATTCTAAATAATACGATATGACAAGTCCTCCAATAACAGCCACTTCCCCAAAAGCGATTGCATACCAGATCGTTTCTTTAAAGCCCTTCGCCAAGCGCATACTTGCAGCAACTGGCAGCGTCATTAGTGCGGAAACAAGCAAAATACCAACGATTCTCATACTGGCAGCAATAACCAACGCCACGATCACAATAAATGTGATATGAAGCCTTTTGACAGGTAACCCAGACGTCTTCGCTTGCCTTTCATCAAATGAAATATACACGAGTTCTTTATATAATAAAAGCACAGCGAGTAATACGACCACCATAATACCTGCCACTGTCCACATATCGCCCCGGGAAATCGCATTAATACTGCCAAAAAGATAATAAAACAAATCTTGGTTGAAACCATTTGCCATCGAAATAAAAATAACACTTAAGGCGATTCCACCAGACATAATAATCGGAATCGATAATTCTTGGAATGATACATATAAGGAGCGTAACTTTTCTATGAGCAAAGCGCCGCCAACCGAAAAAAGAAGCGCGCTATATAAAGGGTTAAATGCCGGCATGACAGGAAAACGTGCTTGCACTAATAACCCTGCAGCAATCCCTGCAAGCGTTATATGCGACAAGGCATCTGCTAATAACGCTAACCTCCGCACAACGATAAACACGCCTAATAGCGGAGCAATTGCCCCAATCATTAGCCCTGTTAAAAAAGCATTTTGCAAAAACTCAAAGCGAAATATATTCTCAATCACCTTCTCTGCCTCCTTTGACATGAGAAGCACGATCAGAGTGTGAATTCACATCTAATTTTTGTTCATACCCCTTACCCAGACTGAATACGTGAGTGGCATATGTGTTCATTACATGCCGATCATGCGCCACGATTAAAAGCGTCATCCCATGATCATCGTTAAGTTGCTGTAAAAGACGATAAAACGACGCTACACTGTCTTCGTCAATACCAACCGTCGGCTCATCAAGAATAAGAAATTCCGGCTGACTCACGAGAGCCCTAGCAATAAACACACGTTGCTGCTGCCCACCGGACAATTGCGACATTTTGCGCCCCGAAAATGACGCCATCCCTACCTCATGAAGAGCTTCTTTGACACGCATTTTATCTTTATGCCGAATTGGTTTAAAAAGCCCTCTTTTTCCGACCAACCCCATGGAGACCACTTCAAAAACAGTTACAGGAAAATCTTGATTAAAGCTTGTTGCCTTCTGAGAGATATAGCCAATCCGACTCCACTCAGTAAAAGATGGCACAGAAATACCGAAAACTTTAATTTTTCCCCTTTCATTTGAAGGCAACAGGCCGAGAATTAATTCAATCAATGTCGATTTCCCAGAACCATTTGGACCAACTAACCCAAAAAAAGCCCCAGCAGGAACTGTGAAGGATAAATGGCTAAGCACGAGCTCTTTATCATATGTAAAAGACAGATCTTGTATTTGCAATACAGGTGGCAAAGATGACTGATTCTTCATATTCCTCATCTCACGATCTTAATTAAGAATGATTACGATTTAACACATGCTCATTAGTATAGCTGATCTACAAACGATTGTAAAATAAAAAGACACGTGTGATCACAATTCTACCTGTTGCGCTTCATACGCGCCACCTGCTAAATGCTTTAAATCAGACGTTGCAAATAATCAAGTTCTGTAGACAAGGTGACTTTGTCCTTAGCCAATCAATTGATTTTGCAGCCTGGCCAGGCATGAGGTTACCTTAATGAACTAGGTGCGAAAAGTTCGATGAAACGTGCATAATCAGGGCGGACCCAACGAGCATTTGTCCACAGAACAATGATGACATTTGAAGTGATACGTCATCCTTCAATTTTTTAGAGAAAAACACCTCCAAATTTGTCCAAAATGGACAATTGGAGGAGGTGATGAACGAATTTTTGTTATGAGTCACCTTTCTGAGCTAGTAACGTTTGCTTTTGCTTCGCTGCGTCTGCTTGAATTTGTGTAGCGTACCAGCTTTTCGCGTCACCGTTTTCTTTAACATAATTGTGCATACCGAAGATACCTCGATGGTAAGCGGTTAGCGTCTGATCCCAGTTGTCGTATCGCTCGTGAAGAAAGTCAAGATACACAATGGACAGTTGAATTGAGTACATCGGATCAAACAACATTTCATCCTTATAAGGCAAACCTGCCATTTCAGCAATCCAAGGTGCGGTATTTTTCATAAACTGTGACATCCCATAAGCTCGTCCATATTTTGTCTCTGGTCCTTCTAAAGTCGGATCAAACGTACCTCCACTCTCAACGTCTAAGAGCTCATAGACCACATATGGGTCAATTTCATAGCGTTGGGCTTCTTGTACGAGAAAGAGTGCCCATTCTTTTTTAAATTTCCCGCCACTTTGACGATAAAATTGATCTGCAACTCTGTCTGCTTTCTTCCAGTCTGTATATCCATCCATACTAGGGTTACGTTCTTTTTTTACATAAGACTGAATCATTTCAGGTGAGATCGAGTACTGGTCCATTATCCGCTCTTTTTCGTTATTCTTTTTTTCGAGTGTTTCAACTTGATTCTCTAAGTCTGTAACCAATAGATTGAAGTAAAAGGTGATGCCTGCACAGAGTAAGATGGCCGTGAGCATCATGAACATTGTTGGACGCGATCGTTTTTGATGCATTCCTATCCCTCCTTTGTTCATGACGACTATCATAGCGGATTGCTTCTCCACTTGCAACCCTTAAACTTCTTTCACCCTCGACGAGCCTCCTTAATAAAATGCTTAAGGCGAATGATGAATCAAAGGCAAGCTGAATGTAATTTTTGTACCAACACCTAACTCACTCTCTACATGAAATTCCCCTTCATGGCTTTCAACAATCTTCTTACATAACGGTATTCCAATACCATTTCCTTTCTCTTTCGTTGTAAAAAACGGTTTTCCCAGCTGTTCTAAAACTTCCGGAGACATCCCTTTTCCAAAATCTTGCACAGTAATATAATAATCTCCATTGGCGACCCGCGTATATAAAACAAAACGCCGGTTTTTAGACTTTTCCTCATAAACTTCGATCGTGTTTCGAAGTAAATTTAGTAAGACCTGCTTAATCATCGCCTCGTTTACGTTGACGTAAGCCTCTGTCTCCTCGATATGATATTCAAAGGTGATGTTATGTAACAAACATTCAGAACGAATGATGTATATGAGTGATTTAAAAATGGTGTGAGGCTGTACCTTTTGCTTGTTAATTTTCTTTCTTGAGACCGAAAGGAAATCTTCAATAATATCGTTCATTCGTGTCAGTTCACTAAGAATTGTATTGTAATATTTATTCCAATCATTTGTTAACGAGGATAATTGTAAAAATCCGCGTATGACTGACAGTGGATTCCTTAACTCATGAGCAACACCAGCTGCAAGTTGGGAAACGCTTTCCATTTGTTGTTTATATACGAGCAAATTTTCAAACCGCTGTTGGTATGATCGATCATGAATAATAAGTAATACAGCTTGATCATCTTCAAAATAAATGCCTTGAAATTGAAATAATGCTTCGTCTTCATAATAATAGCGTTCACTGACTTTCTTATTTATCCGCGTATCTTTCACAATACTCTTTAACGTTTCTTTCATCGGATGATCATCATTTAGATCAAAAAGTGTTTGACCAATCATTCCCTCTTCTTCAACTAAAAACATTTCTTCAAAACGTTTGTTAGAGAACTCAATTGTATCCTTATCAGAAAACAAAATAATCGCTAAATCTAATTGTTCTGTAAGAAAATGCAGGAGCTGTCCGCGTTGCTCTTGATTTTTCAGCAGAGAGAATATTTGTTCCCCTTCAGCACTTTTTTCATTAGATGCTAAGAAAGCAACGATATAAATGCCCCCCTTACCTTTTTTTCCTTTGCATACGAGCTTCTTCTTTTGTTGTTTTTTTACAATCGGAAGACTGACCTTCAGTTCCTGCTCAGATAAAGTAACATTTTGCAAAAATTGAAACGCTTTGTGCCGAACGTCTTCTTCAAAGTAGTCGAAAAAAGAGAATGTCTCCTTTTCAAATATTCTTCTCCCATAGGAATTTATGCTTATTATCTCACCATTGGTGTCAAGCACAAGGCGGATTTCTGAAGTTAGTCCTTCAAAAGCGTTGACCTTGTCATCGACTCGATCGTATGATTGCACGCTATGCTTCCCCCTCTTTTACGTCTCACACTATACCTATACAGCATATTACCACGATTATCCTTCCTAGACCATTCATGATCTTTCGCCTTATGGCATACTTTTTAAGAAAAAGGTGACAAGGAGGGAAGAAATGATTATCCAGAATATCGTCAATCAAAAAGTCAAAAATTTAACAACGAATGAATTATTAAAGTATGCAAAAAAATATGATTTTTCCATCAATAGACAACAAGCAGATTCTATTATAAATATATTGAAGAAAGAGCCAAGAATCAATATATTTGACACGCAACAAAGGAGAAGGCTCATCTATTCGATTGAACAAGAAACAGATCCAAAAACCGCTCAACAGCTTAACCAACTACTTGATGAACTTCTAAACAAGAGAAAGTAATCGTGTGTGAAAATAATGGTAAAAAAGTGTAGACAAAGATTACAGTTCACTTTGTCTACACTCCTTTAATGTCTAAAGGCTAGGCGTTTGTTTTTTCACCCATCAATTCATCCTTGAGACGCTCATTAAATGATCCACCTTTTAGCATATCAATTTCTAGCTTGTATGGCGGTTTTTTATGATTTTTGTCTTCTCCGACATAAGGCGTCTCCAAAATTTTTGGCAACGCCGCAAATTGCTTATGCGTAACGACTTGCCAAAGCGCATCAAACCCGATATGTCCAAAGCCGATATTCTCATGGCGGTCTTTTCCGGCGCCTCGCTCATTTTTACTGTCGTTGACATGAATCACTTTGATGCGATCAACGCCAACGATGCGATCAAACTCGTCCAGTACCCCATCAAAATCATGGACAATATCGTAGCCTGCATCATGGGTATGACATGTATCGAAGCAAACAGAAAGGTTCTCATTGTGCGTTACACCATCGATAATCGAAGCGAGCTCTTCAAATGTACGGCCACACTCTGAACCTTTTCCAGCCATGGTCTCCAGTGCAATTTGTACGTCCTCTTTTGCGTTGAGCACCTCATTCAACCCTTTAATGATTTGTTGAATGCCTTTTTCAGGTCCTTCCCCAACATGTGCTCCTGGGTGCAGAACAATTTGCTTGGCACCAATTGCTTTGGCACGATCAAGCTCATTTCGTAAGAAAGAGACTCCTAATTCAAAGGTTTCTTTTTTGACAGAGTTCCCTAAGTTAATAATGTACGGTGCGTGTATCACAATTTCGTCAATACCGTGGGCCTTCGCGTGTTCTAAGCCCTCAGCAATATTTAATTCCTCTATAGGCTTTCTTCTCGTATTTTGCGGTGCACCTGTATAAATCATAAATGTCGTAGCACCGTAGCTCACAGCTTCCTCACTGGAGCCAAGAAGCATTTTCTTTCCTTTCATTGACACATGAGAACCAAGCTTCATCCTCTCCACCTACCTTACACTTTCTATATTCTTCACAGAGTGTATCATACCACCATCGCCTTTTCCATGTTCAGACACTTCCTGTGACACGGAACCTTTGTCAAACCTGTCTCGTATCATTTATAATGGTAGTGATTGAGAGGAGGGCTGGAATGAAAGTTATTAAAATTGCACCTAGAGGCTATTGTTATGGCGTTGTTGATGCGATGGTGATCGCGAAAAATGCCGCCATGGATAAAACACTGCCCAGACCGATCTATATCCTTGGAATGATTGTACACAATGCGCATGTTACCGATGCCTTTGAGTCAGAAGGCATTATTACACTAGATGGTGACAGCAGAGAAGATTTATTGGAAGGCATTGATCATGGAACGGTCATTTTTACTGCACACGGTGTATCTCCTTCTGTTCGAAAAAGAGCAGAAGCAAAGGGTCTGACAGTATTAGATGCGACATGTCCAGATGTCACAGTGACACATGACCTCATTCGTGATAAAGCGGCCGAAGGGTATGATATTGTGTATATTGGCAAGAAAAAGCACCCTGAGCCGGAAGGAGCGATTGGTGTTGCTCCCCATGCTGTTCATTTAGTTGAAATACCAGAAGACGTTCAACATCTTCAGATAAACAATGATCATATTCTCATTACGAACCAAACGACGATGAGCCAATGGGACGTTATTGATGTTTCAGAAGAAATCACGAAACGTTACCCTCAGGCTGAGTTTCATAAAGAAATTTGCAAGGCGACCCAAGTTCGTCAAGAAGCCGTTGCTGAGCAAGCGAAGGAAGCCGATTTAACGATCGTCGTCGGTGATCCACGCAGCAACAACTCAAACCGGCTTGCTCAAGTGTCCGAGGAGATAGCTGGAACGAAGGCCTATCGTATTTCTGACATTCGTGATATTGAACTGGACTGGCTAAAGAATGTAGAGACTGTTGCCGTAACAGCAGGCGCATCAACACCTACACCAGTCGTGCGTGAAGTTATTGCATTTTTTGAAGCTTTTTCTTGGGAGAACGAAGCCACTTGGAAACGAGAGTGGACATTAGAGCTAGGAAAAATCCTTCCAAAAGTACGTGCCAAAAAATCATCGACAACATAAAAAAAGGTGCTTTTCGTAAATCAAAGCGAAAAGCACCTCCTTACTTATCCTAATTTAAACGGCTCAGAGCTCAGTTGTGAAGCGTACATCTTTACATGGGGAAGCTTTTTCCGTAACACATCAACAACCCCTTGTTTCATTATTTTTTCCGCATGATGACCAGGGTCAATTAACATTAAACCTTCATACATCGCATCTTGAGCAATGTGAAAGTATAAATCACCCGTGACAAAAACATCCGCTCCTTGTTTTTGCGCCGCTGAGACATACTTATTTCCATCCCCGCCAAGGACTGCAACCCTTTCTACAGGCTGATCTTCATTTCCTATGATACGGACAAAGGGGACGTCAAAACTCTTTTTGACAAGGTCTGCAAATGACTTTAAAGTCATCGGAGCAGGCAAGGTACCAATCCGTCCCAATCCATATTCCTTGCCTGGAATGTCCATGCGAATGAGATCATATGCCATTTCCTCGTATGGGTGAACCTGTCGTGCAGCGGTAAGTACATTTTCAATGTCCCCCTCTTCTACGACGACCTCCAAGCGAATTTCATCCACTCTTTCTAACACACCTTCTTTTCCAAGATAAGGTGTCGCCTCTTTATCCGGTCGAAACATCCCGATCCCTTTTGTTGAAAAAGCACAGTCACGATAATGGCCAAGGCTGCCAGCACCAGCCTGTCCCATTGCTTGATGAACAGCTTCAGAATGCGTCTCTGGTGTATAAACAATCAGTTTATGTAAAGCCTCTGTTTTCGTTGAGACGAGTACTTGACTGTTAATGAGTCCAAGCGCTTCGGCCATCATATCATTCACGCCACCTTGAACAATGTCTAAATTCGTATGAGCAACGTAAACAGAAAGATCATTTGCTAAAAGGGACGCTAAAAGTCCTCCGCGATAAGTAGAAGTGTGTACATTCTTTATAGGCTGAAATATAAAAGGATGGTGTGCAATAATGAGATTTGCTCCACACTGCACAGCTTCAGCTACAACGTCTTTGGTTACATCTAGAGTCACGAGAATGCCCGTGAGCTTACGTGAAGAATCGCCAATTTGCAAACCAATGCGGTCGCCTTCCACTGCAAATGACGGCTTCGCCCAACGTTCGAATACATCGATCGCTTCTTGAATGTTCATGTGATCACCTCTTGAATCATCGATAGTTTTTGTTGATAATATGCTTTTTTCTGCACAATATCCTCTGAAAGGGTCGTAGCCTTATTTAATGACGTTAATAAGCGCTCTACCTTGTTATATTCCTGCTGCCATTTTTCTTGAAACACCAAATCTTCGCTTCGTTGACGAAGCTTTGGACCAAACAGCAGATCCGCTTCCTCCAACTCACTCACGCCAGGCTCCGCTGCAATAATTTCGTAAATTTTTCCGTTTTCTTTTAAGATGACTTCCTCTGTAATTGACCAACCATGCTTAAAAAGCCATTGACGTAACGGTCTTTCTCCATTATTTGGTTGAAGAACCAGCCTTTGAACTGGAAGAACGGCATGGCCTGCCTCAAGAATTGTCGAAATGAGTACGCCCCCCATACCACAGATTGTAATACAATCGACTTCACCTTCACAAATGATTGAAAGCCCGTCTCCTTTTCGTACTGAAATATAATCTGCCAGCCCTAAAGAAGCCACCTGTTGCTTTGCCGATTGATAGGGGCCTTCATTCACTTCTCCAGCAATCGCATATGGAGCCCTCTTGGAAAGGACGAGCGCGCACGGTAAAAATGCATGGTCAGACCCTATATCTGCTACAACGAGCCCGCTCGGCACTTGCTCGGCAACGGCTTGCAAACGATGAGATAACTGAATCGCGTCCATTGACATGTCCCCTTTTTCAACCCTGTTATTATAGGTTCCTTTTAAATAAAAATAGCAAAAAGGCAGTTTTAGCAAACTGCCTTTTTACTCAAATATTACTGTTGTTCGCCAAGCCATTCTGCTAAAGCATCCAGCTCTTCTCCTTGAACGAGATTCGGTGGCATCATCTGACTTGGTGGTTCTTGAACAATTCCTTTGATCTCATCCGCAGAGTATTTACTACCAATCGCCTGAAGCGCTGGCCCGGAAGCCCCTTCAAGATTTTGTCCATGGCAACTAGCACAAGCTTGTGCATAAATTTCTTCAGGTGTCGCTGGAGTAGATTCGCCTTCTCCATCACCAGCTGCTTGTTGCGTCACTCCATATACTGACAATCCAAAGACAAGGATGATGCCTAGAACGGCAATCGTTAAAAATGGCATGAGTGGATTTTTCATTAATGCTCCCCCTTATGTACCCTCGTAACGAGGCGTTATTAAAACGCTCGCACAATAGTTATTTTACTCCAAATGAGCCTGTTTAGAAAGAGCTCATCCGTATGATTTACTTAAAGACACAAGATTGTACGAATTTCGTCGAAGAAAACATTGACAAAAATGTGCTATGGTCATTTGCAAAACAATTTAAGATTCAGTAAAATAAATACAAGATCGAAAAAACCAAACCGAAGAATGGTTTGCTCCTCTTGGAAGCAAACCACCCTTGCCCGTTACTTTACTCTAAAAAGTCTTTTAATCGCTTGCTTCGGCTTGGGTGTCTAAGCTTGCGTAATGCCTTTGCCTCTATTTGGCGGATACGTTCTCTTGTGACTCCAAACACTTTTCCAACTTCTTCAAGCGTTCGAGTCCGTCCATCATCCAAGCCAAAACGAAGTCGCAGTACATTTTCTTCACGATCTGTTAATGTATCTAGTACATCTTCCAGTTGTTCTTTTAGTAATTCATACGCTGCCGCATCGGATGGTGATGTCGCTTCTTGATCTTCAATAAAGTCACCTAAATGTGAATCATCTTCTTCACCAATCGGTGTTTCTAAAGAGACAGGCTCTTGAGCGATTTTTAAAATCTCTCGAACTTTATCCGGAGTCAGCTCCATATCTTTGGCAATCTCTTCAGGTGTCGGTTCACGCCCAAGGTCCTGCAGAAGTTGCCGCTGTACACGAACAAGCTTATTAATGGTTTCCACCATGTGAACTGGAATTCGGATCGTTCTAGCTTGATCGGCAATCGCCCGCGTAATTGCCTGGCGAATCCACCATGTGGCATATGTGCTGAATTTAAAGCCTTTGCGATAGTCAAATTTTTCTACCGCTTTAATTAAGCCCATGTTTCCTTCTTGAATCAAGTCTAAAAAGAGCATTCCACGCCCTACATAGCGCTTCGCGATGGAAACGACCAAACGAAGGTTTGCTTCTGCTAGTCTTCTCTTGGCTTCCTCGTCTCCTTGCTCAATGCGATTAGCCAATTGAATTTCGTCGTCAGCAGATAACAAATCAACCCTGCCGATCTCTTTTAGGTACATCCGTACAGGGTCATTGATTTTGACTCCAGGAGGCACGCTTAAGTCGTTGAGGTCAAATTCTTCTTCCTTGGACAATTGTTGCATATTGGGATCGTCTTCAGTTTCTCCAATCACCTCTATACCTTGATCGCCAAGATACTCGTAGAATTCGTCCATTTGATCGGATTCCATCTCAAAGCCTGCCATTTTTTCAGCAATTTCTTCATAAGTGATGGAACCGCGCTTTTTACCAACTTCAGTGATTTGCTCTTTTGCTTGCTCTAGGGTAAGCTCCCCGTCTACTTCTTTTGAACGAACTGGTTTTTCAGCCATGTGTCCGCCTCCTTCTAAAAAATCAAGCCTCGCCGTCGAAGGGTTAGGCAACGAATTATTCCCCATCTATACGGATCGCAAAGATTTTAGTTTGCGTTTTTGCAAAATGATATCCTGACCAATTTGAGCCGCCATTTTAAAATCATTGCGTTTTTCTGCTTCCTCTTTTTGCTTTTCTTTCTTTCTTATCATTAACCATTCTGGATAATTCAACACCTGTTGTATGCAATCAGAAAGCTCTTTTTCAGAAAGTGCCTCTTGACGCCCTGTCAATGCTAGTTCTGATACAAGGCTTTCCAACCGCGCATCATTTAAACGTGCAATGAACTGGGGAATGTCCATTGTGTCATACTCTTCATAGTATGCGTAAAGATGCGTGGCAATCGCTTGATGCGCTTCTACATAAAAAGACACACCTATTTTTTCGTATACACTTGCGGCATTATTAGCGTCTTTTAGCATATGGGTAAGCAGCAACCGCTCAGCATTTTCAAAAGCAGACCGCAGTGTTGTTTTTTTAGGAGTGACATGGCGTTGTAGCGCTGGCTCTTCAGGGAAAACATCGGTTTCAAGCTTATCTTTACGTAGCCGATTCATTTCTTTTCTTAAAACATCGACTGATATAGAAAATTCTTCTGAAAGCTGAGTTAAATAATGTTCTTTTTCAATTTCGCTATGAAGTTTTAATAAATCCTTTAAAATAGTTTCGATATAATGCAGACGTTCTCCTTCATCACGAAGGTTTTTACCTCTTCTCGCTAACTGCATCTTAAACGCCATCAATGTTTTTGTATTCCCTAGCACATCATGCTGAAAATAGGATGCCCCTTTCTTTCGAATACAATCGTCTGGATCAGTCCCCTCAGGAAGCTCAGCGATGCGCACTTCTACTCCCATTTCCTCGAGTAAGGATGCAGCCCTTATAGCGGCCTTACACCCGGCATCATCACGGTCATAGCAAAGGGTGACTTTTGAAGCAGCACGTTTGATTAGCAAAGCCTGGTGTTTTGTTAATGCAGTGCCTAATGTCGCTATAGCATTTGTAAAGCCAGCTTGATGCGCTGTGACAACATCAATGTTTCCTTCCATGAGCAAGAGGGCTTTCTCTTTCTGAACAGCCGGCCTTGCTAAAGTAAATGAGTAGAGGTTTTTTCCCTTTTCAAACCAAGGGGTTTCAGCTGTATTTAAAAATTTCGGCTCCATCTCCTGCGCAATCGCACGTCCGCCAAACGCAATAATCGTCCCATTCGTGTCAGCGATGGGAAAGATCAGACGGTTTCGGTACTTGTCATAATACCGTTCTTTGTGCTCTGAAAATCCGATCAATCCAGCTTTATGCATTAAAGCTAAATCATACCCTCTTTTCTCCAAAAATTGTACAGTGAGTTGCCACGAGTCGGGAGCATATCCTAAGCGAAACAGGTTGGCTGTTTCGAGATGAATATCGCGTTGCTGCACGTATTCTCTAGCTATAGCCCCTTCTTCTGTATTCATCAATAAATGATGATATAACTTTGTAACAAGCTCATAGGCTTCTTTCACGGCCTGTTGTTCAGGTGATTGTCGAGATGTGGGTACGTGTGACGCGTCAGGCAATGCGACATTTGTCTGTGTTGCTAATGATTGAACGGCTTCAACAAACGAAATGCCTTTATAATCCATTAAGAATTGAAAGGCATTTCCACCTACCCCACAGCCAAAGCAGTGAAAGATTTGCTTGTCTTCTGATACAGAGAATGAAGGCGTATTTTCTCCATGAAACGGGCAGAGTCCGAAATGGTTTTTACCTTGCTTTTTTAGTTGTACATACTCGCCGATGACATCGACAATATCCACCGATTGACGAATCGCCTCCACCGTTTCCTCCGGAATTCGTTGGCTCATCGTACCACCTCCGTTACTGTGGCCATTCATTGTCAATAAGTGAGTGCAACAGAGCTTGTAACCGTTCGACAAACTTCTGTTTATCTTCTTTTTTCAGCGCAGAAGGCCCTTTTGTTCGATAACCAGCATTTCTTGCTTTCTGGGCTAAAAATCGTTGCTCAAGGTAGGTATCAATGTTTCCTTCATGGATTGTTTTCCCTCTTGACGTCAATACATAAACGTTTCTAGGTACTAGCAACGAAGAAAGGCCATAATCATCAGTGATGACAATATCTCCTGTATGCACATGGTTGACAATATAGAGATCTGCGGATTCTTTAGTCGAATCGACGTATTTCCATTTACCTACGCGAGAAGGTGAATAATGAGCGTAAGACGCAACAAGAAATACATCGATTGCAAACGATCGTGCGACTTGCTGTATCTCATGCTTTACTGGGCACGCATCCGCATCCACATAAATTGACAACCTATTTTCGTCATAGTTTTCTATTCTACATCACCCCGAAGAATCCTTCTAGGCATTTTATGTTTTAACTTTCAGAAATTTGTCTTATAGTAAAGAAAATTGCGCTATTTGTCGAATTTTAGCGATTCAACAACCAGACGCAATTTCTTATTATAATACATCGTATCCTTAAAATCTATACATATGCTTACAAAAAAATGTAATGGGAGTGCCTGCTCCCATTATTTATGCTTTATTTGTATGTTCCACAACGGAAAGGATTAAATTTGCTGTTTCTTCAACGGCTTTATTCGTAACGTCTATGACATGGCAGCCAATACGCTGAATGACATCCTCAAAGTAGGCGAGCTCTTCATGGATTCGTCCAGGGTCTGCGTACCCTGCATTTTCTTTTAAGCCGAGCGATCTTAAGCGTTCACGCCGTATATCGTTCAATTTTTCAGGTTGAATCGTTAGTCCAATGCACTTGGCTGGTGATACATGAAATAGCTCTTGTGGAGGCTTTACCTCAGGAATCATTGGCACATTAGCGACCTTCATCTTTTTATGGGCAAGATATTGAGATAACGGTGTTTTACTCGTGCGTGATACACCAATTAAAACAATGTCAGCAAGTAAAACGCCTCGTTTATCACGTCCATCATCATAGCGAACAGCAAACTCAATTGCATCGACTTTTTGAAAATAATCTGCATCTAGTTTATGCACTAGGCCCGGTTGATTTTTAGGGACTTTATTGTACACCGTAGACATTTTTTGAATCAGCGGACCGATTAAGTCGACTACAGGGACATTGTGCACCGAAGCTTCTTTAAGCAGCGTCTCACGCATGCGCGGAATGACAAGTGTAAAACCAATGAGCGCATTTTGCTGTTTTGCAAGCTGGACAATTTCTTTTAGTGTGCCCTCATCTTCCACATAAGGAACACGCTTTAGCTCAAAGTACGAATGCTCAAATTGACTCATCGCTGCTTTAGCAACTAATTCCGCTGTCTCACCTACCGAATCTGAAACGATATAAACGATTGACGTCACAAGTGGCCTCCTTTATCAGCTCTTCGTGATTAAACATGAATATTGCGCATATCCGCATATGACAAAAACGCCGTTTGTAGCGTAGCCATTAAAGCAAGACGGTTCCTTTTAACCTTTTCGTCTTCTGCCATGACCATGACCTTGTCGAAAAACTGGGTAATCACTGGTGTGTAACGGCTTAGCACTTCCAAAGCTCGGGCAGCATCCTGTTGTTCAATCGCAATGGCTAGCTCAGCTTTGAGTGTTTCGTGGGCAGCAAACAATTGCTGCTCGTTCGGATCTTTCAAAAGGGTGGAATTTACTGTATCATCCGTACTTTTTTCCGCTAAATTTGCCACCCGTGCCATCGCTTCTACGTGAAGCTTGAAAGATGGATCATTGTTTCTTGCTTGTGTTAACGCATTTGCTTTAGCGAATGTCCAATGCACGCCTGACTGTATGTCAAGAAGAGATTCGACAATGTCGTGAGCAACCCCTTCATCCAATAGCAACGCCTTTAAGCGTTGAGTTAAAAAGGCAATCATTTCTTGTACTGTCTTTTCCCCAGCCGTTAATCCCCCTGCTTCAAGCCCTTGAACAGCCACCTGAGACAATTGGGCAAATGAAGTGGGCCACGTATAGTGGCGCAGAATTTGAACAACACCGTATGCTTGCCTTCTTAATGCAAATGGATCTTGTGAGCCAGTTGGAATCAACCCTTTCGAGAAGAAAGCGGCAATCGTATCCATTTTATCGGCAAGGGCGACGATGGCTCCTGCTTTTGTTTGAGGCAGTTGGCCTTCGGCGGATCGAGGGTTATATTGTTCATCGATCGCTTTGGCCACCAGCTCATTTTCGCCTTTAGCCAAAGCATATACTTCACCCATTTTACCTTGAAGCTCGCTAAATTCATCGACCATATACGTGACGAGGTCAAACTTTCCAATCTTGGCCGCGCGTGCTGCTGCTTGGGACGTCGCTTCATCAAACGATAGCTCAGTCGTCAACGTTCGAACAAACTTCTCATTACGTTCACTTTTATCAAACATCGTTTTCAAGTTCTCATGAAATACGACGGTTTTTAATTTCTCTTGAGCTTGGCCAATCGTCAGCTTTTGATCTTCATGATAGAAAAATTGGGCGTCTTTTAAACGAGCGTGAAGTACTTTTTCATTTCCGCGTTGAACATTGTCAAGATACGCGCTGTCTCCGTTTCGGACCGTAACAAAATATGGTGCCAACGTATCTTCTTCTGTTTTCACAGCAAAATAACGCTGGTGCTCCTTCATGGTCGTAATTAAAACGACCTCTGGCAACTCAAGAAACTCTGTCGCAAAACGGCCAAATAAAACTGTGGGGTATTCAACAAGATTGATGACTTCTGCAAAAAGGGCTTCGTCCCGTTGAATCTTCCACTGTTGCTTTTCTTCTATTTCTGACATTTGCGCTGTAACCATTTTACGACGCTCGTTCGGGTCTACAATAACGTACGCAGAACGGAGCAATTCTTCGTAATCTGATGCCTTCGCTAACGACACATCATGGCCTAAAAAGCGGTGTCCTCTTGAAATATGACCGCTCTGAACGCCTTCGATCGTAAAAGGAACGACGTTATCACCATACAAAGCAACAAGCCAGCGAATCGGCCGTAAGTACCGAAGTTCACTATTTGCCCAGCGCATACTTTTTGGGAATGACAGTTGCGTAATGACGTCTCGTATACCTGGAAGTAAGTCCTCCGTTGGCTGTCCATGCTCATGCACCTGTGCAAAGATATATTCTTGATCTTTGACAGACCGAACTGTCAAGTCAGCGACAGCCACGCCTTGACCTTTAGCAAACCCTTGAGCAGCCTTTGTCCAATTACCTTCTTCGTCTAAAGCAATTCGCTTTGCCGGACCGCGCATCTCTTTTTGTAAATCGCTCTGCTTTTCACTCAGCCCTTCAACGGCGACAACTAGTCTTCGTGGCGTCGAATATGAAAGGACGGATTGAAACGACAGGCGTTGCTCTTTCAGCCACGCTTCGATCGAATGTCGTAGATCTTGTTCCGCAGGCTGAACAAATTGAGCAGGAAGCTCCTCTAAACCGATTTCAAGTAAGAAGCGTCGTGTCATTCCTGATCCTCTCCTTCCTGTTTCAGCATCGGAAACCTCTTGCTTCTCGGTTATTATAATATGCCCGGGCGACCTTTCTCGCTAAATGACGAACTCTCGCGATATATCCCGTTCTCTCTGTCACAGAAATAGCACCACGAGCATCAAGCAAATTAAAGGTATGTGAGCATTTTAAAACGTAGTCGTATGCTGGAAAAACAAGCTCTAAATCAATAATACGCTCGGCTTCCTTTTCATACATAGAAAACAGATGAAACAACATGTCTGTGTCAGCTTCTTCAAAGGTGTATTTTGAGTGTTCGTATTCTGGCTGTAAAAAGATATCCTTTACAGTGACGCCGTTCGTCCACTCCAAGTCAAATACATTTTCTTTATCTTGAATGTAAGAAGCGAGCCGTTCGAGACCATACGTAATTTCCACGGAGACAGGATTCGCCTCTAAACCGCCGACTTGTTGGAAATAAGTGAACTGGGTAACTTCCATCCCATCTAGCCAGACTTCCCAACCTAAACCTGAAGCACCTAACGTCGGTGACTCCCAGTTGTCTTCAACGAAGCGTATATCATGTGCTAGGGGATTGATCCCCAATGCCTCTAATGATCCAAGATACCTCTCCTGAATATCATCTGGGGACGGCTTCATGACGACTTGAAATTGGTGATGTTGATACAAACGGTTTGGATTTTCACCGTATCGACCATCTGTTGGGCGCCGGGACGGTTCAACATACGCTACATTCCAAGGCTCCGGGCCGATGCTTCGTAAAAATGTCATCGGCGAAAACGTACCTGCACCTTTTTCAACGTCGTACGCCTGTGTCAGAATACAACCATGTTCTGACCAGTACGTTTGTAATGCAAGAATCATTTCCTGCAAGTTCATCAATAATCACCTCTTTTAAAATGACAAAACAAAAATCCGCCTCTATGCCCGAAGACATAGGGACGGATTGTATTCCGCGGTTCCACCCTATTTGCTGAGAAAATGAAACTACCCAGCCGCTTTCATTCCATGGTTCAGGAGCGCCTTTCGTCTGCTGGTCCGTATCTGGCTTCCACTATCCCAGACTCGCTTTATCGCACGCAACAGAGTACTTATTCCTTCATCACCGATATTTACTTACTAAATAAACTACACAAATCATAGCCAATCCACCCGAGCTTGTCAATGGTCGTGTTCATCATTCATGCGATCCAGCTGCTCTAAAAAACGTTTGGCTTTTAAACGGATTCCTGCTGCTTCGTCAAAATAAGTCGTTAAAATCTGACGAAGCATTCGCTTGTTCGCATCAGACACATTCACTTTTCCAAGCCGGTTTAAATCCACTTCCATAAATAAACGCAGCAAGTGTGGAATTGCCGGTGTTACATAAATTGCATATGGTTGTTTGGATGCACAACTGTTGCAGAGCATCCCGCCTTCGCTCGCTGAAAAAGCTGACAGGGGTTTATCCTGACGACAATGTGCACATTGATTTAAAATCAGTGCTATTCCTGCATATGTACTCAATTTTGTTTCATAAATTGCTAGAATCACCATTGGGTCAATCCCCTGTTGCAATAGGTGCAAAGACTTTTTTAACACCTCAAACAAAGCGGGATCCGAAACGTGATCTTCTGTCAAACGATCAGTCAACTCAACCATACACGCTGCAGCTGCCGTTTTTTCAAGATCCTCTCTAACCGCACGAAGTGATGTTGAAATTTCTCCTTGAATGAGTGTTCCCATGCCACGTTCTCCACGAATTGAGAAATGCCCGTGTGTAAATAGCTGAGTGACTGCAGTTAGCTTACTTTTGCTCTTCCTAGCACCGCGAGCCATCACGGCCCATTTGCCTCGTTCACGTGTAAATAACGTACAAATTAAATGAGTTTCGCCATAAGGCGTGCACCGTAAAACAATGCCTTCACACACATGGAGCATAAAGCGCACGCCTCCTATCCTTTTTTAAGACACTGGTTTATTACAGCTAATCATTGAGGCTTCGTCTTTCTTGTTTTGCTCACATTTTAAGCGCTCTGCTTCTTTTAACAAGAGATAAGCGTCTACGCTTCCCGTCTTGGCAAACACTTGCCATGATAATTGTAGCATAAGAACCCCACCTTTTTTAACGATCGCCTTTGTGTCCTTAGCTTAACTCGGATCGTCTCATTTCATGTTGCACAATTTTTGTCAATCCAAATACTCACGCTCATCAAAGCCGTATTCATGAAGATGATGCGGACGATTACGCCAGTCTTCTTTAACTTTGACCCACAGCTCTAAATATATTTTCGACCCAAGCAGACGCTCCATCTCAGTACGAGCGAGCTGCCCTATTTTTTTTAGCATGGCGCCTTCTTTTCCAATCAAAATACCTTTCTGGGATTTACGCTCCACGATAATGGTTGCGGCGGCATAAACCGCCCCACTCTCACGCTGCTTGACTTGGTCCATCACAACCGCGACCGAATGAGGAACTTCTTCTCTTGTGAGATAAAGCACTTGCTCTCGGATTAACTCCTGCATAATGAAGCGCTCAGGATGGTCGGTCACTTGGTCAGCAGGATAATATTGAGGACCCTCTGGTAATTTTTCTTGAATAGAAGATAACAACGCAGAGAAATGATTCCCTTCCTTTGCGGAAATTGGAATGATTTCATTAAAAGCATATAAACTGTTATAAGCGTCAATAAGCGGCAGTAAATCTTCTGGATGCACAAGATCGATTTTATTCATCACTAAAATGACTGGTGTTGATACGGATTGAAAGCGGTCAATGATCATTTGATCGCCTTTCCCAGGCTGCTCAGTTGCATTAACGACGAAAAGAATGACATCTACGCCAGTGAGCGTGTTGACGGCCATTTTTAACATAAAGTCTCCAAGTCGATGCTTCGGCTTGTGGATACCAGGTGTATCAATAAAAACCATTTGACTCTCTTCTGTTGTTCGTACACCTTGAATATTGTTGCGCGTCGTTTGTGGCTTATCACTCATGATGGCAATTTTTTGACCGACAGCGCGATTTAGCAACGTCGACTTTCCTACATTTGGTCGACCGATAATCGAAATAAATCCTGAACGATAACTCACGCTTCCATATCCTCCTTTGAAAAAGAGCCCGGAAGCAACTGACTGACCGTCGTTTCTTTGCACGCTCCTGCAAGATTATATAAATAAACAGGCATATCGGGTGGGCAAAATTCAGCCATGACCTGTCTGCACGCACCACACGGAGGCACTGGCTGCTTTGAATCTGCAACTACAGCTAAAGCTTTAAACGACGAATGACCATTCATTCGAGCCGAAAAAAATGCGGTACGCTCTGCACAGTTTGTCAAACCATACGAAGCATTTTCAATATTTGCACCAAGTACATGTTCTCCTGTTTCCGTTAAAAGAGCTGCACCGACCGGAAAATCCGAATAAGGTGTATACGCTTGCTCACGTGCCTTTAATGCTTTGTCAAACAATGAATCCTTTTTCATCAATAAGCAACCCTTCCTGCCTTTTGGGGGGCGTGTATTTTATTTTAATGGAAACCTTCTCATTCCGCATTAGTTCCCCTAAAACTTCCTAAAAAAACAAGAATTCACGACGATTCTACAAATTGAATGACATAGGGGAAAAAAATGACGAATCCGATGATGACAGAGGCCATCGCAGCGATGAAACAAGCTCCTGCAGCCACATCTTTCGCTTGTCTTGCCAAGACCTTCGTCTCTGTCGTCGTTAAATCAACCGCACGCTCGATGGCCGTGTTTATCAATTCAAGTGATAACACCATTGTGATGGTTAAGAGCAAAAGAAGCCATTCCATTTTCGTCACTTGAAAGAATAAGGCTGCGACGACCACAATGCTTGCCGCCAGTAAATCAACTTTAATGTTTCGCTCGGTTCGTACAGCATGGAATATACCACGACTTGCATCAACAAATGAATACCAAAAAGGCCTACGATTCCCCGGTTCTCTCGATCCCATAGCCACTTAAAAGCGCCTCCTGTAGTTTGAACATTTCACGCTCATCCGCTTCGTTCATATGATCATACCCTAATAAATGCAAAAGTCCGTGAACGGTTAGGAAAGACAGTTCCCTCTCTAAACTATGACCATACTCTTCCGCCTGACGTTTCGCTGTGTCAAGCGAGACGACAACATCACCAAGTAACATCGGTTCATCTATTTGCGCCTCATATGTATCTTCAGGAAGAGTCTCCTGCATAGCAAAAGAAAGAACATCGGTCGGTACATTTTTTTGGCGATACGTAGCATTTAACGATTGGATAGCCTCATCATCCACAAAGCTTAAAGACATTTCACTTTCCGAAGGGACGTTCATCTGTTTCGCACAATAGGTGAGAAGCTCTTCAAACGCCAAAAGCTCTTGCTCACCTAATGCGCCAGTCTCATCAATGACATCAATATTCATTTTCCTTATTTCACCTTTTTCTTTGCCATATCGGGGTATTCAATTCTTGAATGGAATATCCCTTTTAACGTTTCACAAATGGACCGTGCAACTTGATCGAGTTCTTTTAACGTCAAATCACATTCATCAAACTGACCATCCTGTAAGCGATCCGAAATAATAGACCGAACGATGGTCTCGATTTTATTTGGATTCGGCTTCGACAATGAACGAACAGCTGCTTCAACCGAGTCACAAATACCAATGATTGCCACTTCCTTCGTCTGCGCTTTTGGTCCTATATAGCGAAATTCGGCTTCGGAAATTTCTTTATCAGCTTGCTCATTGGCCTGATGGTAAAAATACTTAAGGAGCGTCGTTCCGTGATGCTGAGCTGCAATATCAACAATTTCTTTAGGCATTTTATGCGATCTCAGCATCTCTGCGCCATCGGTCGCATGGGCCGTAATAATTGTTTTACTTAATTGAGGAGCAATTTTATTATGCGGGTTTTCCATTCCCATTTGATTTTCAATAAAAAAGTGTGGACGCTTCGTTTTGCCGATATCATGATAATAGCTTCCTACACGTGCAAGTAATCCATTGGCTCCGACTGCTTCACAAGCTGCTTCGGAAAGATTAGCCACCATCACGCTATGATGATAAGTACCAGGAGTTTCGACTAAAATTTTACGAAGCAGTGGATGGTTCGGACTCGATAGTTCAATGAGTTTAATCGTCGAGAGAACGCCAAATCCTGCTTCAAAAAAAGGTAACAGGCCGAGCGTTAAAATCGATGAAGCGACTCCGGAAATAATCGCAAGTCCGACACCTAGCAATAAATCACTTACCTGATCATAGCCTACGAACGTTAATGCTGTGACGACGACTGCGTTAATAAAAGCAACAATGAGCCCTGCTTGTAAAATTTGCGAACGCTGGTTTCGCTTGCTTAAAAAGAGTGTACCTGCTAATCCGCTGGCTAAGTAATACAAAAATAAGTCATAATTAAAATTCCCTGGCACACTGCCGCTAAATATGAGGCTACCTGTAAATGCAAGTGCGATACTTGTAATGACTGCCATTCGATTGTTAATGAGTAACTTAATTAGCATTGTGCCTGCAGCTACCGGCACAAGGAGCCCAAGCTGATCTTGATTTTCAGGCTGAATAAAACTAATGATTTTCATCATAAGTAGCACGACAGAAAATATAATTAAATAGATGTATTGATACACTTGGACGGATCGCGTAGCATCTTTTAGGTCTTTTGCGTAATACACAATAAGTACAGCAAGAAGAACCGTTAATAAGGCAAGTCCAATAAAAGGGAGTAAATTTGTCGACTGATCAAGAACACCTACGAGCTCTAACATCCGATAGATTTCCCGATCAATGAGCTGACCTTCTTTAACGATCAGCTGACCCATCTGGATCATAACTGGCTCAATATCGTCACGAATTTCCTGCCGTTGTTTCGACGTTTCTTGTGGGTCATACACGTAGTTTGGAATAATCATTCCCGCCGCCAAATCTGAGACAGTCTGTTTTAACGCTTGCGGTAAGCTTGTATAAGATATTTCTCGGCGTACCTCTTCTTTGCGTTCTTCTAAATTTTCAACGGCGATACGTTGCTCCATGACACGATGAACAGATGTGATGCTCGCATCGCGTGCGATTTCTAACTGCTCAGGTGTTGTATCCAACAAACCTTTAATGGTTTCCTGTGAAAATTCGCCATAAACATCAGGTGACAACTGATCCTTGACATCTTTTACTGTTACAGCCTCTTCAGCAGTGGCTTCTGCCTTGTCTTCTTTTTGATGATCAGGATTATCTTTTTTCGACGCTTCGTCTTCCGCCGCTTCCTGTGCTTCCTTCGCCGCTGTGCGCTCATTTTCGATCGCTTGAAACAACTTCGATAACGTATCGACTTGATTTTGTGCATAATCCCTCTTTAGAGTATATTGATTCTCTACTTTAGAAAGTGCTTCTTCAACCTTCGCTTCTGTCGCTTCTTCATCTTCTGTTGTCACAGGCGAATAAATATCTTTTGGTGCAACAGAAAACAAACTGACGTCAAGCTTTTCTGGTTGTATATTTGTAAAAGTAGCTGCATACGTCACGATGGCGAGGATAGCAGCAAACAATACAAATCCGAATCGTTTTTGAAGCTGTTGAACACGTTTTGAAAATAATGGTTTCCATTTTTTCATTTTGTCCGTCCCTCCAAGCACAACAAAAGCACATGGACGCCTGCTTTAGATTCATACGTTGATCGTTACGAGCGCTTAATCTCATGTTGTGTTTCCAACAAATTCTTATACATCAGTCAGACTATCTTTTGAAAAAGAGACCCACGACCCGGGTCTCTTTCACATCAGCGTCAATCATCAAATTGATCATAAGCGTGAATAATCCGCTGTACTAAAGGATGACGAACGACATCTGATTCTTCGAGATAAACAAATGCAATTCCAGGCGTTGATTGTAAAATCTTTTTGGCAACTGTCAGCCCAGACGCCACTCCCTTTGGTAAGTCAATCTGTGTAATGTCACCGGTAATCATCATTTTAGAGCCAAAGCCTAAACGCGTTAAAAACATTTTGATTTGCGCCGAGGTTGTATTTTGCGCTTCATCAAGAATGACAAAGGCATCGTCAAGCGTTCGACCTCTCATATAGGCTAAGGGAGCGACTTCAATCGTACCACGGTCCATCAAACGGACAGTCTGCTCAACACCAAACACATCGTGCAATGCATCGTAAAGCGGGCGAAGGTATGGGTCTACTTTTTCTTTTAAATCCCCTGGTAAAAAACCAAGATTTTCACCAGCTTCGACAGCAGGTCTCGTCAAAATAATTCGTTTGACGTGACCTTCTTTTAATGCTTTCACCGCCATCACGACAGCTAAATACGTTTTTCCTGTTCCTGCAGGACCAATTCCAAAAATTAAATCGTGATTTTTAATTGCAGACACATATCTCTTTTGCCCAAGTGTCTTAACACGAATGGCTTTGCCTTTCGTATTTTTAAGCAACTCTTGTGAGTAGAGCTCTTCCATATGATCAAGCTCATCTTTTTCAGAAAGCTGAATAGCATATACGACATCTCGCTCCGAAAGAGAAGCCCCTTTTTTATTAAACGTTGCAACGTTTTTAAAATATTCTCGGTTTGTTTTGCTTTTTCTAAACTGCCGTTGACGAGAATTGACTCGCCTCGAGTAACCAATGAAATGTGTAGCGCATCTTCAATGAGTTTTAGAAATACGTCGTTTGTCCCAAATAATATTTGAGTTTCGTTAGCATCTAAAAGCTCTAGATGAATACGGTGAAGCTCTTCAGTCATGCGTCAGTCTCCTTGAACAATAGGTTTTGGTTCAGCAATGTTTTCCACCACTCGAAAATGTAAAGACAATTTCACTTTACCATTCTCCGTCTGCTCGTGCAAAACTTTTTCTTCAATGATCTCCGCATCTTTTCCTAAAGTTTGTAAAAGTTCAGTACGCGAACGCTCCAACGCTGCCTCCTTCGCTTCTTTAGCAGCGAGCTCAACCGTCTCTTCTTCCGCCTCATACGCGACGTTTTCTTCCAGAGATATAGGCAACTTCCACGGACCGACATAAACAGGTGTGACCTGTTCCTCTAAAAATTCGCCAGAAAATGGTTCAGTAAAAAACCCTGTGAATTGTACTCGCCACGGTCCTACGTGTAGATACCTTTTTGTGTAATGCTCTCCAGTGAGCGTCGAGATGCTCTTTTGCATCGGTGTCTCTACCGTCGTTCGATACCATGTTTCTGCAAAAATCGCTCCCCTAGCACTCGTCATTGACGCCTTCTCCCCATCACCTACTTGTCCTGAAACGAGAAGTTGTCCCTTTTTAACGTAGTCATGCAAATCGACCACAGCCTTCCCTTTTTCAACGAACATACGGACAATGACACCTTTTTTTGTGGCAACAAGATGTCCAGGTGTATATGTCTCCCGTTCTTTTAACGGTTCTTTCTCCGCAACCTGAATATGAAAAATTGTGCCCTTCCTTTGTACACCAATCCAAACCGCTGTGTCCAAAGCATCTAGCACATTCTTCTGAATCACTTCCGGTGTAGGTATTGAGAAAAAAGAGCTGCCTGTTTCAACACCTAATTCGTCTAACGCGAGTCTAATTTGGTGCTCATTTTCAGGTGAAGCGCCTGAAATCTCAATCCCCCACAACCGATTTGATAAAACAATAAGCAAGGCGATGAAGGCAAATACGCCAATCACAATTCCCCATTGTGCTCGATACCATTGTCTTACATTGGCTGTACCGTGTTTTTGTTGAAAATACACTTTTATGCCTGTCCCGCGAACATGCCTCCGAAAACGGGAAATATCTTTTGTATAGATACGCAAAAGCCAGAATTGCTCCTCTGGCTTTTGAATCCCCCAAACCTTCATGCCATCTCGAACACACTGGTTCACTAAGCGCTCAATTCCTTGTCCTTGCAGCTTTACGGTCACATACCCACGAATTTCGCTCCAATCTTTCACGTTGTCCCTCCTGCCCTTAAAGGGTTTCATGAATATAACGAACATTTTCAATGATGCCTTCTAAGACAAGCTCATCATGAAACATACTTTTAATAACAAATTCTTTTCCTTCGACGAGGAGCTGCCCCTGTGTCAAGCGAAGTCTTAATTCTTGCTCAGAATATACGAGCAGCCCTTTATGATTTTCTATATATAAATGCAGATGTCCGACCATCGTAATCCGGGGCAGATCCAACGTAACATCGGCCGGTAAATCAAGATATCGTGTCGCCCACTTGCGCCATTTCTTTGTTAGACTCAACACTTTTTGCCCCCCTTCCTTGCACTATATGAAAATAGGACTCCTTTTTAGAAGCCTTCTCTGTAAAATGATATGAATTCAAAAATTTTCTTAAATTAACGACACTAAGTGTTTATACATGTTTAGGCTTTCCTTCGACTCGCGTGTTTTTCTTCATCATATGATGATTGCTATCGGGGTAACTCTTCTTTCCGATCAATACTTTTAGTTTGTTATTCGTTTTCTCACAAATCTCATGCCTTGTACAACCCTCCTCACTTGCTCGTTAAAAGCTTCCATAAAAAAAGAGCGTAGACAAAGTCTTTTTCGACTTCACCTACACTCTGATGACTCTTATATCTCTTTAATGGCTAAGCGCCATCTTTCATGACGTTCGTTTATTTCTTGGGTAGACACTGTTTCGCCTCATCGCCTTTGGAGGACCTAGTATTTCTGCCCAGATGACGCCTTTGCTTGCATGCTTCGCAGAAAGATCATCTCTCAGTTTTTGGCTGGCTGCATTAGTTTGCACACGTTTTTGCTTTACAGGCCGTTCCACTTCACCTACAAAACTTTTCCCATCCTGTGACAATGTTTGAAGATGATTTGGCAATTGAAACTCACCGGAATATTTTTTTGCGTCACGCTCATAACGCCCTGTATCGATATCGCTTATCTCTTGTGCATTATCCACTGTGTCCTCTATTTTTCCTATCGGCTTTGCGCCAGTTTCCGCTCTATCCCCTTCGGATTTTTCATGCTGGTTCGCTTTTTTCAGGAAGGAGACAATGAAACCTAAAATAACGATCAGAGGAAGAAAACCTGACAACTCTTCAATTAATGCCTGCATCCTTTAACGTCCTTTCCTCGCGTTATTCTTCTTCCTCTCCTTCTTTATTCAACTTCCCAATTGCATCACGCATATCGGTGTCAGCATCAATATTTTTATAGTTCATGTAGTCCATGACACCTATTTTTCCAGAGCGTAATGCTTCTGCAAGTGCCAGTGGAACCTCAGCTTCAGCTTCGACAACTTTAGCACGCATTTCTTGAACGCTAGCCATCATTTCTTGCTCTTTCGCAACGGCCATCGCACGACGTTCTTCAGCCTTCGCTTGCGCAATATTTTTGTCGGCTTCTGCCTGATCGGTTTGCAGAACAGCACCGATGTTTTTACCAATGTCTAAGTCCGCAATGTCAATGGACAAAATTTCAAATGCTGTACCGGCATCCAGACCTTTTTTCAAAACCGTTTGTGAAATCAAATCAGGATGCTCTAACACTTTCTTATGATTATCACTTGAACCGATTGTAGAAACAATCCCCTCTCCGACACGTGCAATAACGGTATCTTCTCCGGCACCCCCGACTAAGCGGTCAATGTTCGCTCGGACGGTAATACGCGATTTCGCCTTAATTTCAATACCATCCATTGCTACACCGGCAATAAAAGGCGTCTCAATGACTTTTGGGTTAACGCTCATTTGCACAGCTTCTAGGACGTCTCGACCAGCGAGGTCAATAGCTGCACAACGCTCAAAGCTCAGCTCAATATTCGCTCTTTGGGCGGCGATCAAGGCGTTGACGACGCGATCGACATTCCCACCAGCAAGATAATGACTCTCAAGCTGATTTGTATTGACATCAAGTCCTGCTTTTGACGCTTTAATCAACGGATTAACAACACGCCTAGGAATAACGCGACGTAACCGCATTCCGATTAAAGTAAAAATACTAATCCTTACGCCAGCAGCAATAGCAGAAATCCACAGTGTTACCGGCACAAGTGTAAACAAAATAGCGATGACGATAACAGCAACAGCAATTAAAATTAACGGGCCAATTGATTCAAGTCCCATCCTTCTATCCCTCCCTATATTTGTTGCCAGAGTAAGTCATACGAGTCTTCTTACTCCGACTTCTAAAAAAAGATACGATTGACATGGAAAAAAGTTTCATGATTTATCGTAGTATTCAACCATTCTTAGCATTTTATTAATGGATATGTATCTTCTTTTGACCAGCATTGATGCTCGATGTCACCATTGATGCACAGCTTATCTTTAAAAAAGCATCCTACGATACGCAGGATGCTTTTTTAGTTGCTTTATTGCAACTCCTCTTGAACAATAGCACGGACGGCATTTCCGTCTGCCTTTCCTTTTACTTTAGGCATCACAGCGCCCATCACTTTACCCATGTCCGCAGAGGACGAGGCATTGACCTCTTGTACGATATTCTGAATCAGTTCTCGTAATTGTTGTTCAGAAAGCTGTTCCGGCATATATCGCTGCACAATGTCTAGCTCTCGCGCAGTTTGTTCTGCTAAATCAGAACGACCGGCTGCATCAAACTCACGGAGGGAGTCCTTGCGTTGCTTTGCCTCACGGGAAAGAACTTCTAAAGCCTCTTCCTCAGACAACACCGCCTTCCCAAGCTTGATGGCCTCATTTTGATAGCTTGCCTTCAGCATGCGAATAACGGCAAGTGTGTCTTTATCTCGACGCTTCATTGCTTCTTTCATGTGCTGATTCAGTTGTTCTAATAATTCCATGGCTTTCACTTCCTAGAATTTGCGCTTTCTAGCCGCTTCCGATTTCTTCTTACGTTTCACGCTTGGCTTATCGTAATATTCCCGCTTACGAACTTCTGCCATTGTGCCACTTTTAGAAACGTTTTTCTTAAAACGGCGGAGAGCATCCTCTAAAGATTCGTTCGGTTTCACACGAGTTCCGTTTGCCATGCTTATCCCTCCCTCCGAAAAGCCAGCTCTGTCCACTGATTTGGACAGAACCGACATGTATCTCCAAAAAGTATATAATACTCCTTCGATCAGGTCAATAATACCTGCTCTTTTTTATGTCATCGGAGAGAATTCCTTACATAGAATAGTGCAGATGCCCTTTTTGGACAAGGAGATGTGCCATGTACCCTTTAATCATTGAATTTGCTGTCTTTATCTCTTTGTTTTTATTTGGTATGACTTTACTCCGGACAGGCCTTTTATTTGCGGGAGAAAACCGAACAGCAAACTGGCTGGAGTCCGTGACAAACAATCCGATCAATAGTGTTTTTGTAGGAACAATTGCATCTGCCTTGCTACAAAGCAGTTCAGCGCTTCTCGTCATGACTGTTGCTCTCGTCGCAGCAAAACAGCTACGCTTTTCAAATGCTGTCGGTATCGTGCTGGGAGCGAACATCGGAACGACTGTAACCCTTGAAATTTTAGCATTTCGTGCGGATGCAATGACTGTACCGTTGCTTGTCGCAGGTGCATTCTTTTTAATGACCGGGAAAAAACGATGGATGCTGCCCGGTTCAATCGCATTTGGACTTGGTTGTATGCTCGTATCGATGAACGGCTTTGGGCAAATGGCTAATGATCTCCTCGGTTTCATTGACCAAGTGATGAGTATCGAAGAAGCGACCTATGGACAAAGCTTTTTGGCTGGGAATATTGCTACAATCATTATCCAATCGAGTTCGGCAGCGCTCGCCATTGTGATGACGATGCTCGAAACCGACGGCCTTTCCCTCGACCTCGCTTTATCTTTTATGCTCGGAACAAACATTGGCACATGCGCTACAGCATTCCTTGCTTCAATCGGAGCTGGACGGGCAGCCTTTTATGTTGCTTTAAGCCACCTCGCTATTAACGTGCTGGGCGCGATCATCTTTTACCCAATCCTCGGCGCGTTTACCGATATTTCAATGGCCTTGGCAACGGCACCGTCTGCCCAGCTTGCTCATGCCAGTGTCATATACAATATCGTGACGTCAGTTGTAGCTCTTCCGCTATTATGGCCACTGGCAAAAATGATTGAAAAACAGTTTAACTTGAAGTGACAATAGCGACAGATGCGCTTGCTCCGACGCGATCGGCACCGACTTCAACCATTGCCTGCATCGTTTGTCGATCGCGAATGCCACCGGAAGCTTTTACTTTTGCCTGCTCTCTTACAGCACCTTTCATTAATGAGACATGCTTCAAGGTCGCCCCGCCATCAGAAAACCCAGTCGATGTTTTGACAAAATCGGCTCCAGCTTTCACACTTAGCTCGCAGCCCTGCACAATGTCTTCATCAGTTAAATAGGAGGTTTCAAGGATTACTTTGACGATTCGGTCTCCTGCAGCTTCTTTGACAGCCGCAATATGTGTATAGGTCGTGTCATTGTCTCCTGACAGAAAAGCACCAATTGGAATGACCATATCAATCTCATCTGCACCTTCAGCGATCGCTTGCTTCGTCTCGAAAGCTTTGACTGAAGCAGGACTGGCACCTAATGGAAAACCGACAACTGTACAAACGCGCACGTCAGTACCTTCTAACGCTTTTTTGGCTGTCGACACCCAGATTGGATTAACACAAACAGAAAAGAATTGATAATCTGCTGCTTCTTTACAAAGCTTTAAGATATCATCTTTTGTTGCTGTAGCCTTTAGAAGTGTATGGTCAATTTTTTCAGCAAAATTCCGGCTCATCTTTTGCCCTCCAATTCGTTTTATGACGACGCGGTTTGCTCATAAATGTCTTCAACAGTGCGAACATAAACGCCTTCGCTCACTGGATAACCTGCTTTTACGAGCTTAACTTTCACGATATTGCCAATCATGTCTTCGTTCCCTTGAAAGCGGACTTTTAAATAGTTGTCCGTATATCCGACATACCAGCCTTCGGAGCCTTCTTTTTCTCGCTCTTCTGGGATCACTTCAACGACTTCACCTTCATATTGTGAGGCGTACTCTTTTGCCAGCTGATCAGAAAGTGCAATTAAACGACGGACTCGCTCATGCTTGACGTCATCGTCGACCTGATCATCCATACGAGCTGCGGGCGTTCCTGTACGCTGGGAATACGGAAATACGTGAAGCTCCGAAAAACGATGCTCTGCAACGAAGCGATAGGTTTCCATAAACTCTTCTTCAGTCTCTCCTGGGAAACCGACAATGACATCGGATGTAATGGCGAGCCCAGGGAACACTTTTTTAAGCTTTGTAATCGTGTCAGCAAACTGCTGCATCGTATACTTACGACGCATACGTTTTAATACCGAGTCCGACCCTGATTGGATAGGGATGTGTAAGTGAGGGACGACTTTTTCAGACGAATGAAGCACCTCAATGACTTCATCAGTAATTTGGCTCGCTTCAATGGACGAAATGCGGATACGTTTCAACCCAGGCACATCATTTTCAAGCGCCTTTAATAGCATCGCAAAATTATAGTCTTTCATGTCCTCACCGTAGCCGCCTGTATGGATGCCAGTCAGAACAATTTCTTTATAACCGGCTTCGACGAGCTGTTTTGCCTGAGTAATCACTGCTTCTGGCTCCCTTGAACGCAAAAGTCCACGTGCCCACGGAATAATGCAAAACGTACAGAAATTATTGCATCCTTCCTGAATTTTCAACGATGCCCGCGTGCGGTCGGTAAACGCTGGGACGTCCAGCTCTTCGTATACTTTCGCTTTCATAATATTTCCTACGCCATTTATCGGAAGCCTTTCCTGCTTGTATTGCTCAATGTAACCGATCATCTTTTCACGATCTTGCGTACCTACGACAATATCGACCCCAGGGATGGACATCACTTCAGCAGGTGAGGTCTGCGCGTAACACCCAGTCACGCAAATGACTGCATCAGGATTTCTACGAATCGCTTTACGAATCGCTTGACGGCTTTTTTTATCACCTGTATTTGTTACCGTACACGTGTTAATAACGTAAACATCCGCCCGCTTTTCATATTCCGTCCGTTCATAATCGGCAGACTGGAATATTTGCCAGATGGCTTCAGTTTCATAATGGTTTACTTTACAGCCAAGTGTATGAAATGCTACAGAAGGCATTGATTCTCACTCCATTTAAGATTCAAATTGATACGAAAGAGCTCCAAGAATATATAACGGAGCCGTTTCTGCGCGTAAAATTCTCGGTCCCAACCGGCACGTGTCAAAGCCAGCTGCGCGTAATCGGCTTATTTCATCGTCTGAAAAGCCTCCTTCAGGACCAAACATGACAAGAAGACGATCGCCCGGCATGAGAGATTGACATTGTTCTTTCAGTCCACCGTCTCCTTCACGGCGGGCTTCCTCCTCGTAAGCTACCCACTTTTTATCATATTCTTCAGCGTTCGTCAAAATTTGCGTGAATGAGTCAATCCCAGTAATGGAAGGAATCTTTTGCCGTTTACTTTGTTCAGCAGCTTCCTTCACAATCGTTTGCAAACGCACCCTTTTTTTATCCCATTTCTTCTCATCCCATTGCACGACTGCACGTTCAGCTTGAAGCACATGAAAATGCGAGGCGCCCATTTCCGTCGCTTTTTGTATCATCCATTCCATTTTATCACCTTTTAACAACGGATGAACGATCGTTACCTCTATAGACATTTCTGTCACATGTTCAATAAAGTCCAAAAGAACACACGTGACAATTTTGCTTTTGCTCTCGACAGCTTCGATTTCAGCCTTCCAAATAGATTGATTCGCAAAACCAATTTCGATTTGATCCTCAATACTTTGCCGCATGACTTGCAACACATGAAAGCTATCTGCTTCATTTAGCTGTACACGCTTCCCTGATTCCGGAGAGGTGATGTCACTAAAATATCGCTGCATATCATTTGCTTCCTTTCCTGCTAACCAATGCAACCCAGCCTTCTTC
The DNA here is from genome assembly GCF_011058155.1 of Litoribacterium kuwaitense. Lineage (NCBI taxonomy): Bacteria > Bacillati > Bacillota > Bacilli > Caryophanales > Bacillaceae > Litoribacterium > Litoribacterium kuwaitense. The sequence continues at coordinate 91,739 of NZ_JAALFC010000001.1, read as the reverse complement.
AAGTGCTTCTTCGAAGACGTCTAGCCCATTCCCTCGTAAGCTGTCAGCAACCATTTGCTTTTTATCTTCAATAATACCAGAAGCGATAAACACACCATCTGGAGCAAGTATACGAGCGACGTCAGGTGCAAGGTCAACGATGATTTCAGCAAGAATGTTAGCAACGATCAACTGTGCACGATCTTCAATTCCATGGAGCAAATGATTTTTCTCTACCGAAATGAGGCTGTCTACTTTATTTTCAGCAACATTTTGCCGAGCAACCTTGACAGCCACTTCATCAATATCATATGCCCGGACGTCATGTGCTCCTAATTGCGCCGCGGCAATGGCTAATATTCCTGAGCCCGTGCCAACATCTATGACTCGATCTTCTGGCTTTAAAAATCGATCAATCATCTGAACACATAAAGCCGTCGTAGCATGAGTGCCAGTACCAAAAGCCATCCCTGGATCCATGACAATACGGACATCCGCGTCTCCTTGGAAGGCTTCCCACGGTGGCTCTACAATCACTCGATCAGTCAAACGGATCGGATGGTAATACGTTTTCCATGACTCTTCCCAATTTTTTTCAGGAATTCTCTCTACTTTGATGGTCCATGCGCCAGTCGTTAGATGAACCTCTTCATTAACCTGGTGTAAAAATTGCTTGATTCCCTTCTCAATACTCTTTTCATCTCTGTGCTCAGGAAATATGCCTTGACATCAATCATATCGGGATCTTCCATAGGGTCAACGTCTTTAGGCAGCACGCCATACGGACGGTCTTTCGTTTCATACATATCTATAGGATCTTCCATAACGATACCGCTTGCTTCAAGTTCATCAAGTTTATACTGTAGCGCCTCAACGGCTTCACGATGCACATATACATTTAACTCAATCCATTCCAACAGTTGCGTCCTCCTTTTTCGCGACACTTATAGCATACATTTTTTCATAAGAGAAAAAAAGCAAGCGGATCTGCCGCTTGCTTCAGCCTGTTGACAAACGCACGTTTGCGCAGCCCACCCCTCAGTTCGATCGGGGTCCTCGTTCGACTCCGCGCTTAGTCCGTTAAGCGTTTTAAGTCAAACTCGGTAAAGTTGAACGCAAATACTTCTTGATCATAGACACTGCAGCAAGCGCTGCTCGCGCTTCCTTTTTATCAGTCTCCTTTAAACGCACGTTTCATTTGTCAAAGAAATGTCTTCCTGCTCGTCAATCTCTTCACCCTTGCCATGCGCAAAGTCACGTAACAACTGTTTCTGTTCAGACGTTAAATTTGTCGGCGTTACGACGCGAACAGAAATATGCTGATCCCCGTGACCGCGACCGTGCACATTCGGTACACCTTTACCCCGAAGTCGGAATTTCGTGCCTGTCTGTGTTCCAGCAGGCACTTTCAGCTTCACCCGACCATGCGGTGTCGGTACTTCAATTTCATCACCTAACGCTGCCTGTGAAAAAGTGAGCGGAACGTCGCAATAGATGTCGTCTCCATCCCGCTTGAAAAACTCGTGAGGCACAATATGAAAAACGACAAACAAATCACCAGGAGGCCCTCCGTTTTTCCCCGGCTCGCCTTGGCCAGATACACGCATTTGCTGACCATCATCGACACCTGCTGGTACGCGGACATGAATGACTTTGTCCTTCTTTACCCGACCGGCGCCGTGACATGTCGAACACTTCTCTTTAATGATCTTACCGGTTCCTTCACAATAATGACAGACACGGCGATTCACCACTCTCCCGAATGGCGTGTTCTGTGCTTCGTTTAACTGACCGGTTCCTTCACAGTGCGTACACGTGTCTGGTGATGTACCAGGCTTTGCGCCAGAGCCGTGACACGTCTGACATTCTTCATCTTTCGGAATCGTAATGTCAACTTCTTTGCCAAAAATCGCTTCCTCAAATTCAAGCGACAGCGTATATTGTAAATCTGCACCTTGCTGCGGTGCGTTCGGATCTCTTCTTCGACCACCACCGAAAAACATGTCAAAAATATCGCCAAAGCCGCCAAAGTCACCTTGCCCACCGAAGCCACCAAAGCCTTGCTGATTTGGATCTGCATGACCAAACTGGTCGTATTGTGCTCGCTTTTGTTCATCTGACAGAACTTCATAAGCTTCAGAGACTTCTTTAAACTTGTCATCGGCCCCTTCTTCTTTGTTGACATCAGGGTGATATTTCCTTGCCAGCTTTCGGTACGCTTTTTTTATTTCGTCCTTACCTGCGCCTTTTTCGACACCAAGGACTTCATAGTAATCTCGCTTACTCATCACATCCACTCCCAACTTCACTAGCTTTCATCGTATCACTAGTGCATTCGTCCCTGCAACTGTTCTTACAGGCGTTTCTCGTTTTGCATTTCTACTCATTTTTTGCTTAAAAAACAGTGAAAAAGCCAAAGCCGTACGTAGCGCGGTCTTTGGCTTTTTTCTCTGCTAACCTTTATTTATTGCTTACTGTCTTTATTGTCGTCTTTCACTTCTTCGTAATCAGCATCAACGACGTTGTCGTCTTGGCTCTCGCCGTTCTCTTGTTGTGCTTGCGCTTCTTGAGCTGCTTGCTCATAAAGCTTTACAGATAGCTGTTGAACGATCTCCTGAAGAGCGTCTTTCTTTTCTTTAATCGCGTCGTTATCTGTACCTTCAAGCGCTTCTTTCAGAGCGTCTTTTGCCTCATTTGCCTTCGTAACCTCTTCTTCTTCCACTTTACCTTCAAGATCTTTTAATGTCTTCTCTGTTGTAAAGATGAGTTGGTCACTTTCATTACGTAGGTCTACTTCCTCGCGACGCTTTTTATCGGCTTCCGCGTTTTCTTCAGCCTCTTTAACCATTTTTTCAATTTCTTCCTCTTCCAAGCCGGAAGAAGATTGGATCGTAATAGATTGCTCCTTGTTTGTACCTTTATCTACCGCACGAACGTTTACAATTCCGTTCGCATCGATATCAAAAGTGACCTCAATCTGCGGAATGCCACGAGGTGCAGGCGGAATATCAGTTAATTGGAAACGGCCAAGTGTTTTATTGTCCGCAGCCATTTCTCTCTCCCCTTGAAGAACGTGGATGTCAACCGCTGTCTGGTTGTCTGCCGCCGTTGAAAAGATTTGTGATTTACTCGTCGGGATTGTCGTATTACGCTCAATTAATTTTGTAGTAACGGCGCCCATCGTTTCGATCCCAAGAGAAAGTGGCGTTACGTCTAGTAATACTACGTCTTTTACGTCACCGGCAAGCACACCACCTTGGATCGCCGCTCCGACAGAAACAACCTCATCCGGGTTAACGCCTTTATGTGGATCTTTGCCAGTTTCTTTTTTGATGGCTTCTTGAACCGCTGGAATCCGTGTAGACCCACCGACTAAAATCACTTTGTCGATATCACTTGGACTCATTTTTGCGTCACTGAGTGCTTTACGTGTCGGAACCATTGTCCGTTCTACGAGTTCAGAAGACAACTCCTCAAACTTAGCACGTGTTAGATTCAATTCAAGGTGCTTTGGTCCACTTTCATCCGCTGTGATAAATGGTAGAGAAATTTGTGTCTGAGTTACACCAGACAAGTCTTTTTTCGCCTTTTCAGCAGCATCTTTTAAACGTTGCATCGCCATTTTATCTTTGGAAAGGTCAACGCCATTTTCCTTTTTAAACTCGCTGACTAAATGGTTGATGACTACATCATCGAAGTCATCTCCACCAAGACGATTGTCACCAGCTGTAGAAACAACTTCAAACGTACCGTCGCCAATTTCCAAGATAGAAACGTCAAACGTACCACCACCGAGGTCGTAAACTAAAATAGTCTGATCTTCATCTTCTTTATCAATGCCGTAAGCTAGCGCTGCAGCTGTCGGCTCGTTAATGATTCGTTTGACTTCAAGACCGGCAATTTTCCCAGCATCTTTTGTCGCTTGACGCTCTGCGTCGTTAAAATAAGCAGGAACAGTAATGACAGCTTCACTTACCGTTTCGCCAAGATAATCTTCAGCATAGGATTTCAAGCTCTGCAAAATAATAGCAGATACTTCTTGCGGCGTGTATGCTTTTCCCTCAATTTCCACCGTGTAGTCTGTACCCATATGGCGTTTAATTGATTGAATTGTATTTGGGTTCGTAATGCTTTGGCGCTTCGCGACTTCACCAACCTGGCGCTCACCATTTTTAAAGGAGACGACAGATGGTGTTGTTCGGTTACCTTCAGGGTTCGGAATAACCTTCGCTTCTCCGCCTTCCATAACAGCAATACAAGAGTTTGTTGTCCCTAGATCGATCCCAATAATTTTTGACATTGTGCATTTCCTCCTTGAATTCGACTGGTTTTATTATTCGTTAACTTTTACCATAGATGGTCGCAGGACGCGATCCTTTAGTGTATAACCTTTTTGCAATTCCTCGACCACTTCACCTGAAGCGATTCCCTCTTCAGAGACTTGCATCACCGCTTGATGGACATTCGGGTCAAACTGTTGTCCCACTGACTCAATTTCGGTGACACCCTCTTTTTCAAGAGACTGCTTCATTTGTTGATATACCATATCGACGCCTTTTAAAACGTTCGCTACTTCTTCGGATGTGCTGTCAACTGCTAAGGCTCTTTCAAAATTGTCAAGAACCGGCAGCAAATCCGTTACAAGACTTTGCGCACGATATTTTTCTTGCGCAATCGCTTCGTTTTTAGTTCGGCGACGGTAGTTATCATAATCTGCTTGCACTCTCAGCAAGCGTTGCTCGGTTTCTTCGAGCTTTTTTTGAAGTGCTTCGATCTCCACTGCTAGAATGTCTTCAGGTGCGCCTTGCTCGGTTGTTTCCGTTTCATTTTCTGACACATTGTCTATAGTCACACCTTCGTTCATTTCTTCATCAGTGTTATCGTATAGCTCTTCGGTCTCTTGCTCATTTACCACATCTTTCTTCAACTAAAACACCTCCTGAAGATGGCTGTCAGTTATTCTGTCTGCTGACGCTTAATAACATTTTGTAAATCTACTGAAAAGAAATCGAGCAGACTAATCACTCTTCCATATTCCATCCGGGTTGGCCCAAGCATGGCAATTGTGCCTGTTTGCTCGCCATCGATGGAGAAGGTAGCGGTAATTAAACTGCAATATGCCATCTCAGAGAATAGATTCTCACGGCCAATGCGAACACGGATGCCTTCTCCATCACCCTCTGGCTGCTTCATTAGTTCATACAACGGCTCTTCCTTTTCAATCATAGAGTATAACGCCTGCAACTTTTCAATATCATGGAAGTCAGGCTGGGTAAACAGGTTTTCTTTACCGCTGAAATATAACTTTGCATGCAGAGGGAGCCCAAATAGATGCCCAAACAGGTGATAAAGCTCTGTAGAATGCTCTAAGTGATATAAAAGCAGCCGCTCTTTTTCTTTTAAAATCTGGTTATAGAGATTTGTGATCGGCACCCCTGTTAACCGATCGTTTAATAGGTTGACAAGGCGCTCCAAATCATTCAGCTCAATATCTTTTGGAATCGAGACTGTCTGATGTTTGATAAAGCCTGTATCTGTCACCATAATCGCCACTGCGTGCGTGTTTGATACAGGGATGAATTGAATTTGCTTTAATGTAGCTGAATACATCTCTGGCCCACGCACAATTGACGTATAGTTGGTCAACATCGACATAATGCGAGCAGCTTCTTGAATCACCTTTTCAAATTCATAAAAGTCATGATCAAACAGCGCAGAAATGCCTTCTCTTTCTGATGGCTTTAATGATGCAGGTCTTAATAAATAGTCTACGTAAAAACGATAGCCTTTTTCTGAAGGCACACGCCCTGAAGAACTGTGGGTTTTTTCTAAGTAGCCAAGCTCCTCAAGATCTGCCATATCATTACGAATGGTTGCTGCGCTAAAATCGACTAAACCCGATTTTGCTAAAGTTCGTGATCCTACTGGCTGAGCCGTTTCAATATAATTTTCGATGATTGCCTGTAAGATGAACAACTGTCTTTCCGTCATTTCCATACCAGTCATCACCTCTGTTAGCACTCTAAATACTTGAGTGCTAAATCTAATAATAACCTACCAAAATCGATAGTTCATTGTCAACGCTCACGCACGAAAAGTTTTGAACTTTACACAGGAAGGTCCAAGCCTAAGAAGGATTGGAATACTTCATTTCCTAACAGTCGACCTTCATCCGTTAGTTTGACTGAACCATTCACTTCAGTCAGCAGCTTTTTCTCAATAAATGTCTGGATCGTATTCTGAAAAGGATCTGGCATTTCCATACCGAATTTGCCTTTGAATCGTTCATATGAAACACCTTCACTCTTACGAAGACCAAGAAAAAGCTCTTCTTCCATTCGTTCGCGCACGGTCACAGTATGCATTTCAAGATGCGGACTCCCTGCTCGAACCCCTTCAATATATTTAGCCACAGGGCGGATATTCACTGTTCTGACCCCTTGAATATAGCCGTGAGCACCTGCGCCTGCACCTAGATACTCATCGTTATTCCAATACGTCAAGTTGTGCCTGCTTTCACACCCCGGCTGCGCAAAGTTACTGATTTCGTACTGTGCAAAACCTGCTTCTGTCAACCGCTCCGTAAGCAGCTCAAACATATCAGCTTCATCGTCCTCAGGTGGCAACGGTAGCTTTCCACGCATGTGTAAATTGTAAAATACCGTTTTGGGCTCGACCTGTAATGAATAAGCGGAGATATGGTCAACATTTAAAGCAATGGCTTTTTGCAGAGACTCTTCCCAATCTGCGACGGTTTGTCCTGGCAATCCGTACATTAAATCAATGGAAATCTGCTCTATACCTACTTTTCGCGCCCGTTCAACAACATCGACAATATCATGGGCTCGGTGCGTTCGACCAATCGTTTGCAAAATGGCATCTTGAAACGCTTGCTGACCGATACTAAGCCGATTTACTCCCCCTGCTTTCAATTCACGCAGTGTCGCTAAGTTTAGGTCGTTCGGGTTGGCCTCTACAGTAAACTCCGCATCACTTTCACAGATAGGAAGCACGAGCTCCTGTACCGTCGATAAGAGTTTCTTAAGCTGGCTAATTTCGAGCGCAGTCGGTGTTCCTCCACCGATAAAAATAGAATGTAAAGGCGCATCTGGCGGGGAAAGCCGCAATGTGGCTTCGACCTCATCGTGCAGCGCATTGAGATAATCGTCTACCGGCTGATTTTCAATAAACACCTTGCTAAAATCGCAATAGTGACAGATTTGTTGACAAAATGGAACGTGAAGATAAGCTGCCTTCATGATCGACCTCCATTTCTTGAAAATATCGTAGCGTTGTCACTTACAACACTCTAGAAATACATATAAGAAAAAGCCGCAAGCCGAGGCCCGCGACTATTTTTCCTACTGGCTAATAATAAGGAGTTACTCATCGTCCATCTTAAGCACAGCCATAAATGCTTCTTGCGGCACTTCGACAGAGCCGACAGATTTCATTCGTTTTTTACCCTCTTTCTGCTTTTCAAGCAGCTTCCGTTTTCGGGAAATGTCACCGCCGTAACATTTAGCCAAAACATTTTTCCTGATCGCTTTAATCGTCGAACGGGCAATAATTTTATTGCCAATCGCAGCCTGTACAGGCACTTCAAAATGCTGGCGAGGGATGAGATCCTTCAGCTTTTCGACAATCTGCTTTCCACGATGGTAGGCATGGTCTCGATGGACAATAAATGACAACGCATCGACCTGCTCGCCATTCAGCAAGATGTCCATTTTAACGAGCTTAGACATTCTATGGCCTATAGGCTCGTAGTCAAAGGATGCGTAACCTTTTGTACTCGATTTTAGCTGATCAAAGAAATCATATACGATTTCAGAAAGGGGCATTTCATAGATGACATTGACACGAACATCATCAAGGTATTGCATGTCTTTAAATTCGCCTCGCTTCGCTTGGCAAATTTCCATGACAGCACCAACATAATCGTTCGGAACCATTATAGTCGAGCGGACAAAAGGCTCTTCAACTTGGTTGATTTTTTGACTATCTGGCATATTTGCGGGATTGTCGATATCCTGCACTGTGCCATCTGTCAACTCTACAGTATAAACGACGCTTGGTGCTGTTGTAATTAAATCGATTTGAAACTCTCTCTCGATGCGCTCTTGTATGATTTCCATGTGAAGAAGACCTAAAAACCCACAACGAAACCCGAAGCCAAGTGCTTGCGATGTTTCTGCTTCGTATTCTAAAGAAGCATCATTAAGCTCCAGTCTCTCTAAGGCCTCACGCAAATCGTTGTAACGTGAAGAATCAATCGGGTACAAACCACAAAAAACCATTGGCTTTAATTTGCGATACCCAGGTAAAGGCTCAGAAGCAGGTCGTTCTGCGCTTGTGATCGTATCACCAACACGAGAATCACCTACATTTTTAATGGATGCAATTAAAAAACCAACATCTCCGACAGTCAGCTCTTCCTGTGCGACCGGCTTCGGTGTAAACACACCCACCTCAGAAACCTCAAACTCTTTTCCTGTTGCCATCATTCGAATTTTATCTCCGGGACGCACTGTGCCCTCGACGATACGAATATAAGCAATAACACCGCGGTACGAATCGTATAAAGAGTCAAAAATCATTGCTTTTAATGGCGCATCCGGATCTCCTTCAGGTGGCGGAACTTTGTCAACGATTTGCTCTAAAATTTCTTCGATCCCAATGCCCGCTTTTGCAGAGGCCAGAACCGCATCAGAAGCATCTAAGCCAATGACATCTTCGACTTCTTTTTTGACACGTTCAGGCTCTGCACTAGGGAGATCGATTTTGTTGACTACGGTTAATATCTCCAAGTCATTGTCCAGCGCTAAATAGACATTTGCTAGCGTTTGCGCTTCAATCCCTTGGGCTGCGTCCACGACTAATATCGCACCTTCACACGCAGCCAAACTCCGTGATACCTCATATGTAAAGTCAACATGACCTGGCGTATCAATGAGATGGAATATATATGTTTCGCCGTCTTTTGCATCATATTTAAGCTGAACGGAATTCAACTTAATTGTAATGCCTCGTTCTCTTTCTAGATCCATTGCATCAAGCATTTGCTCTTTCATCTCTCGCTGTGTAAGCGCGCTTGTCGTTTCTAATATTCGGTCAGCTAGCGTCGATTTTCCATGATCGATATGGGCAATGATGGAAAAGTTCCGGATGCGCTGCTGCCGCTCTCGCTTATTTTCATAGTTCATTCAGCTTTTCAACTCCTACCTGATCAACAAGGTACACTACTCGTCATTATAACAAAAGGTCATGTCCCTGTCACCAAACGAAGCAGCTGGTTAACAACAGTATAAAAAGCTTCGCCTGCTTTCGCTCCGGCCTCGGATATAAAATGGCCGGAGGTTGCCTCTTCATAAGCTTTTTGTTTTTCCAACAAACGTTCCTCACTCCACTCTTCTCCAAGCACAGTCGCTTCCCACGACTCATCGTTCGCTGACCATTCAAGCGCTTCCTTAAACGATGAATCATCATAGCCTTTGATTTGATTCATCCCTTCATTTGATAGCTGCATTCCTAAAAGAACTCCAAAGAGAAGCAATGTAAGAAGCGCAAAGCATTTCAGCAAAAAACGAGTCATGGTTAGCCTCCTTCCGTTGATACTTTTTCTACTTCCCAATACGTTGATGCAAATACTTCTGCAATGACCTCTGCTGTACGGAACAATTCATCTTTTGTATTGTCAACACCACCAAACTCAATCAGAATAGCATTTGGCGACAAATCTTGATTGAACTTTCCATTAGTTCCTGGACCCGTCTTTGTCATAATGCCTCGTGACAGACCAGGATACTGCTCCTCTAAACGGTCATTAATATTTTTTGCCAACTGCAAGTTTTCTTCATAGCGGGCATGTTTTCCACCGATGACAAAAAAGACCCGAGCATACGTTTCGCCATTGATCGTTACAGTCGTTTTATCTTTTCGTAATGCGTCCCGATGTAAATCGAAGAAAAATGTCAGGTCTTCATTTCCAGCCATTGCTTCCTGGACGATCGACTTTGAATAATCATAAGAAGCGGCGTGCGTTTCACCATTTGCTAAAATGGCTTCTGTGACATCATGCTTATTTACCGAAGTTCCAATCCCTCTTTTTTCAAGCTCTTTACCTAGCTTTTCACCGACGAGCGTGATATTTGCCTCTGTGTGGTAAGCCTCATTAGGCTCAGTTACATCTGGAAGCATCGGCAAAAATGATTCACGTGCATGTGTATGGTAAACAAAAACGACATCACGATCACCTGTCGTCTGTGAAGGGGGCGGAGCTGACGATTCATCATTGTCTTGTTTTAAAGCATCTGCGGCAGCTTGTCTTTCTTGCAATAGCACTTCTAATGGCGGCGGAGATTCCATTGGAAGTGACGTATAATCCGTCCCTTCACCAGCGACCAGTACTTCACCATCAAAAGCTTTAAACCCAGGGAGCTCTTTTCCGAGCAAGCTACGATGGTCCTCAGGTTGTAAAGTCGAGATAGATTGCAACGCCAAGGAGCGGAGATTCGGTGGAGGGACTGGTGCAGCAGAGCGAAAATACTCGTTTTCCATACTTAGAACATGCATCAGTCCCCCGTTAGCCAAGGGATCTATATATTGTTGAAATGCTCGTGAACCAAAGCGCACGTCAGACTGAAAAGCAGTTAATATACTGGCAAAACAAAAGAAACCCCAAAATCCTAATAACATAAAAGCAAACCAACGTCTTCCAAATGTTCTTGCAGGGACAATGGTGCGGTTTGAATACAAAAGGATTCCCTCCCAAAGAAGCTTGTATTGCTAATCTATGACGTTCTTTGAGAGAGTAGAACGCAGAAATCTATGTTTTCTACGATTGATAAGAGGAAAGGTTGTCTTCTGTAATTGCCTCATGCAAGGCTAAATTCAGCCCATTTGCAAGGACATGAGCCGTGTCCTCAGCAAAAGCATCAACCTCTTTTGGGGTTACCATTAAGTTATGCCCCATAGGCGCTAACACTTCGTGAATGAAACGCCGCTTTTCTTGCTCATTTAATTGGCCAATCACTCCTAAGTAAACACCGCGCTCTTCCTCATCAGGCATATGTTCATCGGTCAATTCTTTCTTTTCACCAAATGTCATCGACGCAGGGGCCAGCGAACGACGAGGCGCGTCTCCTTCCTCTGCCTCCCTCCCGAAATGCTTTAGCATAAAGTCAATCGTATTACTCGTAATTGTTACGGCATCAACAACTGTCGGTACGCCAATAGAAATGACAGGAATGCCAAGCGTCTCTTTGGAAATCTCCTTGCGTTTATTTCCAACTCCCGATCCTGGATGAATCCCTGTATCAGACATTTGAATGGTGGCGTTGACGCGTTCAATCGAGCTTGCAGCTAGTGCGTCAATCGCCAAAACAAAGTCTGGCTTTGTTTTTTGGAGAACACCAAAAATAATGTCGCTCGTTTCAATTCCAGTTAAACCCATCACTCCAGGCGTTAAAGCTGACACAGAGCGAAATCCTTCAGATACTCGTTCTGGCTGTAAATGAAAGAGATGACGCGTAACGAGAAGACGCTCCATCACCAATGGCCCTAGCGCATCGGGTGTCACTTGCTTGTTTCCAAGCCCAATGACCATACAAGATGCATCCGGCCCTAATCCGGCTTCTTGTAAAACACTGCGTAATGTTTTTGCAAACACCGTCTCGACCGTTTTTTTGTGATCCGCATCTCCCGTGCGTAAGCCCGCAGACTCGAGCGTAATATACGTTCCTTTCTTTTTTCCGGTCCAATGCTCCCCTTCTTCTGATATAACAACCGTCGTTTCAGTAATACCATCAATGTCACGCGTTTTAGATGACACGCCGGTCTCTGATTGAACTCGTTCAACAGCCTCTACAGCCAAATCAGTGCGAATCCGATATTGCGACAAATCAAGCTCTGCCATAGTCAATTCCCCCATCCATTTTTATAAACAGTTTGTCCGCGAGAATGGAAATTCATTCATTTCTCAAATACATTCTATTGCGTAGATCGTGTCCATTTGGTAGAATAACGTATGGTTTATGCACGGCGAAAAACCGTGTGTGTAAGGAGGTGAACGGGATGCCAAATATTAAATCTGCGATTAAACGTGTTAAAACGACATCAGAACGCTATGAAAGAAACATGGCTTTGAAATCAGCAATGAGAACGGCGATGAAAAAGTTTGAAGCATCAGTTGCTGAGAAAAACACTGATCAAGCAAAAACTCTTTTTGCTGAAGCAGTTAAACATTTGGATAAAGCAGCGCAACGCAACATTATCCATAAAAATACAGCTGGTCGCTATAAATCTCGACTTGCGAAACAATTAAACAGCCTGTCTGCATAATGAGCAACCTCCCTACCAAGGGTGATTCTCCGACAGACGAATCGAGTAGAGGGAAAAGTTAAGTCACTTTTCGTCCCTCTTAACCCATCGTACGTACGGTTCCGTATACGGTGGTTCAATCGTTTGAGTGTACGAACTGGTATTGTAGAGCGATATCTTTATATCCTCTCGATGCCAGTTCTTTTTTTGTTCATGAACGATGAAGTACGTAGCTACTGGATATGAACCAGTAACCTTCCTTGTATTCGCCCATGCATCAGCTTTATGATTATCGATACCTAAGCGAATTAATTGTCCTCTACGTGCGTAGATTCTCCACTCTGTTTCCAGATTCATTGTCTAATGCTTCTGTTCGCCGGTTCAGGAGTTTGCGCCCGACTTCCTTCAGCCATTATCTCGCAATATCCACCTTGTCTTTCGCAAACATTTCCTGCCAAGCCTGTAATGGAAAATGGACTTTCACCACCTTGTATTCGCCATTGCAGGGCGCAACAAAAAACCATGAAAGAGCCGCCACCTCTTCATGCTTTTTATGTGAGTTACAACAAATTATTCTCCAATTCCTTCATTTCATAGAAAGACCCTTGTTTTTCCATCAATTCTGTAAATGTACCAACTTCCACGACTTTCCCTTCATCCATGACAATGATTTGATCCATTTTTTCCAATCCTGCTAAACGGTGACTAATGAGCACAACGGTGTCATCTGCCGTTTGCCTGAATAAGTGTTCATAGATGGCTTGCTCTGTAACCGCATCTAAAGAGGATGTTGGCTCATCCAATACCCAAAATGAGCCGCCTTTTAACATCGCTCGGGCAATAGCAAGTCGTTGTTTTTCACCGCCGGACAAGTTTTCTCCTCGTTCATACACTTTATCCTCTAAATGAAAATGCTCCAATTGCACAATAGCTAAAATGGATTGTAATTCTTCATCGGTAGCAGTATCATTAGCCAGCAATAAGTTATCGCGAATGGTACCATAAAAGAAATGATTCTCTTGTAAAACAACATTCGCTAATTGCCAAATACTTTCCTCATCCGCATGCGCTAATTCTATTCCATTTATCATGATCCTTCCTTCCTCCGGTGTAACCAAATAAAGCATTAACTGCATAAGCGTTGACTTCCCTGAACCGCTTGCCCCTACGAGTGCTGTTTTTGAACCGCTAGGAAGGTGAACATCTACCTGTTCAACAGCTCGCCGTTCTTCTCCAGTAAATGTAAAGCTAACATTTTCCAATGTGATTTCTGGTGGCTTATTGATCGTTAACGTTTTGGCAACCGAAACGTGCGCCTGTTCCTGTCCGTCTTTTTGCTCCATAATGGAAAATAACCGTTTGGCAGAACGACGACTATCGTTAAAATGAATCGGGAACACAGCCATTGCTGGCGCATCTTCAAACACAGTTAACGTAATCATAATCAGCATAGCAAGAAAAACTCCGTCCAATTCACCTGTCTCAATCAGATAAGCACCTACTGCTAATACGGCTGCTGTTACAAGTAAGGAGACGAATTGATTTAACGACTGATTAAATAACGTCGTCTTTTCTTCTTGTTCTTGCTCCGTAATGTAAGCATCAGAAGCTTGAAGTAACTGCTTTTCTTTATCGTCTAACTGCTGATAAATCTTCAAATCGCGAAATCCGTATAGTAATTCCGTGACCTCTGTAGAAAGAGCCGCTCTTTTCAAGCGTACCTTACTATCAATAGTCCGTTGACGTGCCGCAAAAATAGCTGGTATCACGATCGCAGTGAGTAAAAATCCGCCAAACAAAATTACTGCTGTTTCGATAGAATAAAACATTGTAAAAAAGATGGTACTCATAAATACGAGCGCCAATACAATCGGCGGATACACAACACGTAAAAAGAGATTTTGCAAACTCTCCACGTCACCGACAATACGAGATAGCAAATCCCCACTACGATATTTCTGGAAGATTCCTGGCGCTAATGGCTCTAATTTTTCATAAAAAGCCATCCGCAATTGGCTAAGCATCGTAAACGTACCTCGATGAGATACATATCTCTCACCATAACGACTAAACGCGCGAATAAAGCTTAATAATTTCACAGATGCAATGACAAGCATTAATGTGTAAAAAGGCGGGGCAAATGCTGCTTTTGATATTAAATAACCACTAGCAGAAAATAACAGCACGGCAGCCAAACCAGCAATAAATCCCAATATGATAGAAAGGACGATATCTTTTTTTTCTTTCATCATCATTCGCATGATAGAGGTTAATTCTTTCATCGCTGCAGCCCTCCTCGCTGTATGGTTACCATCTTCCGGTAGCCCTCTGCATGTTGCAGCAGTTGTGCATGCGTTCCTTCAGCAATTAACCGTCCTTGATCAAGGTATAGAATATGATCCGCATCTTTAATCGTGTGCAGGCGGTGTGCAACGGTAATGATAGTTGCTGTTTCCGACAATTTTTGAATGGAAGCCTGAAGAATACGCTCCGTCTTTAAATCAAGCCCAGTCGTCGGCTCATCAAATAAAACAATTGCCGGTTGTTTTAAAAAAGCTCTTGCTAAAGCTAAACGTTGCTTCTCACCACCAGATAGCCCTCTCCCACCTTCACCAACATGGGTATCATATCCATCTTCTAAAGCCATAATCATGTCAGCTAGCCCCGCTTCTTCTGCCGCACGTGTGATGGCTTCCCGTGTTGCTGTTGCCCGACTGCCTATGGCAATATTTTCAGCAATCGTTCCAGCAAATATATACGGATGTTGCGAAATATAACTCAGTTGAGCGAACCAATCGGCTTCCTTGTATGCAGATAATGGATTACCTCCTAGTAATATCTTTCCTGCATCTGGCACGACAATTCCCGCAAGCAAATGCAAAAGCGTTGATTTACCAGACCCTGTTTTTCCTACAATGGCGTTTTTAGATTTGGGAGCAAAAGTCGTACTTATAGGATGTAACGTAAACGCGTCTTCCCCATACTGAAATGTGACTTGCTGCAGTTCTAAACTTTTAGGTCCTGCTGTTTTAGAAAGTGGCTTTTCTCCCCACGTAACAGCAGAACCTTCATTTAACGCTAATTCATCTGCTACTTTTTTAGCTGCGCCCATACTACTTTTCCCATTATGAAATGCCGTGCCTAATTGTCGCAGAGAGGTAAAATATTCTGGTGCCAAAACGAGAACTAGAAATGCAGTAAAAAAAGAAATTCCGTCAAAAACGATCAGCTGTAAGGCCGCTTCTAAAGCAACCAAGCCGATGGCTAGCATCGAAATGAGCTCAAGCATAAACGAAGAAGTGAAGGCTACTTTTAATATCTCCATGGTTGCATCTCGAAATCGTAAACTGCTCGTTTGAATTGCCTTTTTTTGTTGTTTCGCTTTACCAAACAATTTTAACGTAACAAGCCCTTGCAACGTATCCAAAAATCGACCAGAAAAAGCAGCTAGCTCCTCCATTTGCTCTTCCGATTTCTTTTTTGTTTGCATACCAATGATCACCATGAACAACGGAATAAATGGGGAGGTAAACAACATGATGAGGCCAGAATTCACATGTTCCGTAAATACAACAATTAAAATGATGAGAGGAATAACAGACGAGCGAATGACTTGTGGAATATAGCTGCTAAAATAACTGTCCACTTCATCAATCGCATCCATCATAAGACTAACCTTTTGCCCCGATTGTCCTTTTAAAGAAGCTTGGACTGGGTTATTAGCAAAATGGCTCAGCAACTGCTTACGAAAATGGGTTTTCGCCGCTGTACCAAGGCGTATCCCGATCTTTCCACTCAAATAAGGAATGAAGCTTCTAGCTAGTAAAACAAAGAATAATCCTCCTATTAACGGAAGGATTTCTTGAAAACGCCACTCCCGCAAAAAACACCATCAATGATAGTGACGAGTAAATATGCCTGTACAATGATGGCACCGCCCATGAAAAGGGAAAGCAGCAGCAAATAGATCGCACTTTGTTTATTTTCATATAAATAATTCTTTATCTGATTCATGGAGACGCTCCTTCAGCACCTAAATTGTCATTTGTCTAACGATAGAAGAGTATAAAAATTGTTTGCTTTATCGTATAAGAAAAATAAAGGAGGAAAAAACACGAATGCCCAACCGACATATGGTGACGTTATCGTAGCTTCTTCCTTAATTAGTGCATTAACTCACATAATAATTACTATAAACGATTTTCGGATAAAATAGAGCGGAAAGCCATGACAAAAGTATGATAAACTTCAAACAAATATTTGTCCGATTCATTTTTCTAAAAATAAAACGCTTGTCATTTCTTGCTTTATACCATTTAGCGATCTAGTTTTTCTATTGGAAATAAATGTAAACGGTTAGAAAAAATGTTGCGTTATCATTATTAGATTACCTATTGTTGAGAATTTACTTAAGCAAATTAGATTTTCCTCTTTTTGTGCGTGAATTTCTCTACTGTTTCCCAGATATATTGTCTAATTCTTCTGTTTGTCAATTCAGGCGTTTGCGTCCGACTTCCTTCAGCCACGACCTCATGTTAGCAACTTTGTCTTTCGCTAACAGTTCCTTCTACCAAGCCTGTAGTATACTTTTACCACATGCATGGCGCACCCAAAAAGGGGATCCGCACAAGTACTGACTTGCGCAAATCCCCCATTTTTATAATCCTTAGCCAAATGACATCAGCTTTTAGTGCGAACATACATCGCAACGAACAACGGTAAACATCACTTGTCACTACACACAATATCAAGTGTATTGTAGAAAACTGCCAGCATGGCTTACTCGTCGATAACGCGAAACTCTCTAATTTGTGCCCAACTCGTTTGATTTGACCGAACGATGAAACGAATGAAGCGTGTTTCTATCGGTTGATCAAATGTGATAGATATATCTGTTTGCTTTTTATATTCGGCTATTTCCCTCCAGTTCGTCCCGTCTGTCGAGACTTGGATCGCGCCATGTTCAATGATATCGTTAGGCCTTGGCGCAGATCCGGTCGTTGAGCCCATAAATACATCTATTTGCTGAATCACTTTGCTTTCCCCAAGGTCAAGACCGATAAAATCTCCTTTTTTAGGTGGTCCATTGGTCCAATATAATGTATTGATATCGCCATCATTCATATGATCAAGTGTGTAGTTATCGTAAGCATCCATCGTAGAGAAAGGTCCCGCTTCCTCCCGACCGCCAAGCCATAAATCGTTCATTTTAATGGCTTGCTCAATAAAGGGCTCTATGACGCCATAAGCGTATGTTTTTGCATTTGGTATCAAATATGTCCCTTTGTCTGTCGTTATTGTGACAACCGATTCACTTATATTTACTTTCGAGCCGATGAGTGACTGCTTTGCAAGCCAATCTCCATCCCCTGCTGAATGAACGCTGAGCACATAACCGTCATCTGGAATGGATGAGTTGTTTCCTCCCAGCGCGGTAACCTTCCCATCCACGACCGTCACTTCAAACCCCCACTCATTCGTTTGCGTTGTCTCACCGTAATCGGAGGTGTACATGATAAGCTCCGCACTGCCCCTCTCCCGATTTATACCGTCTAGCACTCTTGAAGAGATGCGATCGTCAGCGACGGTGACTTCCGTTAAATCATTTCGGAGTTCTTCTTCTAATGCTGCGCGGTAAGCTTTCGTTTTGTCATGATCTCCACGTTGTTGTGCCATCAGCATATCAACTGCGATCGGACCACTTTCCCCGTAGTGCGCCATTTTATCTAGCCACGGCGCAACTTCTTGCAAAAATCGGTCGTTGTGAAATTGCGTTCTTATATGTTCAGACACGGCCGGCCAAGTCCGTAGCTCTTTTTTAATCGCAGCGCCCTCACTTGTCGCCTCGCCTACCGCAAACTCCTCCCAAAAATCGTCAATGAGCGGCGTAAGTGTAGGCGACTCATCTTCACTGAGCGGTGACGAGCGTGCGTTCTCACTAAAAGCAATGATTTCCTCTACATGATCTCCAGCGAAGGCTTCGATGCTATTCTGCCAGGAACGCTCTGCATGATAATCATCAGGGTTCCACGTATAGTCAGCGACTGTAAACAGTGGGATTTTCGACGCCTCGGCGTGCTCCATCGGGTTCGCTGTTAAACCGATGACGCCGTGCTCTGTCAAATCTGGGTCTCGGCCAGTTAACGGTCCGAGAAAAATTCGGTCACGAGCAAAGTCGGTTACAGGGAAGTTATCCCAAATCAAGAGCTCATGTTGAAAAATGTTTGAAATATGCTCAGCATCTTCCGCAGTGATTGTGTCCGTCGTTACGCCAATGCCTGTCCAGTATACGAGGAGGTCCGGATGAACGAGCTCCGCGAACTGCTCGCGATATGGTGACGTCCCCTCTTCATAATACTCGGTTGGTACAGTAATCAATGGACTTGCGCCTTTATGCGTTTCAACAAACTCTTGCTGAAAGCGATTAAGCACATGCGCCTGTGCAGCAGCGGCCGGACTAGGGCTTGCGCCAAACTGTTCTCGATCTGTCTCACAATTCAACTCTTGAAAAATGTCATCAAATAATATAGCAAAGTCGGTTACGCCGATCTCCCACATCATTTGTGCTTTATCCATGAGCCTTTGAAAATCTTCTTCACTCGAATAGCACATGTCCAATCCAGGCGAGATCGTAAAGACGAAGTCTACATGCTGTGAAGAGGCTTCATTCACCAGTTCTTCTAACTCCGCCAATTTTTCTTCTGGATATGGGACCCGCCATTTGTCACGGTGATAAGGATCATCTTTCGGTGCATACACATACGTATTCATCTTTTGTTCCCCATAAAAGCGCATTTGATCTAAACGCTTTTCATGAGACCAAGGCTCACCATAGAAACCTTCAATTGTCCCCCGCATAGGCATTACTGGCCAATCTTGAATGGCTACTCCCGGCACCCAATCCCTTCCTGAACGGTGCTCGATCAGCTGCCTAAAGGATTGCGCCGCATAAAACGTACCTCTGTCATCTTTGCCAGCAAGAATGATCATTTTCTGACCATCCGCATTTTTTCCTGACACAAGAACGTACCCTTCCCTCTCCAATTGTTCAAGCGCTTTAACGTCCAGCTCGCGAAGCGCTTCATTTACTAATGAAGCCTCCCCAATCTCACCAACCCAAATGGTTACGGGCGCGCGCGGAGGCGATTCATTAGGACCTGTTTGCACAATTTTTTTGACATCACTGTCGTGTAAAATCTGTTCAACTTCAGCGAGTGCACTTTCATCCACACCATCATCGACTACAAGACCAACGACTGGGGGCAGTGGGAATCCGTCTCCCCTTATGTCAAGGTGGTGTGGCGTTGGCGAAACTTGTATTTCTTCCTCCGCTGATACTTCTGGATATTGAATACACTAATGATGCACAACATGACGATACTGAAGCTGATGAAGTACCCTTGCAAGCAACTTTGTTTACAGTTGTTTTGATTGTTTATGATCATCACATCCTCTCCTTATCCTCTTTCGCATGCTCATTCATTTTGTTCGATTTTTTTAAATATTCTTCCTTCTTTTTGTAAACAAATGGCACTTTAGACATCATGCCCACTGTGCTCTAAATGGATAAAAGGTGCTACATCATCATGGAAATGGGCTCATTTTACTGTAGATTTACCCTTGTCATGGCAACCTTGAATCGAAAGCAAGCGACTTATCTGTACCTACAAAAGTAGACAGTCCGTATTGACAATTCCAAAATCCTTCGTTGCCGGAATTGGCGACTGTTCATTTGCAAAAAAGCAAGGTGACACCGCATAAAGGCTCCACATTCACAAAGTTTCAGATAGGAAGAAGCTCGTCTTTTGCTACGCTTAGAACGTAAAAAAAGACCAAAAGACGCCAATAGGTCATATCGACAGCACGATACACCTATTGGCGTTGATAAAAGCTATTTTTGTCCCTGCCGCGCTTATGCTTCAACAGTTGCGCCCCATTGTTGAACAAGAACTATCGTCAAAGAAAACTTTATGATTTATTCCTTAAAAGAACTTCAAAATCTTTAACATGGACCGCATTCCCTGTCACTTGAATATTGTATTGCTCATTGTTTCTAGCAACCTGTACTTTAACCCGACCATCTTTTTGAATTTCTTGTCCTTGCTCCACGATCAGATTTAGAGGGTCTTCAAAAGTGTCACCTTTTATGTATTTAGCAAAATATGCTCCCATGACTCCGGAAGCTGTACCGGTTACAGCATCTTCAATCGTCCCTGAGTATGGTGAAGAAAAATGTCTGGCATGCATATCAGCCACGGAATCAAATGTTTCCATACAAAATGGATGAACAGATGATTTCGGCATCTCCTGCAAAATCGCAGGGAAAAGCTTATTCCGAGGTGTCATTCTCTCAAAAGCAGCAATGCCTTTAATGGGAACTAATAAAGTCCAAGTACCTGTGCTGCCATACAATATTGGTAATTCACTCTCAATATCGCCCTCGTGTAACCCCATTGAATGAGCTAGTTCCTTCTTTGAGCCATTAAATTCTTTAAATTCTGGTGCAGCCTGTTGCATTGTAATAGATAGATCGCCATCAAGAGATTTTATTTTTATAGGTAGAACTCCCGCCCTCGTTTCAACGGTCAAATCCGTTTGATGACCTAGCAGCCCTTTCGTTTTTAAAGCATAGACCGTTGCCATAGTAGCATGACCACATAAATTCATTTCATGTCCTGGTGTAAAGAAACGTATTCTAACATCAGCTACATCAGATTTAACAGAAAAAGCGGTTTCGTTAAACCCGACTTCGTAAGCGATCTCTTGCATCTCTTGATCAGATAATTGATCGCCGTTTAAAACGACCCCAGCTGGATTTCCTTGATTAGGCACTCTACTAAAGGCATCGTAATGATGAACCATTATAGCTTTCATATGATTTCCCCCAATTATTTAATCAACTGGCCTCATTTGTTGAATGATAGTCGCAGCCTTCGCAAATCAGCAGCTAGCTGTACTCAGTCCAGCAACATTCAACCTTAGGTATAAAATAAGGAGAATTGCTCCTCCGCTCTCTTCACGCCGCTCCGGTGTATTTCAGTAAAAATAATTCCAACCCAAGAACTTTATCTATTTTTCCGGTTTTCATCTGAACATCTAATCTTCCCATATCACTAAGCATTGACGGAAAATCAGCCTGAGCTTTTTTTAATTGACCTGAAATTACTTTCACACGATAAGGGTGCATTTTCAATCGTTTAGCGACTTGGCTTTGTCCATATCCTTTTCTTAACAGCTCATTCACTTGTAACATCGCCCGAGCTTGACTTGCCAATAATAACAATAGCTTGATCGGCTCTTCCTTTTGTCGTAAGAGATCATGATAACGTTGAATTGCACCGGTCGCGTTTTTTTGTAGCAAATCATCCATGAGAGCAAACAAGTTTTGGTCAAGTGTACGCGGGACAAGGTTTTCCACCATTTCCAAGCTAATTTGCTCACCACCATATAACGACAGCTTTCTAATTTCCTCACGAAGCATGCGTAATGAAGGACCAATGCGATTTAACAAAGCGTTCCTTGCTCCTGGATCGATGAGGGAACCTTCTTTTTTTGCTGTCTGCTCGATCCATTGATAAAGCTCGTCTTCCCGTAATGGAGATGCTTCCTTAATCGTTCCGAGCTTCTTCAGTTGTTTAACAAGCTTTTTACGTTCATCTAACTTTGCATATCCAGCTCGGAAAATGAGAACTGTATACGGTGAAGGGTTGTTTATGTATTGGGTCAAAGCATCAAGATCATGGTCCGGTGCCCCCTTTGGCTTAAGCGACGTTAAGAAAAAAGGATGCTTTAGCAATATTACTTTTTGCTCATTCATCAGTGGAAGTGTCTCAGCATCTTCAAGAGCTGTCTGGATAGGGGTCTCCTCTAGATCAAATACGGAGAGGTCAAAAGGAGAGGGATCATTTCCTATCGTTGCTTGAAGAATTGCGTCCTCGTATTCGTCTAACAAAAATGACTCTTCACCAAAGAGTACATTAATATTTGCGTTTGCCTTCGCCAATATGATCACGTCCTATGAATAACTACTGTTATCGTAGCAGTAGAATGGAAAAAATCTAGATATACGGAAGGGATATTTGACGTGTAAACACCCCTTCCTTTATTTAAACATTCCACATGAAGGCCTAGGAAACTTCATTGGGAATGATTACGCCAACAGCTAGCTGTGCTTATAATATAACCGTCGCTTCACTTGATTATGGGTGTTAAGTCCTGTCAATTGAGGAGAAAAAGGATTGGGCATAGATTTTCAGGAGAACTTCTTATATACTACCGTTAAGGAGGTTGCCTCAATGAATGAATTTGAAAAAGATGTTCAAACGAAACGAAATGATGCAGTGGACTCCGGTGTAGGATTTGTAGTTTCATTTGCATTTTTCTCTTTGATTTTCTTCATCGGAGTTCTCGTTGACGTCATTGGATCGTAAGTGAGCGAAAAAAGCAGCGTAAGCTGCTTTTTTCATTGTTTAAACCGCTATCAAAACCTTATGTCTGATTTATCGTATGTCATGATGATGAAAAGGTGCGTGCTTGCTAATTAAAATTAAAAATGAGGGTTCCATGCAAGTCTGTCCTCCACACTGATATTCCTAGATGTCTCAGCCGCTCTAACACTTCTTCATGCGGGTGATTAAATCGATTATTCCTCCCAGCAGAAATGACTGCCCATTGTGGAGAAACGGCTTCAAGAAAAGACGCGGATGATGATGTACGACTACCATGATGGGCAATTTTCAAAACATCTGCTTTCAGATTCTGTGCCTTCAGTTCTTCTTCTCTTTCCTCCTCAATATCACCTGTAAACAGCCACGTTCTGTTTCCTAGAACCGCTTTAATAACAAGCGATTGATTGTTTTCACTGAAATGTTCGTTCTTGGACGGTATGAGTAAAAACGCCGTATCAAAATGGGTAAACCTTCTGTTCTTTTCAACGATTGTTACGATTGCCTGCTGAGCTGTCGCTTCTTTTTTTAGCATCTCGATTAACTCGCCTTCCTCACTTTTCCCTTGAGGAATAATGAGTTGCTTTGTACTAATTTGCTGTAAAATCGCCTTCATGCCCCCTGCATGATCTAAATCACTATGAGACAGGATTGCAGCATCAAGCTGACGTATTCCCCGGCTTCTTAAATAAGGAACAACAATTTGCTCCCCGGGATCGAACGTCTCTGAAAAACTTCCACCAGCATCAATCAAAAGAACTCCTTGTCGATAAGGAAGCTCAATGACAATACTGTCCCCTTGACCAACATCGAGGATAGCAACCCGGCCATTTGCAGATAACTCCCATTGAAAATAGTGTACAGTTAATAAAATGATTAAAGGGGCACTATATAGCAATCCTCTTCTAACAAAACCATATCGCTCTATAGCTTGAAAAGCATACGTTACCGCAAAAAACTCTATGACCGCAAGCCAAAGAGGTGGTTTACCAAACAACAAGACACCGTCGTAGAGGACATCTCCCATCTGCAACAAGCCATGAGCCAAGTCAATGATATACAAAGCTGCCTGAGCCAGCCACAAAGAAAGCGGCAGCGGAAGAAAGCTTACAAAAAAAATAATGACACTTGCTGGTAACATGACGACCGTATATAGCGGGACAAACAATATATTCCACAAAGGACTCAAAAGAGAAATTTCATAAAAATGAAATAATAAAATAGGTAATCCTGATAATTGAGCTATAGTAGCAATCGCGAACGACTGTAAAGCCCAATGGGAGGGCAGCTTCTTTAACAGAGGGAGAGAAAAAAGAAGGCTGTAAGTGACTGTGAAGGATAATTGAAAGGCAACATCTTTAATCATATATGGATTCCACAAAACCATAGCAAGAAAAGCAATGGTTACACCATCCACACTAGTTAACCGTTTTCGAAAAAATAGTAGCCATAAGATAACGATCTCTGCTTTTAAAACCGCTCGAATAACCGGGGGCTCGGCACCAGTGAAAAATGCATAAACAGGCAAGATAAACAGTAACCATTTGAGGCTTGTTTCCCTCGTCAAGAACAACGTTAAACTTATAAAAAACAGTGCGCTCATCACTCCCACATGGAGTCCTGAAATGGACAACAAATGACTAATACTATAACGGTTGTACATTTGCTGGATTTCAGGAGATAGCGATGATCGATCACCATACAAAAGCGCTTTTGCATACGGATAAAATCGAGCCGGAACATGCTCTTCTAGATGCCTCATCCCCTTTTCACGAAGCTGATAAAAAAGCCAGGAAACTGACAAATAGGGTGGTGGCTCACAGAGTGGCATTTCATCAGATATGAATTCCCAATGTATTTTTTGGTCATATAAATAGGTTTTATAATCGAATGCATTAGGTACTGTTCTCGGCATTGGCTGTCTGAGAGTCCCGCGCACCGTACACTGCTCGCCTCTTTGAATGACACGAGCATTCGTTTGATTTAATACAACTTGTACACGTTCAGCAAATTCCTCACTTTTTAGAACAAATCGAACGTTGTCATTCTTTTCCTGAACATCAGAAACCACTACACCTGTCAGCTTCTGAACGTCTGGTTCGATGATTGTCTGGTTGCTTTCATCTACGATATAAGCCCACCCTGCAAAAGCGACAGCAACAAAAGCCACGGCTAAGCATAGGTTTCTTTTGAACATCGTTCGCTTCCATTGCACGTAGAAGGCAGAAATAAAAACACATCCAGTAATAAACCACCCGGTAGAAAATCCCTCCAACGCCCACCACGTGCTTAAGAGCACAACAAACCCTAATAAAGGCATCAAGGGGCTGAGTCGCCTTCCAAATGTCGGATGATTTTTTCAAACGTTACCTCCCCAATGCCATCCACCTCTAATAGTTCCTCCGTCGTATGAAAAGAGCCATTCTTTTCTCGATACTGTAAGATCGCACCTGCTTTTTTAGGCCCAATCCCAGGCCATGACTCAATTGTTGCCTGATCAGACGTGTTTAGCTCGTTTAAAACAGGATCATAGCTTTGTACCTCAGGTTGAGAGGCTTGGCCTTCCTGGCTTAGTTTTACAGGGACAACGACGACATGTTCGTCCTGAAGACGCATCGCAAGATTCAATGTGCTCGTATCAGCATTGCTAGTTAAACCACCTGCCATCTCAATGGCATCTTTTACACGCTGGTCCGCTGACATGACGTAAACACCTGGCTCCACCACACCCCCTTTTATATCTACATAGACACGGGAGCCTGAGTGACCTTGTTCGTTTGCAGCTTTTTCTGCTTGTGCGTTTTGTTGATCTTCCTCTAAAAAAGGGCTAGATGGCGTTACCGGAATAGCACTGTTTGTTTTAAACCAAATCACGCCTAATAAGACTACAATAAGACACACGACCCACGTCATGTGCTTTCTTTGCAAGTTCACGTCGATCGATCACCTCAATCATGTATAGTTGACGAGCAAAACGCATATGGTGATTGTGTAAGCGCCGCATCGGAATGTGAGAGTCGTCGTAAAAGAGGAGGGGCTGCGATGAAGCTAGGATTTATAGGTACAGGAAATATGGGAAGTGCCCTTGTGCAAGCTTTTGTCGAGGGAAACGCCGTCTGGCCAGAGGATGTACACGTCTATAATCGAACTCCCGAAAAGCGCTTCGGTTAAAGGAACGGATACGCGGGATTCACGTTGAATCTCAGGCAATTGATACTGTAAGAAAAACAGATATTCATTTTATTTGTGTTAAGCCGTTAGATATTATTCCTGTCATTCAAAGCATTAAACCTGCACTAAGGAATAATTCAATTTTAGTTTCGATTACAAGTCCAGTCACAACAGAGGAAATTGAATCAATTGTGTCGTGTCACGTTGCACGTGTTATTCCGAGTATTACAAATCGCGCACGGTCTGGGCTTTCACTCGTTACCTTTGGAAAGTCGTGCACTGAAGCAGCAAAGGAAAAGCTTCTGCGCCTGCAACAAACGATTTCTCAGCCAATGCAAATCAACGATGATATTACCCGGGTCGCGTCTGACATTGCATGCTGCGGACCAGCATTTATCAGCTTTCTGCTCCAAAAAATGAATGATGCCGCCGTTGATACAACGTCCATTTCTAAAGAAGAAGCCGTAGCGCTATCGAGTGGAATGCTGATCGGTATGGGGAAGTTACTTGAAGAGAATGTGTATACGTTAGAGACACTTCAGGAAAAGGTGACCGTGCAAGGTGGGATTACTGGCGTTGGGTTAGAAGCATTAGAGGAAGGTGTTGGAGAGATGTTTCATCATATGTTCAGACGAACACATGAAAAATACAATCAAGAAAGGAAGCATATTGAACAGCAAAAAGTGAAATGAGTGGGCTTGCTCTATATCATTCGTCACGTTAACAGAAAATCCTTCAACATTCTGAAAAAATCGACTGTTATCCACGACACTGTCTATTCGAATAAGCAATCGTAGTAAAGGGCGCCCTGTGGAACACAAGACGCCCTCTTCATTTCCTTCATGAAACCTTTACATGTAAGGAGCATTATTTACCGCTTTTGACAGCAAAAAATCCACCGCTCCCCTTCATCAATTGACTTATTTGCCTCGAAATCAGTAAGTCTTTTTGTAATTTTAAAGCCAGATGAATAAACGACACCTTCAATTTCCGCATACTCAAATGTTCTTTGCTCATGGACCTCATCAAAACGATGATATTTGCATTCATCCTGCTCATCCTGAACAAAAATAGATAGTTCATGCGAGACACTAAGAGGCTCGCTCCCCTCAAAGGAATGCCAAATATATGAAATGTCGTCTTCAGCAAGAGCGTAAGTCCCATCATGAATAAAGCTCTCTATTTTTTGTGTGGCATGGACATCAAAGATCAACCATCCCTCAGGTTTTAAGTGGTTAAAAGCGGCCACAAGGGTTTGCTCCCATTCTTCAATGGACAGTAAATAATTAAGTGAGTCACACAAAATCGTGATTCCATCGTACGCCTGACCTACATCAAGCGCTCGCATATCTTGACAAATAAAAAGAGATTGCGGAAGGCGGCGTTTAGCAACTGTAAGCATTTCCTCAGATTGATCAACTCCGGTCACGTTAAAGCCTTCACGAATTAATCGTTCAGCAAAAACGCCGGTTCCACATGCGATATCCAAGATGTGTTGATCACGAAGGTTCTTCTCATGACATTCCTCTCGCACGAGAGCAAGCCACTCATCATAAGGAGCATCGATCATTAACGCGTCATATACGTACGCAAATTCACTATAACTCATCGTTTAATCACCTGGATATATATGAAGATGCAGCAGACGAAGGTGTTAAAAATTCGTCAATATTTACATAGGTAGCATCGCCCCAAAGCTTTTCCAATTGATAATGATGCCGTTCTTCGTGATGGAAAATATGACAAACAACACCTCCAAGATCGACAAGAACCCAGCGTGCGTGCTCATAGCCTTCCATTCGCTGAATACCTATCCCTTGCTCGTTTGCTTTATCTTTGATCGCTGTTGCAATTGCCTGAACCTGCTTTTCTGAATTACCATGACAGATAAGAAAATAGTCAGCAACAAGTGATATTCCTTGCATGTCTAAGACAACAATCTCATGGGCTTTCTTATCATCAGCAGCTTGTACAGGCATTTTTAAGAGTTGTGTATCGGTCAAAAAGCAATTCCCCTTTCGTTTTCAATTATGATTGTCTTTTCGAAGTCACTTCAACCCGCCATTTTCTCTGTAAAATTGTATCGTTATATGCTAAAAATGAATCTGGTGCCACCGTTTGGTTTGCATTCACTAAATAGCCAATCGTATTGGATAACGCTTGGATAATAGCAGCATCCAATGACTGTTCCGCTAAATCTCTTACGCCGTCCACTCCTTCAAAGCGACGGTTTGGCTCAATATAATCAGCTATAAAAATAATTTTTTCCAGCAAACTCATACCTGCGCGCCCAGTCGTATGATACCGAATAGCATGTATAATATCTTCATCATCAATACCTAACTCAACGAAAACCATATGAGCACCAACGACCGCATGCCAAGTATTGTGGTGAAACTGAAGAAGGTCATGCCCTATCCCTTTCGCTTGTAAATATTCCTTTTGTTCCTCAGGAGGCAGACACTTTGCTACATCATGCAGCATCGCTGCCAATGCTGCTTTGTCTTCATCAGCTCCATAACGCTTCGCCAATTCGACAGCTGCTTCCACTACGCCAAGCGTATGGTTTTTTCTGGCCTCCGTCAATTTTGGCGTTACATAATCCTCAGCCTTCTTTAAGCTGTACATATAAATCATGCTCCTTAATGTAAGACAAAACTTCTTCGCAAAGCATATATTTCACTGGTTTTTTCGTTCCCAAACGCTTTCTTAGCCAGGTGGATGATAACGCAATCTCCGGAGTGTCTACTTCCTTCAATGGGTACACGCTCCGTAAACAGTATCCTGGACGCTTTGCGACGATGAATTGAACTTTACTTATCAATCGATCAATGTCCTTCCACTTTGCTAGCCCTTCAACCATATCTGCACCGATGATAAAGGAAAACGTATATTCCGGCCATTTTTCTTGGAGCATAGTCACTGTGTCTACTGTATATGAGAGATCATGTTCAAACTCAATTTCATTAACATTAAAAAGCGGATTATGCTTTGTAGCCAGCTCAATCATCCGTAAACGGTGCTTTCCCTCTGTTGTTTCCTTATGTTGTTTATGAGGTGGTTTTCGGGCGGGAATGAACCAAATTTCATCGAGCTGACATGCCACCTGAACTTCCTGTGCAATCATCAAATGACCAATATGCGGCGGGTCAAAGGTTCCGCCAAACAGCCCGATGTGTTTCATGGCAATTGAATCGTTGGATTTTTCTCTGACATTTTATAAAGAACGATAACATTGCCAATCGTTTGCACAACCTCAGCGCCTGTTTTTTCCTCAAGTAGCTCAGCCGCTTCCTTCGCATCGACCTCTGCATTGTTTAATACGTTCATTTTGATTAATTCTCTTGCTTCTAATGCAAGACAAAGCTGCTTCGCCAATTCATCTGTGACACCTTGCTTACCTACTTGAAAAATAGATTGAAGATGGTGCGCCTTACTGCGTAAATATCGTCGTTGCTTATTCGTTAAAGAGTTCATTTCATCACCTTTTCAATGCTTGTAGTACAGTTTCCCGCATTTCTTTAACCGGTGCTTTTTGTGTCGTCCATCGCTCGAACGCTAATGCGCCTTGACCGACAAACATACCTACACCATCATGTATACGGCACTGCTTTTCTTCTGCGGTTTTTAAAAATGCTGTTTTTAAAGGATTATAGACGATATCACTAACGACTGTTCCAGGACGAACATTGGTTAAAGCAAGGGGTCGTTCCGCTGTATTTGGACTCATCCCAACCGCAGTTGTATTAATGATAACATCATATTCACCTGAACGCTGCTCTGCTTCATCATAAGAAAAAACGTGATGGACGGAAGGGTTCGGTGACGATTGGATCAGCTGCTCTGCCCTGTGCGACGAGCGATTTACGACGTCTAATACTTTGGGACGTTGATTGACCAACGTTAAAAACAACGCTTGTGCTGCCCCGCCAGCACCGAGCATTAATATTTTCAACGACTCGATTGGTGCTGGTAACTCAGGCTCAAGTGATCGCAAATACCCTACACCATCTGTATTATAACCAACAAACCGCCCATTCTCTCTCACAACAGTATTGACTGCACCTAATGCTTTTGCCTCTTCTGAAACCTCATCGAGCAAAGGCATGACATTCACTTTATGCGGTATCGTTACATTAAATCCTTCACAACCAAGCGCTTTTAGACCAGCGACCGCCGTAGTTAGATTTTCTGGTTTTACGTCATAGGCAATATAGATCCCTGGGAAATCAATGTGCTTAAACGCACGATTTTGCATCATGGGTGATAATGAATGGCCTACAGGATGCCCAATTAAACCAAATAA
Organism: Litoribacterium kuwaitense; assembly: GCF_011058155.1. Taxonomy (NCBI): domain Bacteria; kingdom Bacillati; phylum Bacillota; class Bacilli; order Caryophanales; family Bacillaceae; genus Litoribacterium; species Litoribacterium kuwaitense. Next base: position 61,517 of record NZ_JAALFC010000001.1, on the reverse strand, counting down.
CTTCAATTGCACAAAGCCTCCCCCTTTTAAATCAATGCTTCTCTTTTAAAAACCCCAACATTTTTTGGCGCATGTGCATGCACTTGTACAGATGATTTGGGTAAAATCGTCACCCAGCCAAGCCCGGAATAGACAATGTCCATTTTGTTGTCGATCATGCCAAAACTCGTTTCCTGAAGCGCCGGAAATGCCGATAAGTCAGCTTTAAAAGGCGGCTGCAGTAAATCACCGAGCTGCTTTTCATATAACTCACTTGCGTTATCAGTCTTTGTCCGGTGAATATACAGCTCATTGGAGAAATAGCAAATGACATCTGCTTCTCCTCCAGCTATATCTAGGCGAGCCAAGCCGGCAAAAAAGAGCGTTTGTCCTTCGTTCAGTTGGTATATTTTTGGCTTTATCTCTTTTTTAGGAAATACTTTTTTATACGCTTTTTGAGAGATGACATGAGCCATTTGATGATGATTAATGAGGCCCGGTGTATCAAACATCGTCCGATCATGATCTAAAGGAATATCAACGAGACCCAGTGTTGTACCAGGATGCGCAGAAGTCGTTAATGTCGCCTCGTCCTCTGCACCAAATGCTCGAATAAGCTGATTAATGAACGTCGATTTTCCAACATTCGTACAGCCGACAACATAGACATCCTTACCCGTAGCATATCGATCAATTTTCCCTGCTACTTCTTCCAACCCATTTCCAGTATCTGCGGAAATGAGCGCAACATCGCAAAGAGGAACGCCCCACTCTTTTGCCTGCGTTCTCATCCATTGCTCTACCTTTATCTTTTTGACTGACTTTGGTAATAAATCAGCCTTATTCGCAACAAGCAATATATCATTATTTCCTGCAAACCGTTTAATGCCTGATATCCAGCTTCCATGAAAATCAAAGACATCTACGATTTTCACAATTAATGCCTTCCTTGAAGCCAAGTCGTTGGCAATCGCCAGAAACTCCTTTTCACCTATAGACGTAGGGGTGACTTCATTATAATTCTTCAAGCGAAAACAACGCCGGCAAACAATCGTTTCTCTTTCTAATGCAGAAGCAGGAACATACCCTGGCTCTTTTTCGTTTTCTGTCTGGATATGAACACCACACCCAGCGCAATAGTGATCATTTACATATGTCAAAAGCTAATCCTCCCATTTGATCATACCTTTTTTCTTCATAAAGGCTAATATACGACGCTCTACTTGACGGTTAATTCTCGTAAAAAAACCGTCTGTTTTAGATACGGGGACTACGAGGATCGTGCGCATTCCTGCACGGTTTCCACCAACGACATCTGTCAACAACTGATCTCCAATGACGACGACCTCTTCTTTTTTTAATCCCATATCCTTCAACGCTTTTCTAAAGGCTTTTCCCATCGGTTTTCTAGCTTTATAAATAAAAGGAACGCCGACTGGCTCCGAAAAAACGTCACTCGTCCTTTAGAATTGTTGCTAATAATTGTTACTAGAATATGGTTGGACTGCATCGCACGAAACCATTCCTCCAACTCTGGAGTAGCGCTCTCTCGGTCCCATTCGACCAATGTGTTGTCCAAATCTGTAATAATACCTTTAATTCCTTGTTGCTTTAATTTCTTCGGAGATATTTCAAAGACATTCTGCACATGTTGATCCGGTAAAAACCATTTCATTTTGCTCACCCACCTCAATCACTGCTCTCTATAGTATCATATCGAATGACCGGTATAATGACAAAGAGAATCAGCACTTAGAACACACATTTCTCTGACTAAAAAACATGAAAACTTTTCGACAATTCTTGCAATATGTGTTTTGTGTATAAGTTTACTCACAATAACAACCTTGCCAGACTGCATTTAAAATGGCTTGTACACATTAAATTCACAGGTTATCCACTCACACCTGTGGATACAAGAACAGTTGTTCTGATGAATGATTCGTGCTATTGTAGTGAACATAATCATATAGAATATGCATCTTCATCGAATGTATGACGATTTTTTCAAAAAGGGAGGGTTTGGCATGAAGCATTTATCAGACGAATTGTTAGTTGAATCTTTTCTGAAAGCGAGCCAGCTGCAGTTAAACCCTGAATTTATCAAATTGATTGAAGAGGAAATTCGCCGTCGTTCATTGAAATTGAATTCGAATAAAATGATCACCACTTCATATTGACGTATAATAGAATCCTTCATCAGAGTGTAGATAAAATCCAAAGCGATTTTGTCTACACTCATTTGTTTATATCATCCTATCTATTGCTCCGTAATCTAGCAAGAAAAGAGGAACGAGCTACAACAAATGAGGATCTTAGTGTATCAATTACCATTCCCCTTTTTAAAAAGGGGTTTTTATTTTCAATAGCCATAGATAAAATATCGTCTTGATAAAGTTTTTTTATTTTATTTTAAAAGTTGGTTATATATATAGGAAGAGGAGCTATAGAAACCTTCTAAAATTCATCTTTAACCCCCGTTTGCTTCTTTGATTTAAACGTCTAATGCTTGTAATTCCAACACATTTCCGCGTAAAATAAACGTATTGCACGTCAGCTATTGAAGGAGGTTTTTGCGTATGCATTTACTGCATGTGGCAATCGTTTTACCACTTATGTATGCATTGTTTGCCGGATTGTTCGCCCGTTGGAAACGGACGATTCATACCGGATGGTTTATTTTGCCATTACCAGCTCTATTGTTCATTTATTTTATCTCAATTTTACCAGGAGTATCCCAGGCCCCGTTATTTGCCTCACTCCATTGGATTCCAAGCTTAAACATCAATTTTGATGTGTATGCTGATGGACTTGCGCTTCTATTTAGTCTTTTAATTACTGGAATTGGTTCGCTTGTGATCTTATATTCCATCTTTTATTTACATACTTCTGAAAAGCTAGGGCACTTTTACACATACTTACTTATTTTTATGAGTGCTATGCTCGGAATCGTATTGTCTGACAACCTCTTCGTGTTATACACATTCTGGGAGCTTACGAGTATCTCCTCGTTTCTTTTAATTGGTTTCTGGAACCACCGAGATAAAGCCAGATATGGTGCGCAAAAATCATTGCTTATTACGGTTGCCGGTGGCCTTTCAATGCTTGGAGCCTTTTTCATGCTTTCACACGTTACCGGAACAAGCTCCATTCGAACGTTGCTCTTACAAACTGAAACAATTCTTGAGCACCCGCTTTTTCCTGTCATGCTCATATTAATTTTGTTTGGAGCATTCGCTAAATCTGCTCAGTTTCCATTCCATATTTGGTTACCTGATGCGATGGAGGCACCTACACCTGTCTCTGCATATTTACATTCAGCGACAATGGTTAAAGCCGGATTGTATTTAGTTGCCCGTTTCTCAATGGCCTTTACGCCAAGTGACCTCTTCTTCATACTTGTTACTGGCGTCGGGTTACTCACACTGTGCTGGGGCTCTTACTTAGCACTTAAACAAACGGATTTAAAAGCGATCCTTGCCTATTCAACGATCAGCCAGCTTGGTATGATCATGGCCATGCTAGGATTTGGCTCAAGTACGGCAATTCTCGGCGCTGTGTTCCATATTTTCAACCATGCTACCTTTAAAGGAAGTCTTTTTATGGTGGCTGGAATTATTGATCATGAAACAGGAACTCGTGATATCCGCAGGCTGCGAGGCCTACTTACATTTATGCCGATTACTGCTACGCTTACGCTCATCGCGACCTTTTCCATGGCTGGCGTACCGATGCCGATCCTAAACGGCTTCTTAAGTAAAGAAATGTTTTTTACAGCAGCAACTGAGCTTGCCAAAGAAGGAAGCTTACAAGCAGCTGTTGCACCGTATGTTCCGATCTTTGCGGTCTTCGGTAGCATTTTCACCTTTGCCTACAGCATGTTTCTCTTCTTTAGACCATTCACAGGCTCTAAAGATGAGGCTGACTTTCCAAACAAGCCTCACGAAGCACCTGCTGGCATGCTCATTTCTCCTAGCATTCTTGTCGCGTTAGTGATCGTTATCGGTTTATTCCCTAACCTAATAGCTGGCGTTCTACTTGCCCCAGCAACAGAAAGTATATTAGGCGGAAAAGCAGTTACGGACATCTATTTTTGGCACGGCTTTTTCAATTTACCGTTCTTACTTTCTTGTCTAGTCGCTACCGCAGGAATACTTGTTTACTTCTTCCGTAAACGACTTGATGGAATGTATCGAATTCTCCCAGGCAAAGCGAGCGGTAACCGTTTATTTGACGGTTTAGTTTATTCTTTAGAAGCTGGTTCGTCACGAGTGAACGGTCGGATTATGACGGGCTCACTAACGGACTATTTCCAAATCATACTCGTTTTCTTTGTCGGTGTTGTCGGGTATACGATCGTCGAGAAAATGCCATTGGATTTCATGAGCAGTCAGCTTGCCTCAGTCGAATGGTATGAATGGTTGATTTTGCTCGTCATCGGACTAAGTGCGATTGTCACACTATTTATCCACCACCGCATTGCCTTAATTCTAGTCATTGGCGTTACAGGTTATGGCGTTGCCCTGCTTTTTGTCATGTTCCGGGCTCCCGACCTTGCTCTCACACAGCTTGTCATCGAAACTGTGACGGTAGCGTTATTCTTACTCTGTTTTGCACATATGCCACGTCTAGAAAAACCAGGTAAAAAAGCACCGATACGTAAAATATTACAAATCGTGCTCTCTGTTGGTGTAGGCGTGATTGTTGCAGTCACTGGAATCTCTTCTTTCCGGTTCGGCGATCAATTCGAAAAAATTTCTGCGTACTTTTTGGAAACATCGTATACACTTGGCGGCGGTAAAAACGTCGTAAACACCATTCTTGTCGACATGCGTGGACTGGATACAATGCTTGAAATTGCTGTACTCGGTCTAGCTGCGATTGGGATATACGTAATGATCAAAGTACGCGATCGAGAGGAGTTGAAATAGCGATGGAATATGCTGTCTCAATTCTTGCAGGACTTTTATTTGCTTCTGGAGTTTACCTGCTAATGGAAAAAAGACTATTAAAGGTCGTCATTGGAACGGTTTTGCTTTCACATGGTGCCCATTTAATGATTTTGACAATGGGGGGATTGAAGAAAGGGGCACCGCCTCTGCTTGATGATAGCATTTCGCAATACACGGATCCCTTACCACAAGCGCTAATTTTGACATCCATTGTCATTTCGTTCGGAGTCACATCCTTTTTACTCGTGTTAGCATACCGAACGTACAAAACAGTAAAAACCGATCAAGTTGATCAATTGAGAGGTACTGACGATGAATAGCAACCTAATCATTTTGCCAATTCTATTTCCTTTGATCGCAGCAATTTTGACAGCTTTTTTTCCTAAACGCATTCGTTTGAACCGTGGGATTACGTTCATTACGCTATGCTTAAGTTTGGCAGGAAGTGCCTGGATGGCTTATCGCGTTTTTACGGACGGTGCTTTCACCCTTGAATTTGGAGACTGGGTCGCACCTTATGGCATTGTGTTTGTCGCCGATCCGTTATCAGTCATTCTTGTATTAACGACGTTCATCATCGCATTCAGTTCATTTCTTTATGCTTGCATTTCATTAACAAAATTAATTGAAACGTCGTATTTCTACTTCTTCTTTCATTCATTAATTCTCGGTGTAGCAGGCTCGTTTTTGACTGGGGATTTATTTAACCTTTTTGTCTTTTTTGAAGTACTTCTTATGGCTTCATATGGTTTAATTGTACTCGGTGGAAAACGTGTCCAATTCCGAGAATCCGTAAAGTACATTTTGATTAACCTTTTTTCATCGATTGTCTTTGTAATGACAGTATCTTTCGTTTATAGCATGACTGGTACAGTCAATATGGCTCAAATTGCCGAACGTGTTCCACAGTTGAACCAACCTGGCACGATGACGGTCGTCGCAATTTTATTATTTACCGTCTTTGCTACGAAAAGTGCGTTGTTTCCTTTGTACACTTGGCTTCCGCACTCTTATGCCGCTCCGACACCGGTCGTATCTGCCCTATTTGGTGCGTTACTGACAAAGGTCGGCATTTATTCGATCATGCGAATGTTTACCCTCGTCTTCGTACAAGACACGTCATATACGCATCAGCTTTTTCTATACATTGCCGGCTTTACGATGATATTCGGGGTCATTGGCGCCCTATCAACTAAAAATGTGAAGCTGATTATCGCCTATAATATTATCCCTGCTGTAGGATATATCTTGTTAGGCATCGGGGTTGCAACCGAACTCTCTCTATCAGGAAGTGTGTTTTATTTAGTACATGACATGGTAATTAAAGCCGCTTTATTTATTCTCATCGGTTTGCTCGTTCAATACAGCGGTACATCAGATCTTCGACAAATTCAAGGTGTTATGAAAAAAGCACCGGGATTAGGTTGGCTATTTTTCATCGCTTGCCTTGCGTTAGCTGGAATACCGCCATTCAGTGGATTTATTGGTAAGTATCTGTTGCTGCAAAGTGCCGTTGAAGAAGGATATTATGTCTTAACAGGCATTGGCTTACTAACGAGTTTGCTAATATTATTTTCTGTTATGCGTATTTTTATCTGGGGATTTTGGGGCGAGACTTCTGAAAACATCGCTTCACTGCCACCTTTAAAAAGCCGTAAACTTACACCAGCCATCTTGCTTGTCTCACTATCAATTGTGCTCGGTCTTGGTGCAGAATGGTTTATGCCGGCAATTCTTGAAGTTGGTGGCTACTTGCTCGACCCAGAATCGTATATTCAATCTGTGTTAAAGGAGTAGACGTCCGATGGCCCTTCAAATGATGTTAAACGTCATCATCGCTCTTTTATGGATGTTTTTACAAGAGAGCTATACCTTTGTCACACTTACAGTAGGCTATGTAATTGGCCTTCTGCTCTTATTCATACTACGCCGATTCATTCCCGGGCGTTTCTACGGAAAAACATTGTGGGCTATGATCCGCCTCTTCTTCCTCTTTGTCCGTGAGCTGCTCGTTGCAAACTGGGATGTCGTCAAAGTCGTCTATTCTCCAAAGATGAATACTCAACCAGGGATATTTAGACTCCAAACGGATTTACAAAAAAATTGGCAGATTACGTTGCTAGCCAACTTGATCTCTTTAACCCCTGGCACACTGTCACTAGTCGTATCAGACGACCGGAAGATTATTTACATTCATGCAATGAATATTCAATCTACAGAAGCGGCTGCAAAAAATATTAAACAATCCTTTGAAAAACTCATTCTGGAGTTGATCTAAGATGACGGGAACACCAATCCTTATGGCTTCTACAAGTATTGGGTTAATTATCGTTAGCGTCTCTATTGCTATGCTGCTCATTCGTGTCATCATTGGTCCGACACTACCCGATCGAGCGGCAGCCTTAGATACTCTTGGTATTAACTTAATTGCTATGGCTGGTCTACTAGCCATCCGCTTATCAACGATTCATTTTAATGATGTTATTTTATTGATTGCCATTCTAACTTTCATCGGCACAGTCGCATTGGCGAAATTCTTAGTAAAGGGTGTTGTTATTGAGCGAAATTCTCGTTAGTGTTCTCATACTAATTGGCTGTTTCTTTCTCTTTTCGGGCTCCCTTGGTATGCTAAGGTTTCCTGATATTTATAATCGGCTGCATGCGGCAACAAAAAGTGCGACACTTGGCGTCATTGGTGTCCTGCTTGGAAGCTTTATCTACTTCCTTGCCATTGAAGGCATCATGAGTGGTAAATTACTCATCGGGATCATTTTTGTTACATTAACTGCACCTGTTTCAGCGCACATGATCGGCCGTAGTGCGTATTTAACCCATATCCCGCTATCAAGAAATTCTATACACAACGCTCTACATTCCGATGTAGAAAAAAAGCAAGCGAAAGAGAAAAAAAGAGGATAAAAAACCGCCATATTCGGCGGTTTTTTCACTTTCTGTAGCATGATATGTATTAAGGTGCCTTTCTGATCGTTAGATAACCGCCCAATATACTAAATTTTTTCTTGTTATGTTAGAGTCAACACACATTCTCTAGTAATCGCGACCAACAAAATATTTTCTTTTGATCACGATGTTCCCCTTCTGCTTACAAGTGTTTTGGCCCATCTCATTTATTTACAATTATCTGAGCTTTTTCATATCCTAATCTGTTCCAAGGATACAGTCAGCATATTTAGCGTTGGAGACCGCTAAAACTGCAGGCATAGCGTTTTCCATCATATTTGGGCTAGGAGTTGAAAAGTCATGGTGAACGAAAATAGCACTAATCAGAAGATAAACTACCTTGACCTATTCAGATACTAAGGTGGTTACGTCTTTAACTATGAGTACGGACAGTGTTTATTAAGGATAAGCACACCGATAATAGAAATGCTGTAGGCATGGGGAGATCACAGTTTTGCTTAAGGCATAATATCTAATTAAAAATTCCCAAAGTCTAAGGCAGTCAAAGAGTGAACAAGGTGACTTTAAGGGTTGGCAAATTATACACTGCCCTATTTATTAGTTAGCATTAAAACCAGTGAAATGGTAATCGTCACCAAAATTGATCGACTTTTTCATTGATCGTTTTATCCTAGTCTAGTCTTTATAAGCACATCGGATGCTAGTAATAATTCTGCTGCAAATACTTCAGAATTGAGGTTGCAAATGAGAAAACTATATTTAAACGCATCACCTTTAATCATGGTATCGATAGTACTGTTGCTTTCTTACCACATCTATTCCCTTAAATATCATACTTGGGCTGTTGCATCAACGCTCAATATATTAATTATCTTATTGTTGTTAATTTTAATCTCTATAACAGTTAATCTGATTAATTTAATGAAAAACCATAAGAAATTTCTATCATTTTAAATTTAATATTATCGTTCTTGATACTAGTCACAATTTTTGCAGGATTCTTTTTTCATACAATGTTCTCTCCTAATGTAACGTTTTTGGAATCTACAGTATCACCTCAAGGAGAAGTAACAATTGATATTTACCTTTACGAAGGCGGCGCTATGGGATCTAATCATTACGTATTTGAAAAGAATGGACCGCTATGGTTTACAAAGCAGATTTACAACTTAGCAAGTCAAAAACAAGAGATTGAATACGTTTGGAAGAATAACGACATAATGATCATTGAAGGCGAAGAAGTATCTGTGAATTGAACTCAGTAAGCATCTGGAATGAGCTCCACTCCGTCATGAGACTTAAGTACAACAAATTGTATAAAGAAGGCATTGTGGTAATTCAAACTTTTTGAACCGCGCAGTTATGTTGGTTTGCTATCTACTAAAATATAGACAAAATTATTGCCTTTGCTCGCTTTTATCAATCTTCCCATGAACATATATACCCACAGCCCCCTTCCTTATGCCCCTCACAAAGCACAATTTAAGCGGGACAGACACAGACGAGCCCAGCTTTGCATAGGGTAAAGGAAAAGGTCCTTGGGGGTGTGCTGACTGTTAATAACGTCGATTGGGCTTGCGATTAAAGAAATGCTTTTATTTGTTTCCTATGTGAAAAACAATGCATTTCCCCAGCCATTATCTCCAAAAGAGGAATCTTATTATTTAGACCGACTGGCTGAGGGAGATGAAGATGCAAGAAACCGGTTAATTGAGCACAATTTACGACTAGTCGCTCACATTGTTAAAAAGTTTGAAAACACAACAGAGGAGCAAGAGGACCTTATCTCAATTGGAACTATAGGTTTAATTAAAGCGATTGAAAGCTATTCGAAAGGCAAAGGAACGAAGCTCGCCACTTATGCAGCACGCTGTATAGAAAATGAAATACTGATGCACTTGCGCGCGATGAAGAAGACAAAAAAGATGTTTCCCTTCACGACCGATCGGACAGGATAAGGAAGGGAATGAATTCCCTCTTTGGGTTTATATATATATGGTTTGTATCAGCAAAAACCTCACTCTTCAAAAGGGCACTCAATAAGAACTGAGCAACAGCTTAGAAGGCTGAGGCTAATTGTAAATAAAAAAGGCAAATCGCCCCAAATATTATGACTATGTATTTCATTGAAAAAAGAGGAGTTATAAAAATTGCTCAAAATTAAGGCGGCATGTTATGGAATGAACGATACATTCTGCATATAATAATTGCCTAATCTAAAAAGCGTAATTGTATCGAAAACACGGGCAATCATAAACACGGATCTAGTAAACAATTAAAAATTCTTACAATTTAGTAAAATATAGTCAATCTTAGTCAATATTTCTTGTTTTTTGTAAATTTAATCAACTCCCTTGATCGACTACTCAAAACTTGTTAGAGTTCAGGCTGGTTTCAGCAATTATGTACAAAATGACTCCTAGTGATTCGTTAACTCTTCATATGAGCCGTGAATTGGCTCGAACTTATAAATAACTTCTTTACCACTGTAATTTACAGGAATCACGTACGAACCACCCCAATTCCAAAAACCCAAGCAAGGATCACGGATATTAAGCTATTCACCTTCCCCACCCTTTTCTTATAAAACTTTGATTTATACCCACTCCTTCCTTGAAGGAAATGCATTAACCGGCAGGCAATAAGAAATGTATTGATCAGTAAAGACCTACATTTAGGCAGGCCTATGACTACATCGTAACCATTTTAGAACTTTTTGTTAATTTTAACTACTTTAGCTGCTGGATCTTCAAATTTACTTTGAACGCAACATATCGAACATCTCATCTTTAACGTACCGCATCCTAGCGATTTTCCCTTCATCATCTAAATGAGCAACACCAATTACTTTTGCGACACCTTTTTCCCCATCGCCTTCATACGCTAAGCTTACAGAAAAATCATAACCGTTTTTGATCATATCGTGTTCACTTACAGCTACTTCTTCCACTTCTGTACGATAATTATGACGACTTACAAACCCATCAAAATAAGATGCATACGTGCGAGTGAATTCCTCGTACCCACTTTTTGTAAAGAAAGCCTTATAATTCTCTTCATAAAATTGAGTTAACTCAGTGTTTGCTTCTGGTCCGATGGGATCCTCTAAAATGTGCTGCAACTCCTCATTCGGAACAGTCAACTGCGTTGTTAACACTGTTTTAATTGCTTCCTTACGATCATTCGAATCATTAGAACAACCTACTGCTAAGGTGACAAACACCAAAATGAGACCAGTAACTAATTTTCTGGTTCGGTTTTTGTCTATCATCTAAAAGCCTCCCATTTTTTCACTCTTTCTTAATATACGAGTATGTGCTGAAATTGTTGCATATTTCTGGGAGTATATCAATTTTTCTAACGCAGGACACATGATAAACCTTGTAATGAACGAGGTTGTTAAGGATTTTCAAAATAAAGAATTTCTGTTTTGATTAGCAAAAGCCCCTGAATTGGGGCATTTTTAATATCCTCGGCTTATACTTAATTAATGACTTTCACCATTCCATACCCTCCAGCGATAAATGAGTTATATATTCCACAACAATGTAATGATCTCTAATTTCAACTGTCAGAAATATGTTGTCTAAGTTGCGCGGCACGCCAGATACTTCCTGGTACTGACCGTCCCTCTGTCTCCAAAACCGAATGGAAACCCTCGCCCCTTCCTCTACAGCTTTCTTTAGTAGTTGATAGTGCTCTTCAGCAAGCTCTTCTGCAATAGCTGGCGGCTCCTGCCTAGACGAGTCTTCGTAATAGCGTTGCAACGCCCGTTTATGCTCAGGCAATATGAACGAGCGTTCCCACAAGATATGATTAAAATCTTTATAATCACGAGGGTCTCTTTTCATGAAGCCGGTGCCACCTTTCGAACGCCAAGAATGTTCTCCTTCCGAAAGGTTCTTATTTTTCGCTTTGTTTGGCACATCCCTCTAATGTATTGATCAGTGACCGCCAGTATCTTAACTCTTCGCTTAGTAAAGCTGCCGTCGCCTGCCATGTATATGATATTGATCGTCTCACCTATTCGCATGGTTCAACCCCCAAAGAACGTTTGTTCTTATTATATGCGAATATTTGTTCTGTATTCAATGAGAATAATTAGGGGATCTTACTAAAAATTAGTTGAGTCCCAATACTATCAATAGTACCATCGGAGTATAAAGTAAGTAGTCCGAATCACATTCTTTTTGCGCTTATTTAAATCAAACTTTGGATAAAGCTCTGCGATCGTCTCAAGCACCTCGACAGCCTGTTCATTGGTCATTTGCTCCCTCCTTCCTCAGTTCGTCGAACAATGATTCATAGCGATTGCTCTGGTGTTTTCTAAAGGGAATGGTGTTGTCTTTACGCTTTCCCTTAGACTTCTCATATGCTCGAGCTTGATCAACAGTGCGGATATTGGCATTTGCCCAGTCTTTAAAAATCGTCTCCAAGTAGGCAAAGGAATTCCCACCTCGTTTAGCTGCTAGTTTCATGGCAGCAATCACAACTGGATCTGTTAAATCATCACACCAAGCGATCAGCAAAGCCCGCAGAATCGATTTTAAGATTCCGTCGGTTTTCAGAACGATTTGCAAACACTTGTCCAGCCAAGATTCAAGTAAAAGACGACAGCTGAAAACCTATACCAATGGGACATAACAGTGATTCTATGTCATTATGCCATTTGTTTGCCTGTATTTCTGAGAAACATCGTTAAGTAGCAAAGCAAAGTAGTTCTTTGATACAATAGCATGGACAAACAAAGAGAGATGAATCGACTCAGGAGGGCTTTTTTATGCATGTAGGAATTATTGGCGCTATGGACGAAGAAGTATCTGCTATCAAAGAAAAAATGACTGTCATCGAAGAAGAAAAAATTGCGCATTGTCAGTTTACCCGTGGAACGATTGACAGTGTGAATGTCACACTCGTCCAATCTGGCATAGGAAAAGTCAATGCCGCTATGAGCACAACGCTTTTAATTCACCATTACGCACCAGACATGATCATTAACACTGGTTCTGCTGGTGGTGTGGCAAGCGACTGCAACGTAGGCGATCTCGTTATCGCTGAACAAGTGCGTTATCACGACGTTGACGTCACCGCCTTCGGGTACGAATTAGGGCAGGTTCCAGGGTTGCCACCAGTATTTATCGCTGACCCAGACTATACTAAAAAAGCGCTTGCTATCGCTCATGACAATCAACTTCCTGGGATTCAAGGAGTCGTATCATCCGCAGATACGTTTATGCAGGAGGCTCAAAAGGTACAACAAGTAAAAGAGGCGTGTCCAGAAGTGATGGCTGTTGAAATGGAAGCCGCTGCAATTGCTCAAGTATGTCATCAATTTAATACCCCATTTGTTATGATTCGCGCCCTATCTGATATCGCAGGAAAAGCATCAAATGTATCTTTTGAACAATTTTTGCAAACCGCTTCGAAAAACGCTGCTCAGCTCATCGATGAATTTGTAAAAGGATTGGTGAAATGAATGACTAAAAAATTGAACGTTGAAAGCTTTAACTTAGATCATACGAAAGTGAAGGCGCCATACATTCGCTTGGCTGGGAAGGTGGAAGGGCATCACGGAGATGTTATTTATAAATATGATCTTCGTTTTTGCCAGCCAAACAAAGAACATATTGAAATGCCCTCGCTCCATTCACTCGAGCATATGATGGCTGAATTCTCAAGAAACCACCATGACGACGTTGTCGATCTCGGTCCAATGGGATGTCAGACGGGCTTTTATTTCTCTGTACTCAATGAAGACAATGTTGATCACATTTGTTCGGTTGTCGAAAAAACATTACAAGATGTTCTTCAGGCGACAGAAGTACCCGCATGTAATGAAGTGCAGTGTGGTTTTGCGGCAAGTCATAGCTTAGAGGGCGCACAAAAAGAAGCACAAGCCATGTTAGATCGTCGCGCAGAATGGAAAGAAGTGTTTTAAGTACCATCCTTTTGCTTCATTGCCTTTAACCCTCTCTCGGTTCACCAATGAATCTATGTTACATTGAATTTAATGGACATAAGGAGGGACGGCGTAACATGGAGTCAAAGCAAGCAAAAACATTGGAAGCAATTAAACTTGATTATAAACATTACGGTATGACGTTGCTCGCAGTTGCTGTATTTATGTATTTAGGTGTGTGGGTTCCAACTGCTTCTTCATTTGAACTATGGTGGATGATTGGCACGATGGTCGCACTGACGGGATCATTTTTCAGTTTTCGCCGTTCAGTGAAAGCACAAAAAGCACTCGATCAGCAAAATGAAGAAAATGTAGACTAATCTTTTACAAGCTGCACCTTAACGGTTGAATTGACAGAGCCGTTGAGGTGCAGCTTTTTGTTAAATACTCATTTCTTTTTGCACAGCTCCACTCAAGACGACTGGTTACGGTAAAACTCATGAAAAAGCTTCATCAGTGCCCGTTTTTCAATCCTAGAGACGTAACTACGAGAAATACCGAGAGCGTTCGCAATTTCCTTTTGCGTTCGTTCTTCCTCAACCCCAAGTCCAAACCGCTGCACAATTACATCTTTTCGCGCTCATCTAAAACATGTAAGTATGATTTCATCTTTTCCAATTCCATATGCAGCTGAATCATCTCCACGACGTCCTCGTCTTCTGCTCTTAAAATATCTAACAGGCTGATTTCGTTCCCAACTAGGGTTTATACATCGTCAAGAGACCCGATTTTAGGAAACAAATCCAAGTCGAACCTTTCCTTAGACCAGCCTTTTTCCTTTTTATAAACGGCCTTATTTAAAACCGCCTTCAGAAGGTTGTTTTTTTCATATACGTTGTCGGTCATGTGATAAGCATCGAGGACGTTTTGAATTTGCGGAATGATGTTGTTCTTTGCTTCATTCCTTCGGTGGAGGTCTCTAATTTCTTGCTTAGAATCTGTTATTCTACGTTCAGTTCGCGAAATCCGATCGGCCACCTTTGCCTGACGCTCGAGAAAGGTATCCTCATCGTAAATGCCACGTTCCAGGAAAGTGTAGAGATTGTCTTGCTGTTTACGAAGCTCTTCCAGTTCCTTTTCTGCCGCAGCGAGCGATTGTTTGACAACCTCAGTATCGTCTGTCGGTTTCACTTCACCAACCTCGACACTGTAATCCTTCATCCACGCACGTAAACCTTGAAGCATACGTCCCTCGACTAAATGTAGCTGAGACGACTTACTTCCACAGTGCTTCTGGTGAAGACAGAGGAGCTGCGTTGGCTGGGTTTTATGAGGCCGCCGTGTCATCGATCGTCCGCAATGTCCGCATTTGACAATGCCGGCAAGAGGATTCGTTAATCCTTTTCTATGCTTCTGAACAACATGGGACCATTGAGAAGCATATTTGCGAACGAGCGCAAAGGTCTCTTCATCGATCAACGCCTCGTGTTTTCCTTCAGCTGTCATGTAGTCCTTTTGTTTCTTAACAACATTTCTACCATCAGGCAGCCGTTTGTATTTCTTTTTTTGCCAGGTAACTTTGCCAGTGTATATAGGATTAGACAGGATCCCACGAACCATGGAAGGCTCCCACATAACGCCACGCTTTGAAGGAATACCTTCAGCATTCAGCCGGTTACAAATTTCTGCCGCACCAATGCGCATTTCTGGATCGGGATGAGTGTACCACTTGAAGATACGTTTTAGAACCTCAGCTTCGGTAGGGTGGGGCTTCAATGTCCGATCTTTCCGACCTCTGTTCCAAATGTCATAACCGTAAGGAGCGTACGTACCGAGATAGTTCCCTTGATCAATGCTCGCTGTTCGGCCACTTTGCATTCTCCGGGTGATCATCTTATATTCGCGTCGTCCCATGAAAGTCTCGAATTCACTGTAATCTTCGTCGAACTCATCATTCAGATCGTACGTCTTGTTGACGGTGATGATTTTCGTGTTCGATTCTTTGAAGGTCTCTAAGATAATTCCTTGATCCTTCATATTCCCTCTGCCTAAACGCTGCATATCAATACACAGCACGCCATCATATTGACGATCCTCCACATCCTTTAACAGCTGAATCATCTGCGGCCGGTGAATAATCGTGTCACCGGAAACAACCTCTTCGTACACTTTAACGATATTAAGCGACCGTTCTTTGGCCAACTTAAACAACCGCGTCCGGTGAATGGAAAGGGTGTCTTCACCTTCACGTTCCATCTCCACATCTTCACGGGATTTCCGTAAATACATTGCAATTCGTTCCATGCTGCCACCTCATTGAATTGAAGTTACTTGATATACGTATGAAAAATAAAAATGGTTCGTCCTCACCCAATACCAGCATATGCATTAGTGAGGTGAGGACATGGTTATACACGTCAATGAATCAGTCATCCGCATCCACGCCCCAGAAAAAAATGATAAAGAAACAATGCATAAAGCAGAGGAGGAGATCAAAGAAGCCGTGCGCTTGATTCTGATCAGAAGGAATCAGTCATCCGATTCTTCATGACCTATTTACGTAGGTCGTTTTTTTATGGGAGAGGGGTGTATACCTTATTTATAGTTGATTCGTTCAGGGATTAAGACAGTGTTTTTTAAATGTGGAATGTACGTTCGGTATGCGAAATGCTCACCAGTGCAATTGTGTTGTGGTATACGTTAATGTCCATAAACAATATGACTGGCTGGAAGAGTAGATTTAACGCGCGTAATGCTCTAGTGGAGCAGTTAACGAACCTTTCAAAACAGAGGGTGTCATCGATGCCCGAAAAAGCTTATTGAGCACAATTTAATTCGTTATGAAAAAGGTAAAAAGGGGCAAGCGCCGATCTATGAAATGGTCTCATTGGTCAACTCACTTGACCTATCACCAGACCAATCAGTTTTCAAACCCTTGTCCATACCTAAACATAAACAAAACTAATGCCGTAGCAGAAGAGCGCGCGAATGAGATTCATGAACAAGAAATCCCGTTTGCCGTTTATGAACAGAACTTCGGAAACATTTAAGCTGCCTATTAAAAAGAATGTACACAATCCATGTTAGATTTTGTGTACATTCTCAAATTCTATGCTTACTTAACAAAAAGGGCTCAGACCATTGGATCGCGAGCCCTCTTATAAACTGAAATTTTATTTAACATTTTAGCCTGCCTTTGTGCCTTAGCTGACAAGCACTTTCCAATGGAGAACCTCTATTCATTCTATTCCTAAAGCGAGGATTCTATGTTTTATTGATCATTTTCTTTTAAACGTTGCATCTCAGACACTTGCCATCCTTTATCAGGAACCCATTGCATATAAAGGCGGAAAAAAGCGGACTGGTCACTTGGGCTTACTGTTGCAACAACTTGATTTGTATTACCATTGTAGTTTCCGTTCCACCAAAGAATCATGTCATCTTCAGCAAGGCCTGTGGCAAGAGAAATGACTTCCATACGCTCCTGGCCGTCAACAGACGATTCATCAAAGTCGGTAAGGTGCTCTCCTGTTTGTGATGTTCCTACAGGGCCCCATGGACCTTCCATGACTTCAATAACATTTGGATCATCACTTGTATTAGGATCAAGCGGCTCAACTTCATCGTTTCCTTCTTCTTTGTCTGTATCTTCTTCGTCTGTATCTTCTTCGCGTACATCATCTCTAGAAGGACGTTCGTCAGAAGCTTCATCGTTTTCTACACGACCCGTATTCCCCTCTGTTGCATCACGGTCACGATCTGTTTCGCTCGCGTTCGTATCAGGGTTTTGCCTTTCCACAGAATTGTCTTGATCAAGCGTAGAATCTTCATCTTGGTCCATAGGAGCTTCATCTTCTATATTTACATCAGGCTCGTCAGTCACTTGATCTTCTGAGGATGGCGCGTTTTCTTGTTCGCCGCCGCTTGAATTTCCTTCTGTTGGGGCCGCAGTGTCCCCACCCAAACCAGGCCAAAGTGTAATTATAGCGAAAAACAAGATCAGCACGCAGACAAAGCCAATCAAACCATTTAAAATGCGATTCGCTGTCCTTTTTTTACGTTTTCGTTCAAAACGAGGCCCATCATATTTAGGCATAATATCCTCCTTCTCCCTTACAACCATCTTTTGTTTATTCTATCATTTTTTCGTTGCTGAATATAGATTTATTGCTGTCTACTTCCATCTTCACCCATGAGGTGGGTCGCTAGCATTTGGAAAGCATCGTAGGCAGATGGGTCCCCCTCATTCGTATCTAGTGAAACAGCGACAAGAGCATAGGTTGGGTTTTTGCGCGGAAAATAGCCGGCAAACCATTTGTGCACTAGACCTTCTTGCCCGGTCTCTGCTGTACCGCTTTTACCTGCAACGCCACCTTTAATATTTGCAAATGCTTGACCTGTGCCTTCGTCAACGACTGCTTCTAAGAGCTCTTGCAGTACACGATACGTATAAGGGGAAAGACCGCCAGATATTTTTTGACGAGAAAATGGGAAAAACAGCTGTTCATTCTTATACTGTATCTCTTCTACAGAACGCACGCGATAGACAGGACCTTGCCGGGCAATAGATGCCATCATATTCGCGACTTGAAGCGGTGTAGTGCGAACGTTTTTCTGTCCAATGGCTGTTTGAGCGATCGCTTTTTTCACTCGCTTATCTGTCTCATTCCCCCAGATGATCGGTGCACCTTCCTCGGGAAAATGAGCAACGTTTTCCAGGCGATAAATATCGCCGACCCAACCTGCTCGATTGGTAAGACCAAGCTGTTCTGCGTACTGATAAAGAATGTCTTCATTTGTTTCCATCATTTCTTGCAATAAGGTCGCAAAAGTGACATTACAGCTTTGGGCAAAACTTTGCTTAAATGTCAGTTGGCCGAGTTGACGTTGGGCTCCCTGCTCCCCGTATACATTTTGATTGCAATTAAAACGTCTCTGGTTCAGCTGAGCGTATTGGTCAATGGCAAGAGCAGCGGTAACGATTTTAAACGTTGAGCCAGGAAAGGCAGTCTGCACCATATAGTTGACAGCACCCCCGCCTTGCATAGGTTGTGCTTGGTCAATAGCGGGCACACTAACCATAGCTAAAAGGTCATTTGTTTGTACATCTAATAGAACAATACCTCCTTTTTGAATCCCAGCCTGTCGCACGAACTGCTCAGCATTTCGCTGTATAACCCCGTCAATTGTAAGTTTTGCACGCAAGGGATAAAACGAATTGCCTTCACCAATGTATTTCATATCAGAACCAAACATAGGACGCCCTAATAAGTCTTCATGGTAAAGAAGCTGTTCTTGGCCTCGAGAGATTAAAAGTGGATCGAGTGCTTTTTCCAAGCCGGTTAATCCGGTATCTGTTCCTTTTTTTATGTCAGCGCCATATTCATCTTCGTACCTTTGTTTCAGCAATGCTTCATTTTCACCAGTGATCCCAATAACGTGCTGGGCGATCTGTCTCGGTCTTTCGGGAGGCGCTGAAACCATTAACACACTGCCTGAACTTGCCATCGACAAGGGTAATGTTGTTTGCGAATCAACCGTCACGACTTCATTGTTATTTTTCAATAAAAATGGCAGCTGATGATCTTCAAGCTGGGAGACGATGTCGCTTTTCTCCATGGAAAGCCATTCACTGAGCTGAAGAATTTGTTCATTTGACTGCTGTAAAGATGGAAAAATCAGAATCGCTTGTCGGTTAAAACCAAGAGGTTGTCCATGCCGATCAATAAAATCCCCTCTCCCATCATGTAAAACTACAGATTGCGTACGTTGCGCTACACTCGCTTCAAGTAAATTAACGTCATGTTTTGAAAACTGTGTTGTACGAATGAGCTGAATATCGAGAAGACGACCACTTAAAAGAATGAGGATGCCTAAGAAAGCAACGGCGATGATGCGCAACCGTTGATGCACATTCGCTCCCCCCTTTCTTTTAACCAGTCTCGCCCAGTCTTTGTCTTTTCAGTCACAAAAAGCGTATCTCGTTTCTCAGAGATACGCCTTTCATTTCTTGTTATTTAATATCAATGATTTTAACTGCGATTTCCCCACCAGGTGTTTGTACACTGATTTCTTCATTTAAATGCTTTCCGATTAAACTCTTTGCCATCGGAGAGTCATTTGAAATCTTACCTTCAAAAGGGTCTGCTTCTGCGCTTCCGACGATCGTATAACTTTCTTCGTCTCCATCTGGCAGCTCTTTAAAAGTGACTGTTTTCCCCATCGTCACCGTATCAGAATTATTGTCTTCTTCAATGATCACAGCATTTCGCAACATATTTTCAATCGTAGCGATACGCGCTTCAACAAATGCTTGTTCGTCCTTCGCTGCATCATATTCAGAGTTCTCGGAGAGGTCTCCAAAATCACGCGCAACCTTAATACGTTCGACGACTTCTTTACGTTTTTCTGTTTTTAAGTGCTCAAGCTCATTCTCAAGCTTTTCCTTACCTTCTAATGTCATATAAAATTGCTTCTCTTCAGCCATCGTGCCTACACTCCTTCATATCAATCCATATCTCTCTTTATTGGGCACCAGCAGAGGATTGGTTCTCCTGTACGGCTTCCCATTCAGATTGGTATTGGTTTTTTATTGTATTATGCTCATTAAGGGTTTCTGAGAACAGTACTTCCCCATTTGGTCGTGCATAAAAGTAAAAGCTGTCCGTTTCCTCTGGGTTCATCGCAGCTTCTAGTGAGGACATCCCAGCGTTTGAAATTGGACCAGGCGGTAATCCTTGATTTTGATACGTATTGTACGGTGATTCTACAGCGAGATCGTCAAGATAAATCCGAACTTGGTGACGCTCTAACGCATATAAAACGGTCGGGTCTGTCTGCAAAGGCATCCCTGTATCTAATCGATTTTGAAAGACACCCGCGATTTTATGACGATCTACTTTTGCGGTCGCCTCTTTTTCAACTAAAGAAGCAAATGTCAGCCATTCATGCAAGCTGTATTCATCATGAGGTTGAAAGCGACTCACGACCTTGTGCGTTTGACTAACCATTTTTTCCAGCATCGCTTCAACAGTTGGTGTTGATTCATAGAAAGAATACGTTGCTGGGTACAAATAGCCTTCTAACGGATGCTTTACATCTTCAGCAAAAATATCATCGGGCAACACTTGTGGGTATTTTTCCTGTAAATATTTCACGGTTTCTGGATCATCCATCACTTGGATAATGTCTTCTGGTGAATGATCGACGTGCTTGGACATAATCTCTGCAATTTGTATGACTGTATAGCCTTCAGGAACCGTCATTTTGAATTCAGGCTCTTGAATAACCGTCCCTGTTTTTAACTGCGAAATAATTCCTTCAACATTCATCGAAGGACTCAACTGATAGTCGCCAGCTTGAAAACCTTGCTCATTTTTATATCTGACATAATATTTAAACACAGTAGCGTCTTTAATCAAACCATTATCTTCCAATATATGACCAATACTTCCAGCGGTCGATCCAATAGGAATGGACACATCGATAATTTCATCGCTTTCCGGCGCAACAGCCGTCAAAGACGACTTAATGTATACATAACCGCCGATTACGAGGCAAACGACCCCAATGATGAAAATAGCGAATAAAACAGAAACGATCTTTCTCACCGTTCCTGCTTCTTTTATTCGCCTTTGTTTTAAATCCTTTTTGTGGTTCATGGTGGATTCATCCATGGATGGCGTTCTCCTTTCGCCTGCCCTCGCCTATCGATGCAACAGACGATTGTCAAACGGGGCTTAATACAGATATGTTCACATGCGTCACTGATCCAACTCTCCGTCTGCATACGTATTTAACATCTCTTCAACGACTTCCCATTCCTCATCAGACTCAATTGGAAATAGGGAAAAATCTTCTGGTTCATCACCAGTCTCTTCATATCGAAAAGCAAATACCTCGACATCTTCGTTATCACCTTGCTGCTGTTCTGTTGGCGTCACTACGATATAAGAGGCATCTTTTTCATCAACATCAAACGTAAAGAGAACATCAAACAAATGTTCCTCGCCTGATTCATCAGGGATAATAATTCGTTCCTTTTTATCTTCACTCATCTGTTCCACCTCCGCTAATTTTTTGTGGATGAGCATCCAAATAAGACTGTAAAATAAAGACTGCCGCTATTTTATCAATCACTTGTTTTCGTTTTTTGCGACTAACATCAGCAGAGATCAATGTTTGTTCTGCAGATACAGTCGTTAATCGTTCGTCCCATAAAACAACAGGCAGTCCAGTTTTTCGCTCGATGCGCTCCGCAAACCGATGAATGGATTCTGCTCTCGGCCCTGTACTGCCGTTCATATTTTTAGGGTCGCCGACGATAATCTGACTCGGTTGATACAGTTCAATTAATTCTTTTAAACGCTTGATGCTGACATTAGGCTGTTCATCTCCAGAAGGTATGGTTTCTACACCTTGGGCCGTGAATCCGAGTTCATCGGACACGGCCACACCAATTGTTTTAGTACCAACATCTAAGCCTAGCCACCTCATGAACTCGAATCGTCCTTATGTTGATCTAGATAGAACTTAACGAGAGCCTCAATAAACTCATCTCTTTCCAATTTACGAATAAGGTTTCGGGCATCTTTATGTCTTGGGATATAAGCTGGATCTCCGGATAAAAGGTAGCCTACAATTTGGTTGATTGGCTGATAGCCTTTTTCCTGTAATGATTCGTAGACGGACAAAAGCACTTCACGTACTTCAGCATCTAGAGGTTCCTCTTGAAAATTAAACTTCATCGTTTTATCGGAACTCATGGGTATACCACGCTCCTATACGCTAGCTCGTTTTTCCCAGTTTTACACATCTCAAGCTTTCTGTAAAGTATGTCGAACAGTTGCTGGGACGGATTCAAGTGCCGACTGTAATTTCTCAGGCTGTTTCCCTCCAGCTTGAGCCATATCAGGACGACCGCCGCCACCGCCGCCACACTGACTGGCCACATCTTTAACTAAGTTTCCTGCATGAAGGCCTTTGCTGACTAAATCCTTTGTCACTCCAGAGACGATATGCACTTTGTCTCCAGTTGCACTTCCTAGAACAATGACCGCTGAGCCTAGCTTTTGCTTTAGTTGATCGACACGTTGACGTAATCCATCCATATCTATATTCTCTACCTTCACTGCAAGCACTTGAACACCTTCGACGTCTGCAACCTGATCCGTCAACTCCCCGCTCTCAAGAGCACTTAGCTTTCCCTTAAGTGATTCATTCTCACGTTCTAAAGCGCGAATGTCTTCGATTAATCCTTCTGCTCGTTCAACGACATTGGACGGATTCGTTTTCAAAACACGTGCAACCGCGTTGACTTTCTCATTTTCCTGCATGAGGCGCTCAAATGCCGCCTGTCCAGTTAACGCCTCGACGCGACGAATGCCCGCACCAATTCCAGACTCTGACTCAATCATAAACAAGCCAATTTCAGACGTGTTGGTCACGTGACAACCGCCACAAAGCTCAATGGAGTAATCGCCAGCAGAAACGACGCGGACAATATCTCCATACTTCTCACCAAACAAAGCCATTGCGCCTTTTTGACGAGCTGCTTCCAAATCCATTTCTTCAATAATGACGTCTTCAGCCTGCCAAATATGCTCATTGACAATCTGTTCGATTTGTTTTAGTTCCGCCGCAGAAATGGCATTAAAATGAGAAAAGTCAAAGCGGAGACGACCTGGTGATACGAGTGAACCTGCTTGATTGACATGTGTTCCAAGGACATCCTTTAACGCTTGATGAAGCAAGTGTGTCGCCGTATGATTTTTAACCGTACGATTCCTTGCCTTCTCATCAATCACAGCTTGTACTGTGGCACCTTGACGCAATGTGCCTTCTTCTACAATACCGTAATGAATGTGTTGTCCATTTGGCCCTTTTTTGACGTCTTTGACAAAAAAGCGGCCTTCTTCTGCCTCAATGTATCCTTGGTCAGCGACTTGACCACCACTCTCTGCATAAAATGGTGTTTCGTCAAGTACGACGACAACGTCTTGTCCTTCTGAAGCTGCTTCAATGATCTCATTCTGCTCTACCAAAGCGGTAATGGTCGCTTTCGTATGCTTGTTTGTATAGCCTACGAAGTGAGACGGCGTCTCAAGCTGACTGAGTGCGCCTCCTTGAACTTGCATCGAGCTTGCATCCTCGCGAGCTGTTCGCGCACGCTCTTTTTGCTTGCTCATTTCTTCTTCAAAGCCATTGTGATCAACGCCTAGCCCTGCTTCTTGAGCATATTCATCAGTGAGCTCAATTGGAAAGCCATAAGTGTCATATAGAACGAATGCATCTTCCCCTGAGAGTGAGGATGCCCCATTTTCCTTAGCATCATTTAATTTTTGCTGCAGGATGCGCAAGCCCTCAGTCAATGTCGCATGAAAACGCTCTTCTTCTGTTTTTACGACTTGCTTAATAAAATCCGTATTCTTATGGAGTTTAGGATAAAATTCTGCCATAATTTCCGCGACTACTGGAACAAGCTTGTACATAAACGGTTCTTCTAAGCCGATATCTTTCGCGAAGCGGACGGCACGTCTAAGCAGGCGTCTAAGTACATAACCGCGTCCTTCGTTCGACGGAAGTGCGCCGTCACTAATTGCAAACACAACTGTACGAATATGGTCAGCCACTACTTTAAAGGCTGTGTCCGTCGTCGCGTCTTTTCCGTATGAAACATCAACGAGTGATTCCGTGAATTGAATAATCGGTAAAAATAAATCTGTGTCATAATTTGTTTTTGCTTCTTGAATTACGCTGACCATTCTTTCTAAGCCCATCCCTGTATCAATGTTCTTTTTCGGGAGAGGTGTATATGTATCATCTGGATTATGATTAAATTGGGAAAATACGAGATTCCATATTTCTAGATAGCGCTCGTTTTCGCCACCAGGAAATAATTCAGGATCATCTGGGTCATTTCCAAATGATTCTCCGCGGTCATAAAAGATTTCTGTATTTGGTCCACTTGGCCCTTCACCAATGTCCCAAAAGTTTTCTTTTAGACGAATAATCTTTTCTTCAGGCAGTCCAACCTCTTCATGCCAGATCGTAAAAGCTTCATCGTCTTCTGGATGAATGGTCACCGCTAGCTTATCTGCATCAAAGCCGATCCACTTGTCACTCGTCAGAAACTCCCATGCCCAATGAATGGCTTCTTTTTTAAAAT
The DNA here is from genome assembly GCF_011058155.1 of Litoribacterium kuwaitense. NCBI lineage: Bacteria > Bacillati > Bacillota > Bacilli > Caryophanales > Bacillaceae > Litoribacterium > Litoribacterium kuwaitense. The sequence goes on along the minus strand of NZ_JAALFC010000001.1, from coordinate 36,598 downwards.
AATCACCGATGGAAAAATTACCAAGCATTTCAAAGAACGTATGATGCCGCGCTGTTTTCCCGACATTTTCAATATCGTTCGTCCGGATCGATTTCTGTGCATTGACAATTCGTGGATTATCAGGAATCACACGTCCATCAAAATAAGGCTTTAACGTTGCAACACCGGAGTTGATCCATAACAATGTCGGATCGTCTTGCGGTATTAAAGACGCGCTCGGTTCCACTTGATGTCCTTTTTCTTTAAAAAAATCTAGAAACATTTGCCTGACTTGATATGAATATAGCCACTTCATTGATTTACAACAACCCTTTCCCTGCCGGATAATGAAGACGCTCGCTATAGGGCTTTGCGATGCCTACAATCGATTATTTAGCTCGCCTTGTGCAAAAAACATGGAAAATTTTGCATCAAATCAGACGAAAAATAAAAAACACTTTCATTCCTTTGGAACGAGAGTGCTGCCGAGCTTAAAGCATCTCCTTCGTCGATTTGCAGCCTGAAATGCCCTAGTGGTATTGCAGGACTTCGCTCAGGGCAAATCAACACGCTATAGCGCTATAATCTGCGGATATTATAGTCAATTCCACCGTATTTGTCAATTACGCCCATGAATCCCGCGCATGGTTATAAATGATTCGGACGATTGCAGCTACAGGGATTGCAAAAACCATGCCAAGCAAGCCAAACCATTCGCCAGCTAAGAGCAGGACAAAAATAATGACGACCGGATGCATATGAAGGCTTTTTCCAACAACGAGCGGTGATAAAATATTGCTTTCTACGACTTGGATTCCAAAAATAACAGCTATAGCAAGCAACGCCTGCGTTCCAGAATCCATCATGGCGACACCGAGAGCTGGCACCGCGCCAATGAACGGGCCTACGTATGGAATCAAATTGGTGATTGCTGCTGCCAATCCTAATATGATTGGAAACTGCAGTTGTATAAGCCAAAAACCGATCGATGCCAATATACCTACAGCACCACACACAATGAGCTGTCCACGAATATAGCTTCCAAGCGAAAGATTAACGTCCTTTAGAAAATCGATTCCTTCTTTTCTCCATCGTTTCGGAATTAAAGTAAGCATAGCTTCTTTACATTTGGGATAATCTTTCAACAAGTAAAAGACGATAAAAGGGACCATGAAAAATAGAAAAATGTCACCTAGATGACGTTGCGCACTTGAAAGGATCGATTCTAAAAAAGAACTTGCCCATTCTTCTCCCCAAGAAATAATGGACCAAAGGCGTTGCTGCACTTCAACCGGGTAATGCTCCGTATGATCAATCACAAGTGAGATCAGCTCACGGTACGTTTTTGTTAACATAGGGATTTGTTCTGTAAAATCTTCGACTTGCTGAAAGACATAAGGAAGACCACGATAAATGGCATAGCCCGCGACGCTAAAAAACAGAAGATAAATGCTTGCTACAGATAATGTTCTTGACACACCTGCGCGCCGTAAAAATTCAATCAACGGATGAAGCAAGTATGTAATGACAAGCGCAATCAAAAACGGAATGAGTACCTTGCCAGTCTTGATGACATAAGGAACCCACACTTCGGACAGACGCCATAAAATAAACAATACGGACGCAACGAGCAGCGTATTTGTTAATCGGACGAGCCAAGTTAACGATTGTCCCAAAACACATACGTCCTTTCATACGCAAAACCGATCCTCACCTACCGTTTCTGGCAGGAGAAGAATCGGCTGCATCGTGTTGATTACTTCATCCACTGGCGCATTTGCTTCTTCCATTTCTTTTGCTTTGCCGGTCCAAACCAAGAAGCAAGAGCCGGCTTTCTCTCTCTTCGAAAGAAAATACCAGATAGCATGGCTGCACCTACTCCGGCAGCCACAGCAGAGATCGTTGTTCTCATGATGTCTCCTTACTGTCATCAAGGGATAGTTGACTTTCGGTAAATAAATCATCCAACGTGCTGAGGGTGCCGTCTTCTTCCACTTGATGAACATTCATTTTTTGTTGACTTACCGTTAATTCGATAAAGCAACCCCAACAGTAATATTGATGTACACCGATTTTGCCAATATCTTTTGAACTACAATTTGGGCAGCGCACAATCCTCACCCTTTCTACATACAGGAAGTTGTACGTCCATTTCTGCCCAAATTTTAAATTGACTATACGGTCTTCACCATAAACTGAGTGAAATAAGAAAAATGCCCGGTGATTACCGAACATTCATAGGTTAAGCTTTTTCCATAAAATCATACGGTGAAATATGTTCCATTCCTGGCTCATCAACAGACTGGAGAACAAACGCTTCATCCGGCGTTTTAGAACGCTCAAAGCATAGGGCAAGGCTCGTTTGCCGGCCGTCTTCATGGTCATCTGAAATCGCGTTTTTAAAAGCGTCAAATTGTCCACATAGAATCAAATATTCTTGACTGCGCGTAATCGCGGTATATAGTAGCTTACGCTTAAGCATCCGACGGTAAGCGAAGGAAACAGGAACGACAACGATCGGGTATTCACTGCCCTGTGACTTATGCACGCTACAGCAATACGACAACGTTAGTTGCGCAAGCTCTTGCTTCGTATAGATGACTTCAATTTCATCAAACTCCACGACAATCTGTTCCTGACGATCTGCGGTTTCTTTCGCTTTAAAAATTGCAACAATCTCTCCGATATCGCCATTGAACACTTGATCTTCTGGTCGATTGACGAGCTGAAGCACCTTATCCCCTGTTCTCAGAACGCCTCCCCGATGCGAAACCTCACGTTTTTGCTCATTTGGAGGGTTGAATGACATTTGTAAGCGAGCATTGATCGCATCAATGCCGGCTGGGCCTTTATACATGGGCACAAGCACTTGTATATCGTGAGGTGTATACCCTTTTTTTATAGCACTTTCACACACTTGAACAATGACATCCGTGAGTTGCGTCGGCGGACACGCAAAAAAGCGTCGGTCTTTCGTAGGCTTTAATATCTCATCGGAAACATGACCTTTCTTTAGTTGGTGAGCCAGCTGCACAATCGTTGATGACTCTGCTTGACGGTATATATCCGTTAAACGAATGACCGGTAGCGCATTTGCATCAATGAGATCTTTTAACACCTGTCCTGGGCCAACTGAAGGTAACTGGTCTTCATCACCAACGAAAATCACCTTCATATGATCGGGCAAGGCCTTGAGGAGTTGATTTGCCAAATAGACATCGAGCATCGACACCTCATCGATAATTAACAATGAACCATCTACAGGGTTTTCCTCATTTTTTGTAAATCCACCCTCGCCATCCCATCCTAGTAAACGGTGAATTGTCATTGCTGGCAGCCCTGTCGACTCGCCCATTCGCTTCGCTGCTCTTCCGGTCGGTGCAGCTAGTAAAATGGGGAACGGCTCGTCTTTTTTATAATCGGTTGGGTCTAAAGACAGGTCTTCCATTGTTGCAAACACTTCGACAATCCCTTGAATAACGGTCGTTTTTCCGGTTCCAGGTCCGCCTGTTAAAATCATCGCTTTCGTCGTTAATGCTGTCTCAACCGCATCACGTTGTTTTGCAGCATATTGGATGTCACGCTTTTCCTCAACGGCGCCAAGTGCTTTATAAAAAGCAGCTGACTCGACGACATCATCTTCGTGGTCCGCTTGTAAACGAACGAGATGATTCCGTACCCCTTGCTCAGCATAATAAACAGGAGCTAAATAGAGCCGATCATCCTCTTGAATCATCTTTTTAGCAGCGACGAGCGTCTGAATACATTGCGACACCTCTGGAATCTGTTGCCGTAATAGGCGATTCATTTGTTCGATGAGTTGATGCTCAAATAAATACGTGTGACCGTCACTTTGCGAGGCCTCCTGCAACGTATATAAGCAAGCTGCTTGGAGACGTTCTGGGGCATTGTCTTCAATGCCGATATGCTTGGCCAATTCATCCGCTCTATGGAAACCGATCCCTTCAATATCGTACATAAGCTGATAAGGCTGTCTTTGCACCATGTCCATCGTTTCATCTTGATAGGCTTGATATATTTTCATCGACAGCTGAGGTCCAAAGCCATATTCAGCTAAGGAGGCTAAAATATGCTCCATCCCCCGATGCTGACGAAGCCCCTCTTTAAGCACAGACGCTTTTTGTGCCGATAATCCTTGGATATTTGTAAGTGCATCGTCCTCATTTAAAATACGATGAATGGTGTTCAAGCCTAGTTTGGCAACGATTTTTTCAGCCGTTTTTTCACCGATTCCTGCGAATAAATCGCTAGATAAATAATGAATGAGACCTTGCTCAGTCGTTGGCATCTCTTTTTGATACGAATGCGCCTGATATTGCCAGCCAAATCGAGGATGCTGATGAAAATGGCCAAAAAATGTCACCGTTTCATCCTCAAGGAGCTGGGGAAAGTAACCTGTAACGACCGCGACATCCGAATTGTCCGGCATTTCCTCATTGCTTGTCTTCACATTCATTTTCACTACGGAGTACATCGACGTTTCATTATGGTAAATCAATGTGTCGAGCGTTCCTTGAATATATTTTCGCTCTTGTTCATGACTGTCAGCCATTTCCCCACCTCCTTGATGCTTTATTCTGAAGCGGTATTCATCGCTGCTAACGCATGTTTTGCCAGCACGTGATCATCCTGTACCTGAACGGTTTTCTCAAACGCCTTTCTCGCTTCTTCTAGTCGAGCGCCTGTGACGTGGGCAACGCCAATGTTGTACCAAGCATCCGCATGATCCGGTTCTTGTTCAACAACTTGTTCTAAATGAGCAAGTGCTTCTGAAATAGCTTCCGTTTTTGCAAGTGCCAAGGCCATTTGAAAACGTGCTTCCGTATCTTCTTCATTTAACTCAACCGCCTGCTGCAAATAAGGAAGCGCAAGCCTTGGCTGATCCATAAAATAAAGGCTTGAGCCAAGCATAAAATAAACATCACCATTGTTCAGCTGTGCGTCAAGCGCTTGCTTAAATTGTTGAGAAGCCTCTTGGTACCGCTCCGCTTCGTAAAAACCAATACCCTTCCCATAATAGGCAGCACCCGCAGTGGAATCCAATTCAATCGCTTTGTCAAAAAACGGAGTGCTTTGTCAGTCTCACCAACAGATTGTAGTAAGTTTCCAAAATTCACGTATCCGACAGGGTCTCTAGGCGATGTTTCAATTGCAGCGTTAAACGCTTCGGCAGCTTTTTCAAGCTCTCCATTATTTAAAAAATCAATGCCTTCCTCGTTATAATCTTTGGCCATTGACCATTCACTCCTTCGCTTTGATATTATTATTTTATGTATGACGTATATTTAAAAAGCAGGCTGGCAGACAATCGTTATGATATGCCTGTCAGCCTACGTGTGAAAGTAATGTCCCTTGGTTAAACACATGGTCGATCGTTCCGCCGCCAAGACAAACATCATCCTTATAAAACACCGCGGACTGTCCGGGAGTAACGGCTCTTTGTGCTTCAGCAAAGGCAACAGATGCCTTCCCATCCGCCTCAACTTTAACCGTGACCGGGGTATCTGGTTGCCGATACCTAAATTTCGCCATACACTGAAATTCCTTAGCTGGCGGTTCAATAATCCAGTTCACACCACTGACTTCGATGCTCGTAGAGTATAAAGCTTCATGATCATCACCTTGCTCGACATACAGCTCATTCTTTTCCACATTTTTTCCTACGACAAACCAGCGGTCTCCTGCCCCGCCGATGCCTAAGCCTCTGCGCTGACCAATCGTATAATACATTAAACCTTCATGGGTCCCTTTAACCTCTCCGTCCAAGGTCACCATAGAACCTGGCTGGGCGGGCAAGTAATTCTGGAGAAACTCTTTGAAATTACGTTCTCCTATAAAGCAGATACCCGTGGAATCTTTCTTCGTCGCTGTCGATAAGTGAGCCTCGTGGGCAATCTTTCGCACGTCTTGTTTTTGCATACCTCCAAGCGGAAACATCGCCCGCGACAACTGATCTGAGCTAAGCTGGTGCAGAAAATAAGTCTGATCTTTGTTCTCATCGATCCCTTTTTTAAGCAACACTTGCCCGTCCTCAACAGTCGTTTGCGCGTAGTGACCTGTAGCGATATAGTCGGCACCAAGAGTTAACGCATGGTCGAGAAATGCTTTAAACTTGATCTCTTTATTACAGACAACGTCGGGATTCGGCGTTCGGCCTGCTTTGTATTCATCAAGAAAATACATAAATACCCGATCCCAATACTCTTTTTCAAAATTAACTGCATAATACGGGATTCCTAAATCGGACGCCACACTCGCAACATCTTCAAAGTCTTCCGTTGCCGTGCATACCCCTGACTCATCGGTATCATCCCAATTTTTCATAAATAAACCGACAACATCATAACCTTGCTGCTGCAGTAAAAGGGCTGCGACCGAAGAATCGACGCCACCAGACATGCCGACGACCACTCTTTTTTTCGTCATACGTTTCCCTCCTTTTACTAAAATCGTGTACGAATGATCCTAGCTGTGATTTGTGCCGCACGTTGGATTTCTTCTTGCATCATCATATGTCCAAAGCTAAAACGAATCGACTGCGATGCACGCTCTGGATTCTCTGGATACATCGCCATTAACACATGGGACGGCTCAAACGTACCTGCCGTGCACGCAGAACCACTTGATGCAGCAACTCCTTCTAAATCAAGATTCATCAAGAGCTGATCGCTGCGGACTCCTGGAAAATAAAGGTTAGAGATTGAAGGAAGACTGTTTGCTAAATCTCCATTAATCTCAAAATGGATACCTTCAGCTTTCAAAGCCTCAAGAAAACCTTCCTTTAAAACCGCTAGCTTACTCAGTTTATCTTCTTTGGTCGCAAGCTCAACAGCCTTTTGCAACCCACAAAGACCGGGCATATTTTCTGTGCCAGCGCGGTGCTTTCTCTCTTGATAGCCACCAAACATACGAGGCTGTATGTTCATCGGCTCTTTAACATATAAAAAGCCTACGCCGCCAGGTCCGTTAATTTTATGCGCTGATACGCTCATCAAGTCAACGCCTAAAGCTTCGACATCAATTGGCAGCAGTGTATATGCTTGAACTGCATCTGTATGGAGTAACGCCTCATGATTTAAAAGACCTTGAGCGATGTCAGGAATCGGCTGCATCATACCTGTCTCGTTGTTCGCCAACATCATTGAAACGAGAACGGTATCCGGCCTTACAGCCGCTAACACTTGATGAGCGGATACGAAGCCATTGCTATCGGGGCGTATATAAGTGACCTCCCACCCCTCAGCCTCTAAAGCCGCAAATGATCGCAAAACCGCGTGGTGTTCAATCGCTGTCGTAATTAAATGCCGACCTTTCTTTTCTTGCGCTGCCGCTGCTCCAAAAATAGCTAAATTGTCAGCTTCTGTACCGCCACTCGTAAACACAATTTGTTTATGGTTTGCCCCAATGGACGCAGCGCACGCCCGGCGGACACTTTCCAGCTTTTGTTTCGCCGCTCTGCCAAATGAATGAGTACTGGACGGATTGGCGGTAAAGTTCAGCATCGCTTCCTGCATAGCGGTGGCTACCTCTGGATGCACGGGTGTTGTCGAAGCATGATCAAGGTATATTGGCATCATAGGCCACCCTTTCAAAAATTTTAAATGTAAAACATATACGGCTCTTGCTCAGAATTACTATCGTAGTTTGCCAAATCTTCCAAGGTTGTATGATCAAGTACATCCTTTACCGCATCACGAATTCGGATCCACAGATCCCGCTTCGCTGGTTCCTCGTCTTCAAGCACTTCAACAAGCTGAATCGGCCCTTCAAGGACGCGAATAATGTCACCTGACGTGATTTCTGCGGCATCCTTTGCAAGCATGTACCCTCCGTACGCACCACGAATGCTTTTCACAAGCCCTGCATTCCGTAATGGTGCAATCAATTGCTCAAGGTAGTGCTCAGACAAACGATGCTCCTGAGCAATCGATTTTAATGATGTAGGACCTTCCCCTGGTTTTTTAGCCAACGCGATCATAATGGTTAGCCCGTATCTTCCCTTGGTTGATATTTTCACGCAAATCTCTCCTGTCTACCAAATAATTCATCGCTTTTCGGCATAAAGGAATCGTTTGACCTACAACAATTCCGATTCCAAAAGTAACAAGCAAGGTACCCCAAAATACAGGGCCGCCTAAAAACCAGCCTACGGCTAGTACTCCGACTTCCATGGCACTTCTTATTTTGCCGACACCCCAATGGCTCCGTTCACTAAGCGCGAGCATTAGTGAATCTCTTGGACCGGCGCCATAATCTGCCGAAATGTAAATCCCCATACCCCAGCCCATAATTAAAACTCCCGCGATGAGCATCATCCATTGTCCTGGTAAGCTTTCTGGGGTATTTAGCCAAGGAAGCCATAAGAAAAAATCAATAAATATGCCGACCAACAGCATATTCAAGTAGGCACCTAATTTTGGCCAGGCTTTTGAAAGAAGCGCCGAAACCATTAAAATAAAGAAGCCAACGATAATGGACCACGTCCCGATCGTTAGACCAAACTGCTTATAAAGCCCAATATGGAGTACATCCCATGGTGCACTTCCTAGCTCAGCAATGATCATTAAAGCAATACCAAAGGCGAGCGTTCCCATTCCTAATATAAAAGCAAGAAAACGAATGAAACGTTTCAAGGATCATCGCTACTCCTTCCGTTCATGCACCTTGATGAAAAACCGTGCACATTATATCATGAAATGAATTACCAATGCATGCATCACATCAGCTCATTCCATATATTATAGCATTTCCCTCTAATCGTTGGCGCATCTAGCGTCGTTTTTCATTGGAGAAACCTTGCCGTTACGAACGATTGTCTTAAGAGAAAGGAAGATTAAAATGGATTTGTTCAGCGCCACAGAAGGTCGACGTCAAGGCGTTCCTCTTGCCTCGCGAATGCGCCCTAGAACGATCGACGAGTTTGTTGGCCAATCGCACATTATTGGAGAAGGCAAGCTTTTAAGAAGAGCTATTGAAGCAGATCAGCTTACACCAATGATTTATTATGGACCACCCGGCACCGGAAAAACAACCTTAGCCCGCGTCATTGCTGAAAGGACCTCCGCAGTTTTTAAACAGTTGAATGCAGTAACATCAGGTGTTAAAGACATTAGAGAGGTGACCGAGCGCGCTAAGGCAACACTCGACTTTGAAGAGCAACGAACCATTTTATTTATTGATGAGATTCATCGTTTTAATAAAAGCCAACAAGACGCATTGCTGCCGTATGTGGAAGATGGCACTATTATTTTAATTGGCGCAACGACTGAAAATCCGATGTTTGAAATTAATCGTGCCCTCCTCTCTCGTTCACGGCTGTTTGAATTTCGTCCGCTAACCGACGAAGAAGTCGCTCATTTACTTCATCAGGCGTTAAGCGACGAGGAGCGCGGCTTTGGTAAGCAAAGTATCAAAATGGATGAGCTGGCGACGAAGCATCTTGTCGATGTGTCTAACGGTGACGCCCGTACCGCACTAAATGCTTTAGAGCTTGCTGTCGTGACAACGATGCCTCAGGACGACGGGGTGATCTATATTTCGCTAGACATCGCCGAAGAATCGATCCAGAGACGAATGGTTCACTATGATAAAAATGGCGACGAGCATTATGATGTCATCTCGGCATTTATTAAAAGCATTCGCGGCTCTGACGTCGATGCGACGTTGTACTGGCTCGCAAAAATGATATACGCTGGGGAGGATCCTCGATTTATTGCACGGCGTTTAATGGTGCATGCAGCTGAAGATATTGGTTTGGCAGATCCGAACGCACTTTTAGTAACCACCTCCGCTGCACATGCGCTTGAGCATATCGGCATGCCGGAAGGACGTATTCCGCTTGCTGAAGCGGCGATGTATTTAGCGACCGCGCCGAAAAGTAACAGCGTAATTTCTGGAATCGATCAAGCACTACGCACCGTTGAAAAAGAAAAAAGCGGCGCCGTCCCTATTCATTTACGTGATACGCACTCAGCGTCGGCAAAAGTATTAGGAAAAGGTGAGGGTTATAAATATCCTCACGATTATGAAGGCGGCTATGTCCCGCAACAATATTTGCCAGACCATCTTGTGAAGCGCACATTCTACAAACCTACCGAACGTGGCTACGAAAAAACGATCCAAAAACGAATCGATTATTTTCAGGAGCGCAACAAGCGGGTATAAGGCAAACAAAATCCGGTCATAATGATCACTAGTAGAAATCTAATAAACTAGGAGTGATCAATCGTGGTTAAGGTTAGACAAGATGCATGGAGCCATGATGAGGATTTGTTGTTAGCTGAAACGGTGCTCAGACACATTCGCGAAGGAAGTACACAGTTAAAAGCGTTTGATGAGGTCGGAGATGCTCTAAATAGAACGTCTGCGGCGTGCGGCTTTCGCTGGAATGCCGAAATCCGCAATAAATATAACCAAGCCATCCAACTCGCTAAAAAGCAACGAAAAGAATATAAAAAAGCGATGGCCCAAGCCGAGATGCCTTCTTCAGTCAAAGCTGACCAGACGATTCCACCTGTTCAACAACATACAGAGAGTCAACCTGAGGAATTAAACGACACCGTAACTTTCGCTGACTATAGTGAGCTATCATTAACAGATGTCATTCAATTTCTGTCTAAGCTTAACGAAAATACAGCTCTCGACAGCTCAGTACGCGCTGAAAATGAACAGCTCAAGCAAAACTTAGATAAAGTAAACAAAGAAAAAGAGGCTCTCGCTCAAAGGTATTCTGCGCTACACGAAGACTATCAAAGCATTCAAGAGGATTATCAATCGTTCGTGCAGATGATGGAGCGCGCTCGTCGCATGACCCGCTTAGATCAAGCACCTTCTCCCGGCAGTTACCAAATGGATGAGGATGGAAATTTTACACAGATCGCAAAATAAGAGCATTGCCTGTTGGTCTTATCCATCAAGCAAGCCGAAAAGACGATACTGCCAGTGTGAAACGATATTCAATCGGAACACACTGGTTTAGTTTTTGCGAAATCTATATCTACCTACTACTCTTCTAGCACTTTGAAACTTTTGCTTTGATCAACTAGCTTCTCTGAAGCAAGGCGCAACAGAAAATAGAAAGCAGTAGGCATCTTTTTGACAATTTCCGCACAAAAAACACAGACTAGAGAAACGTTTTTTCTCGGCCTGTGTTTTTTTATTTGGTGCTGCTCAAACATGACTTATTATATGAATGATAATGCCACTAAGTAGATGTTTTATAGTCTTCATTTAAGTCAAAAATAATTCGGCACACGATAAAGATCACGTGACAGACGGTTTAAAATAAAAAAACATAAAAAAAGTCCCAACGGTGCCGTCTTCCTGTTGTTTTGAACCCGTTCATCACAGGGGGGGTGCTCTGTTCCCACCATGTATTGCTTCCTCGTTTTGTTGAGGCTTGCAGGCAGATGGGAAACGAGAGCTCCCTATTACACAATTGTTCGGTCAAAACGTTATAAGGAATTACGAGCACTTCAGGACTTTTATTGTAACGTTAGAATATCATAAACAGCGATAAAACACAACCGTTATCTGATTATTCCTACACATCCAATTTAATGTGCAAATCAGTGAGCTGATCGAGGCTTACAGAAGATGGGGCTGCTGTCATAGCATCCATTCCACTTGCTGTTTTCGGGAAAGCAATGACTTCACGCAAGTTTGTTTCTTCTGCCAGAATCATAACGAGACGGTCTAAACCGAATGCAATCCCACCATGTGGAGGCGTTCCGTATTCAAGCGCATCTAACAAAAAGCCAAACTGCTCATAACTTTCTTCTTCACTGAAACCGAGCGCTTTAAACATCTTGTTTTGCACGTCTTTATCGTGTATTCGCAGTGAACCGCCACCGACTTCATATCCATTTAGGACGAGGTCGTAGGCTTCAGCACGAACGGCTTCTGGCTGTTCTTCAAGCAGTTCAATATCAGACTCAACTGGCGACGTAAATGGGTGATGCGCAGCATAATAACGCTTCGTTTCTTCATCGTATTCAAGAAGAGGCCAATCGGTAATCCACAGTAAGTGAAAAGCACTTTCATCGATTAAATTGAATTCTTTTCCGAAGCGCGTACGAAGCGCACCAAGTGTATCTGCCACGACTGCAGGGCGATCTGCGACAAACAACAGGAGGTCTCCGACAGAAGCGTCAAAGCGCGCCTTTAATGCGTCCTGCTCGTCTTTAGAGAAGAATTTGACAATCGGTCCTTTTAAGCCGTCTTCTTCCACCTTCAGCCATGCCAAGCCTTTCGCCTTAAATTGAGCAGCAAAATCGGCGAGCTGATCAATTTCTTTACGCGAGTATTGCGCGCCAGCGCCTGGAACACAAATCCCTTTCACTTGGCCGTTGTTCTCAATTGCTTGGCGGAACACTTTAAAATCACATGTCAGCGCTAAGTCAGAGACGTCTTTAAGTTCAAGACCAAAGCGAGTATCTGGCTTGTCACTGCCAAAACGGTCGATCGCCTCTTGATAAGTCATTCTTGGAAAGGACTTTTCAATGTCGATGCCTTTAACGTCCTTAAAGACTTGCGCGATCATCTCTTCCATCATTGTGAATAGCTCATCTTTGTCAAAGAACGACATTTCTAAGTCAAGCTGAGTAAATTCAGGCTGACGGTCTGCACGTAAATCTTCATCTCGGAAGCATTTCGTAATCTGATAATACCTTTCGAGACCGGACACCATTAATAACTGTTTAAAAAGCTGCGGCGATTGTGGCAAGGCGAAAAATGAGCCAGGGTGTACACGGCTAGGTACGAGGTAGTCTCTCGCTCCTTCAGGCGTACTTTTCGTTAAAACCGGCGTCTCTACCTCTGTAAAGTCGAGCTCGTCTAAATAGTGACGAATTGTTTTAAAGGTACGATGGCGCAGCTTAAGGTTCTCCTGCATTTTTTGGCGTCGCAAATCGATATAGCGATACTTTAGACGGATGTCTTCACCTGTTTGCAAATCATCCTCAATTGGAAAAGGAGGTGTTTTCGCTGCGTTTACAACGTCGATTCGCGTCGCCTCTACTTCAATTTCTCCCGTCGGTAATTTCGGATTGACCGTTTCTTCGCTCCGGGCATTGACCTTGCCTTCGACGTGAAGTACATACTCGCCGCGTACTTTTTCAGCTGTTAGAAATGCTTCCTCAGCAATTTCCTGGTCAGCAACGATCTGGACGAGGCCTGAAGCATCACGAAGATCAATAAAGATGACCCCACCAAGATCTCTCCGGTTATCTACCCATCCTTTTAATACCACTGTTTCATCAATATGTTGACTCGTCAGTTTTCCGCAATGATGTGAACGTCCTCTAGTCATTTGCTTTTCCTCCTTGTTGAATATAAGGTACGACGTTGTCTAAGCTGACCTCTGTTTCTTCACCGCTGTCCATATGCTTGATTTTTGCCACTGCACGTTCAAGTTCATCCTCACCAACGATGATGACGAAAGATGCTTTCAGCCGATCTGCTTCTTTAAATTTACCTTTCATTTTCTTAGCGAGATAATCTTTATCAGCACTGATCCCTGCAGTTCTTAACTGCTGAAGCAATTTTACCCCTGTCGCTTGCGTTTCGTCTCCAAGACAGGCGACATAACAGTCTATCCCTTCCTGAATAGGTAATTCGATTCCTTCTTTTTCTAAAGCAATCAATAAACGCTCAATACTCATCGCGAATCCGATTCCAGCAGTTTCTGGACCACCTAGTTCTTGAACCATCCCGTTGTATCGCCCACCACCGCTTAAGGTCGTTGTTGCACCAAATCCTTCAGCCTCACTCATAATTTCAAAAGCCGTATGATTGTAATAGTCAAGACCGCGTACAAGTGTATGATCGACGACGTACGGAATCTCCGCAGCTTCAAGGTATGTCTTTACTTCTTGAAAATAAGCTCTCGATTTGTCGCTTAATTCTTCCAGAATAGACGGCGCACTTTCCATCAACGGATGCTCATGATCTTTCTTACAATCGAGAATGCGTAATGGATTTTGTTTTAACCGGGATTGACAGTCTTCACAAAATTCACCAATAGACGGTGTGAAGTGGTCAATTAATGCCTGTCGATGACGTTTACGGTCATCAAGATCCCCTAATGAGTTTAAAACGACCTTTAACTGCTTTAAACCAAAATGTGCGTAAGCTTTATACGAAAGCGCAATGACCTCAGCATCAATCGATGGGTCCATGCTTCCAAGCGCTTCAATGCCGAACTGATGAAATTGTCTCATCCGCCCCGATTGAGGCCGTTCATAACGGAACATTGGCCCAATATAAAACAGCTTGACCGGCTGTTGAGGCCACCCATGCATTTTTTGCTGAACGTACGATCTTGCGACAGATGCTGTATTTTCCGGACGCAGCGTTAAGCTACGTCCTCCTTTATCTTCAAAGGTGTACATTTCCTTTTGGACAATATCAGTCGTTTCGCCAACACCGCGCTGAAAAAGCTCTGTATGCTCGAAGATCGGTGTGCGAATTTCTTTATAATTAAACAAACGGGAGAGCTTGACGAGCTCATTTTCAACATACTGCCATTTTTCAGATTGACCCGGTATAATATCTTGAGTGCCTCGGGGCAATGTATAAGCCATATCTTCCAACCTCCTTAAAGTATGTGAGCCAAAAAAAATAAAAACCCGCCCCTAAAAAAGGGACGAGTTTTTAGCCCGCGGTACCACCCTCATGGGAACATCATGCTCCCACTCAAATGCAGTTAACGTCTGCTCAACGTTTGCTCCTACTCATATTCATTCAGAACAAAACCTCAAAAGTGTCGTTCACTAAAAGGTGCATGAAGAACTCACAGCCACGGTTCTTCTCTCTGGTAAATGCACAACATTTTAGCTACTCTCTTTTTCAACGGTGTTTCGTATTATTTTCTATATTTTAGCCATGTCTTTCGATCGTTGTCAAGGCGCTTCACCGTAGTTTTTATTTTGTGCACTGTGACCTTTGGCATAATTTCTTTTTTATCATAGGAATATTTAACATCTTGTCGAATTGTGTAGAGTACATCTTTTTTATCTATTATCTATTAAGGAGGAGTTTGCTTGAAGTTAAAAATAACGCTTTTTGCCATGTTATTTATGCTTCTTGCCATTCCACAGGCATTACAAGCAGCAACAAACGCGACCGTCCAAAAAGAAGGGCTGCAAGTTCGTGATACACCAGCCCTTTCTGGGAACATCATGACAAGCTTAAATGTCGGATCGTCCTTTCCAGTATTGGATGAAGAGTACGGCTGGGTTCAGCTTCAGATTGACCGTGATACGACTGGGTGGGTCGCAGGATATCTCGTGGAAATGTCGAACGACAAAGACAGATCTGTTGCTACATCTGCATCTGACGCAAACATAGCAACCGTCGCTGTTGATGAGCTTCGTGTCAGAAGCGATTCCTCCCGTACCAGTGAGATTTTAGGGTCACTCAATGCAGGGGAACAAATTGAAGTGACCGGCAGCAGTCATGGCTGGGCAGCCTTTTCTTATAAAGGGCATGATGCCTACGTAGCTGATCAGTTTATTACATATTCGTCCTCTGCACCTAAATCTGCCCCCAAAAAAGAAACGACCGAGCGGGTTGAAGACAAAAAGACGGTAAACGACGACGGATCGTATGTTCGTTCGATCGTGGAAGGGGCTCGCGTGCGAACAGAGCCTACGACGGACAGCCGCATTTTAACAACCCTCCAAAAAGGAGCAGAGCTTCATTATCTTGGATCGGAGGGTGACTGGTTTACAGTAGAAACGATGGATGGACAACAAGGCTTTATCGCCAATTGGATTGCTGAAGCTGTTCACTCCAGTCCTTCCATTGGAACGGCAAGCAGCATAGAAACGACCTCGATGGAAAAGAATGAACAGACAGAACAAAACTCAAGCGACGGTTTAAGCCTGCAAGGGAAAACGATTGTGATCGACCCAGGTCATGGTGGGAGAGAACCCGGTACAATTGGCAGCCAAGGAACACTTGAAAAAACGGTTACACTGCAAACCGCTCAACGCTTAGCAAATCAACTGAATGCGCTAGGCGCTACGGTCATACTTACTCGTTCTGCCGATGAATACGTCTCTTTACGAAATCGTGTCAACATATCTGAAAATAGTGCCGCCGATGCCTTCTTGTCGTTACACTTTGATGGCTATGAAGAAACAAAAGCAACGGGAATTACTAGCTTTTATATGAATGGCAGTGGGCGTCTGCTTGCAGAGTCCCTTCAGCCTGAGATGGTCGCACAAACGACAATGACTGACCGTGGGGCCCGTGAAGGAAATTACCACGTTCTCCGTGAAAATTCGCGTCCTGCAGTACTTCTTGAGCTTGGTTTTATGACGAATCCAGCGGATGAACTCAAAATCATTACATCCTCATATCAAAAAAACGTTGTCAAAGGCATTGTCAAAGGCCTCCAAGCTCATTTTTCAAACGTTCAATAACACGAAAACGCCTGTAAATGACCATTTTCGTCACTTACAGGCGTTTTTATTTTACTCTTTCTCGAGAAGCAATGTCACTGGTCCATCATTTTCAAGCTGTACATTCATATGGGCACCAAATGTGCCAGTCTCAACCGTTAACCCTTCTGACCTGAGAGCTTCATTAAATGCCTCATATAATGACTCTGCTTGATCTGGGCGAGCAGCATTTGTGAAATGAGGACGGCGCCCTTTGGAGGCATCACCGTATAACGTAAATTGCGAGATCGAAAGAATCGCTTTTGATGTATCTAGGAGACTTTTGTTCATCTTTTGCGCTTCATCTTCAAAAATACGGAGATTTGCAATCTTCGTGGCCAGCTTGGCAGCAGTTGCCACATCGTCCTCGTGTGTAATTCCGACGAAGGCCAGTAAGCCTTGATCAATCGATCCAACGATTTGTTCGTCCACCGTAACCGATGCTTGTCTGACTCGTTGAATTAATACTCTCACCTGAAGTCATCTCCTTTGTCATTGCAACACGCGTCGGACGGAGTACACATCTGGAATGTGCTTTATTCGTTCAGCGACCTTTTGTAAATGCCCGATGTCGTGAATCGATATCGACATATGAATTGTCGCCATCTTATTACGATCCGTTCTTCCTGACACTTGAGAAATATTTGTTCTTGATTCATTGACCGCTTGCAAAACTTCATTCAGTAATCCACGACGATCATAGCCGGTAATCTCGATATCGACATTATAATACTTGTTTTCGTCTGGACCCATCTCCCACTCAACCTCTAAGAGACGATGCTTCATATCCTCAGCAGTCACATTTGGACAGTCCGAGCGATGAACAGACACACCGCGTCCTTTCGTAATGTAACCGACAATGTCATCTCCCGGGACAGGATTACAGCATTTCGACAGACGGACAAGTAAGTTGTCAACGCCCTTCACTGTCACGCCAGAGTCTCTTTTTCTTTTTCTTGTTTCCGGACTTTTGACAGTGCTAATGTTTGAAACAGCTTCTTCAAGCGGCTGGTCTGCCTGGGCTTTTTCCTGTTCACTGCGAATTTTATCTGTTAAACGCGTTGCGACTTGTGCAGCAGTGATGCCATTATAGCCAACCGCAGCATACATATCTTCAGCGTCGGTAAATGTAAACTTATCGAGGACTCGATTAATATTGTCATCCGTTAATGCTTGTTTTGGTTCAATCCCATAAGCACGGATTTCCTTTTCAATCGCTTCTTTCCCCTTAATTACGTTCTCGTCACGACGCTGTTTTTTGAAAAACTGACGAATTTTGTTTTTCGCTTTTGACGTCTGCGTAATGTTGAGCCAGTCTTGGCTTGGACCATATGAATGCTTCGACGTCATAATTTCAATGATATCGCCTGTTTTGAGCTTGTGGTCTAAGGGCACCATTTTCCCATTGACCTTTGCACCGATCGTCCGATTGCCAATTTCGGTATGGACGCGGTAAGCAAAATCGAGCGGCACCGACCCCCTTGGAAGCTCATACACATCCCCCTTAGGAGTGAATACGAACACCATATCGGAAAATAGATCCATTTTTAAAGACTCGACAAATTCCTCGGCGTCCGAGGTTTCATTCTGCCATTCGAGAATTTCGCGGAACCAGCTTAGCTTTTTCTCGAAGTTTTGATTCGGTGCTGTAATGTTTCCTTCTTTATATGCCCAGTGAGCAGCAATTCCATATTCTGCAATTTGGTGCATTTCTTTCGTACGAATTTGAACCTCAAGCGGGTCTCCCTTGGGCCCGATCACAGTCGTGTGTAACGATTGGTACAAATTCGCCTTTGGCATCGCAACATAGTCTTTAAAACGTCCCGGCATTGGCTTCCAACACGTATGAATAATTCCAAGCACCGCATAACAATCTTTAATACTATCGACGAGCACTCGTACAGCTAACAAATCATAAATTTCATTAAATTGTTTGTTCTGTACCTTCATTTTTTTATATATGGAATAAATGTGCTTTGGTCGACCTGAAATATCCGCTTGGACGTTGATGTCTTCTACTTGATCTTCAATCTCCGTCATGACCTCATGGATATAAGACTCACGTTCTGCACGTTTTTGCTTCATTAAATTGACAATCCGATAGTATTGTTGAGGGTTTAAATACCGTAAAGCAGTGTCCTCAAGCTCCCATTTTATTGTCGAAATTCCTAATCGATGTGCAAGTGGAGCAAAGATTTCCAGTGTTTCTTTTGATGTTTTTCGCTGCTTTTCAGGCGGCATATGTTTTAGCGTCCGCATGTTATGCAGCCGATCTGCCAGTTTTATTAAAATGACACGCAAATCACGTGCCATGGCAACAAACATTTTGCGATGATTCTCTGCCTGTTCCTCAGCTTTTGATTCGTACTTAATTTGTTTAAGCTTCGTTACACCATCCACGAGCATAGCCACTTCTTCGTTAAACTCTCGGGCAAGATCTTCTTCTGTGATGTCCGTATCTTCGACGACATCATGAAGAAACCCCGCGGCAATCGTCTGCGGGTCCATTTTCAGCTCAACCAATATCCCAGCCACCTGTACAGGGTGGATGATGTATGGTTCTCCAGATTTTCGATATTGATCCTGGTGGGCTACTCTTGCATATTGATACGCTTTTTCCACCATATCTAATTCTGTCTTTGTTAGATATTCCCCGGCCATCTGAAGCACATTTTCAGAAGAGAGAATTTGATTTCCCGCCATCCCATCACCTGCGTTTCAAGCTTGTATAACCTCTATTATCTTGAAAAATAGAAGCGATGTAAAGAGAATTGCAATATTTTATCGATTATTGGCATTTTATAGGCAGACAACTTACGATCAAGCGCTGTTGAAAACTCTCTCTTATTATAAAATACGGGTATTCGGAATGTAGTGTAGTACTCCACGGACGTGTTCATTTGTGCAGTGTCTTTTCTCCAGGTTCAGCTTTTCTAAACTCCTTTTATTCTGAGTGATCAACCCGCTCTCTTAATCCCTATACAATTTTCTGACGAATGAACCAAAGGTTTGTATGTCCCATAACCGCTCCTGCTTGTCAACGATTTGTCTTCAGTCGTCTAACCCGATCATGGAAGAAAAGCTTGATTAATTTTCTAAACGATACTGTTTACTCTGGTTTAACAAGAACAACCAAAGATTTCTCCTCACGATCATTTGAACATCTAAAATAGTAAAAAAGCCGTGTCCCTATGACGGAACTACCGGCTTGTAAAAACCCTCTCTGTGACTAAGGATTCCTTATTTTTATTCATAATTCATTAATGACAAAATATCATATCCTGTTAATTTCTCACGTCCGTGTAAATAATCGAGCTCAATTAAAAATGCGAGTCCGACAACAATGCCACCAAGCGCTTCGACAAGATCAATGGCCGCTTTCATCGTTCCACCAGTTGCCAATAAATCATCCGTAATTAAGACGCGCTGTCCTGGCTGAATCGCGTCTTTATGTATCGTTAAAGCGGTCGTTCCATACTCCAAATCGTATTCCTGACGAATCGTCTCTCGTGGAAGCTTTCCTTCTTTCCGAACAGGAGCAAAGCCGATCCCTAAAGCGTAAGCAACTGGGCAACCGATAATAAAGCCCCTCGCTTCGGGCCCAACAATCAAGTCGACATTAAGCTCTTTCGCATAAGCAACAATATCATTTGTCGCCTGGCGATACGCTTCACCGTCTTCCATTAAAGTCGTAATATCTTTAAAGCGAACCCCTTGCTTCGGGTAATCAGGAACAATCGTAATATAGTCTTTATAGTTCATCTGCGTACAGCCTCCTCGTTTTTTAACTCCCCTGTCTTTAGCTTGTCCATCCAATCTTTTAAAGCATGGCTACTTGATGTACAAAACCATTCTTCTGCCTCCAATTGTTCCTTACGTGCTTGATATACTGAGGATTGCTGGATGTCTTTTTTCTCAGGCTGATCAACAAGCGAGAGCAGTCTTTCAGATTGTTTAACAAACTGTAAGTCGATAAACACATCGACTAGAAAACGCAAGTCTTTTTCAGAAACTCCTTTCGAATTCCCTGAACGTACGAGCTGATTCCAATCGACAGGCTGATGCTTAAGCAACACAGTATAGAGCCATTTAAAACGTTCTCGTGAAGGCATCGTTTCAAAAAGCTCTCCGGCTGGTTGACCCCATAGGTAAATGCGACCGGGCTTAACTTGATCAAACCATGCGCTAAACTGTCGAATAGACTTGGGCACATCCCACAGAAGCCAATCGCCTTGAAAAGACGGCGCTTCTGTTGATCCGTCTGCTTTTTGAAAGGAGTGAACGTGAATGTCGTGGTGATTGGATATGCGTTTTTGAATCGTCGCTTCTGGTAAACCGCGCCAGTCAAACAGCTGCCAATCCGCCACCTTTAGATCTCGCACAATGACTTGGGGCTTTTGGCTACCATTCCATTCATTGATCGATAGCTCGCCAACAAGCTCAACTTCATCTGTTGGCGCTAACTCCTCTGCAAGCGATCCCATCTGAAAGCCAATTGCTTCAAGTGATGTTGCTTCATCAGCAAAAGTTAGCTTCAAGTGCTGCTGATTGACGCCAAGCCTTTTTAAAGCAGCGAAATTTTTCTTTCTAAATGAAAACAGTGGCTTTGGGTTTCCCATACCAAAGGGTCGAAGCTGCTCCATCTCTTTGATGACCGCAAGCGTGACTTCCTCTAATCGTGTCTCTAGCGTAATATGAAGTGTTGGATGTAGCTCGTCCTCATTCATTTCCTCGACAACCATTTGTTGAAGTCTTCGTTCCAATTCCTCTATATCTTCTGCTGCCAATGACAGCCCCGCTGCCATCGCATGACCTCCAAAATGAGGGAGAATGTCACGATGCTTAGACAGCTGATCAAATAAATGAAAGCCTGCAACGGAACGCGCAGAACCTTTTAGCATATCTTTTTGGTCATCTTTACCTAAAAGTATACAGGGACGATAAAATTGCTCGACCAATCGCGAAGCAACGATGCCGACAACGCCTGGATTCCAATCTTCTTTGTACAGGACAAGTGCAGAAGGCAGTTCTCCTTTCGCTTTGACCATCGCTACGGCTTCATTCGTGATTTTTCGCACGAGCTGCTGTCGTTCTTTATTCGTGTCATCTAGTAAACGAGCGAGCTCTTCCGCTCGTTCATCATCGTTCGTCAACAGAAGGGCAACGGCTGGATTGGCATCCCCTAAGCGGCCTAGGGCATTTAGCCGCGGGCCAAGAGCAAACCCTACCTTCTCTTCATCTATATCACTCGGCTGAACTTGACATACACTCATTAACGCCTGTAAACCTAATGACTTTGTATTCTGTAATGCCTTTAGTCCTTTAGCGACGAGTACCCGGTTTTCACCTAAAAGAGGCACTAAGTCAGCAATTGTTCCGATGGCAGCTAAGCCAAGTAAGTCTTGAGGAAGCTCTCCAAGAACCGCCTCTGCCAATTTTACAGCAACCCCAACCCCTGCTAGATGCTGAAACGGGTACGTCTCACCTTCAAGACTGGGATGAATGGTCGCAAATGCGTTTGGTAATTCAGGACCTGCTTCGTGATGATCTGTCAAAATGACCGTTAAGCCGAGCTCATTTGCGTATTCGATTTCCTCGATGCCACTAATGCCGTTATCCACTGTGATGAGCAGGCGAACACCATCATCAGCGGCTTTTTCAAACGCTTTACGATGAGGACCATAGCCCTCTTTAAATCGATGCGGTATGTAATAGTCTACATTTGCTCCTTTGGACTCCAACGCTTTGACGAGTACAGCCGTGCTCGTGACGCCATCCGCGTCGTAATCTCCGTAAATCCTTATATGTTCATCATGGTGAATGGCTTCATGAATTCGCTGCACAGCCGCTTCCATTTCCCGGAATTCCAACGGACTATGCAACTGACCTTGCTCAGGATGCAAAAACGCATATGCATCATGCTTATTCGTAATGCCCCGTTGCTTTAACAGCGTACCGACTAAAGGTGATAGCCGAAGCTCATCGGCAATTGCTGCACCTTCTACATCTTCAGATGCTTCAGAAGGCAGCACCCACCGTTTCTTTGATTTCAACATAAAAAACACCCCTCGACTCATCTATTATACGGGAAAAGAGAAGGGGTGACAAACAAGTTATTTGTTTTTAACAGACGGATCGTTCTCTTTAGAAGAATCCTTATTTGACTTGTGATCATTCAGCTGATGGCCAGCAACCGGTGTAACATTGGGACGCTTCACATTTGTCTTAGTACGTTGCCCTTTATAAGACCGGATCAATGAAAATGATCCGACGATGAGCCCTCCTAGCAGTGCTGAGAATAAGATAACGAGGATGAGCGGGATGTCACTAGAGCCAAAGAAATAGTTCACCTGAACGGGATCGACATTAATAACTGCAAATGCGGCGACGATAAAAACGAAAACGAGTGCAAAAATGCCAGCATATTGACCTTTCATAAGCAACACCTCTTTTATCAGGGCTTTTTCTTCCAGATGCAAGCCATTCTCCTACTATTTTATTCCCAAAACTTCATTGTCAAAACACTGACAATGCACCCCCTCCTGACGACGCTCGCCAGGAGGGCGATCAGTATAAGCTTAAGATTCTTGCGGCTCAGGCTGCTTCTTCTGCTGTGCCTCTATTTGTTTTGTTTTCCAAACAAGCCACACTTGACTCGCTAAGAATATAGACGAATATGTTCCGGCAATGAGACCGATCAAGAGCGCCATCGAGAAGTTAAATATCGACTCACTTCCGAAGATCAATAAACAGACGACACCGATTAATACGGTGATAATCGTGTTTAACGAGCGCGTCATCGTTTGAACGAGACTGCGATTGACGACACGCTCTAAATCTTCACGACCGCGAATCTTTTTCTCGTAGCGCAAGTTTTCCCGTATTCGATCAAACGTAACAATCGTGTCGTTGATTGAGTAACCGATGATCGTTAACACGGCAGCGATAAAATTAATGTCAAGTTCGATCTGCAGCAGACTGAAGATGACGATAATGAAAAAGGCATCGTGAAGCAACGCTAAAATTGCTGACAGAGCAAACAAAATTTCGAAACGAATAGTGACGTAGATAATCATTCCAATTGAAGCTATTGCAACCGCAATAATCGCATTTTGTGTCAGCTCTTTCCCGACGACCGGAGATACTGTGCTGACGTTAGGATCAATGCCATACTCGTCCTGAAAATGATCCTTCACTGCGGTCGATTCTTCTTCTGTCATCGCTCCGACAAAGCTTACGGTCGCTCGCTTACTGTCTTCGCCATCAATTAACAATTCGTTCGGAGCTGGTAAGCCAAGGCTTGCAAACTCGCTTTTCACACTTTCTTCAGTGAGCTCCTCATTCGCCATCAGATCAACTCTTGTCCCTGCTGCAAAGTCAATTCCAAGGTTGAATTTAAATATAAACAGCGAGCTCAAACCGATGATGACGAGCGCTGCAGACGCGATGAAGAAGGCTCTCGTATGTTTAACGAAATTAATGTTCCGGAATGGACCTTTCAAACGTCGTTCAGATTCACTTTCCACCGCATGCAAATCGTCAATATCCGCACGCTTGACATTAAACCAGCCTGGCTTCTTTTTAAAGAGGCCACTTTCTACCCAAAGCCCTAACAATAGCCTTGATCCGTAGACGGCTGTAATGAAGCTGATCAAAATACTGATAATTAACATGGTCGCAAACCCTTTGACCGAGCTTGTCCCAAAGATAAACATAATGGTTGCTGCGAGCAACGTCGTTAAGTTTGCATCAAGGATTGTTCCTAATGATCGACGGTTCCCCGCTTTAAAAGCCGAACGGATCGATTTACCTGATTGAATTTCGTCTTTAATCCGCTCACTGGATATAATATTTGCGTCAACCGCCATACCAACACCAAGAATCAGCGCGGCAATACCCGGCAACGTGAGAACGGCGTTAAGTAATGTAAAGACGAGCATGATTAAATAAATGTAAAAGCTTAAGGTAATGACCGAAATCATCCCTGGAAGCCTGTACATGACGATCATATAAGCAAAAATGATTAAAATAGCAATGACACCGGCAAAAACCGTTTGCTCTAGAGCTTCCTGTCCAAATTGCGCACCGACAGATGTCAAATGGATTTCTTTTAAATCGACAGGTAGCGAGCCTGAGTTCAACAGATCAGCCAGCTCTTTCGCCTCTTCAGGTGTAAAGTTGCCCCCTGTGATGGACACTTGCGGCTGAAGAAAGACTTGGTCTACGTTTGCCACTGACAAAATCTTTGATTCTTGCGCTGGATCTTGATACTTTACATACTCCTCAGCAAACGAATCGCCCTCTTCGTAGTCAAGCCAAATCACCATTGGTTCTGCGGAGCTTGATTGACAATATGGCGTGTGGCTTCTGCCATCTTATCTGCGTCTTTAAGTTCCAAAGAAACGGAAGGACGGTTTTGCTCATCAAATGTTTGGCTTGCCCCGTTTTCCGCTAAGTCGCTTCCATCAAGAAGCAGCTCATCGTGTACATCACGAAAACTCAGCTCTGCTTGAGTCGATAAAAGCCGCCGAGCGGTTTCCTGATCCGTGACTCCCGCGAGCTGCACACGAATTCGGTCTTCGCCTTCAATTTGTATGCTAGGTTCACTTACCCCAAGCACATTAATTCGACGGTCTAGTGCCTGAGTTGTAGCAACCATCGTTTCTTCTGTAATGTCTTGACCTTCTTCATCCGCTTTGACTTGGTAAAGCACTTCAAATCCACCTTGAAGGTCCAAGCCTAAACTGACATCTTGAAGAACCGGCCGAATTGTCATACCGACAATTGCACTGAGCATCAGCACAATCACAAAAAAGCCGGCTATTCTTCCTTTTTTCATGCAGTCTTCCTCCTTCTCATCCAAACAACGATATCCGACAGTATGTCATTAAGTATAGCCTTACGTTAAGCCTTCAAGATCCATCTCAGGCGCTTTAAAAGCCTCTACCGTAAGAAAGCTCATATACTCATTGACTGACAGTCGCATCACATCTTCAACGAGCTGGTGCAAACGAACGTCTTCTTTTGGCTTCTTCCACTTCTTTTTTAAAAGACAGGCCCATACTTCAGCGGTCGTCGCTTCTGGATACCCAAGCAGTTGAAACTCCTCTGCTTTACTTAATAAAAAAGGCGAAAGCGTCTCGTGCCAAACTTCATATGGATGCGGCGCCAAAGGTCTCCCTCCCTTCACTTAAAAGCTTCATATACACGTATGTAAATGTTCCTCAAATTTACGCGATAAAAAATAACCTTGCAAAAAGACGAGCTAGTCATGTCTCGTCCTCCTAATAGCATATAGATAATTGAAATCGTTGTCCATATTTTTTACAAGAAAGCAGGGAACACTGTGACAAAACAAACCTTCTTAAAAGGGACGATCACGCTGATCGCCGCCGGTTTATTAATTCGGCTACTCGGCTTTGTAAACCGTATTGTGGTCGCGCGTTTAATGGGAGAAGAAGGCGTCGGCCTTTATATGATGGCTGTACCTACACTCGTGCTAACGATTACGTTAACTCAACTTGGGCTGCCAGTAGCGATTTCAAAACGGGTGGCTGAAGCAGATGCCCTTGGACAAACATCAAAAGTAAAACAGATTCTATCGGTGTCTCTTGCGCTGACCGGCATGTTAAGCATGATTTTCACAGCCGGAATGATTCTCTTGGCTCAATGGGTTTCCCAGCATTTACTCACAGATGAACGAACGATGTATCCACTGATGGCGATCGCCCCCATCGTTCCTATCATTGCGGTTTCTTCAGTGATTCGTGGCTATTTTCAAGGGAAGCAAAACATGCGTCCTTCCGCCATTTCTCAACTCATTGAGCAAATCGTCCGCATCTCACTCGTAGCCGTGTTAACGAGTTTGTTTTTACCGTACGGTGTTGAATTTGCCGCTGCAGGTGCGATGTTTTCCGTTGTCATCGGAGAATTAGCTTCCCTTTCGTACATGATGTGGCTTTTTAAAAGGCAAAAAACTGTGGCGATTCGAAAAGGTTTTTTGCGAGCCGTTCGGAGTGGTGGCGAGGCGTTGCAAGACTTGTTGCGCATTGCTCTACCGACAACGGGCAGCAGACTTGTCGGCAGTGTGTCCTATTTCTTTGAACCGATTGTCGTAGCACAAAGTCTTGCCATTGCAGGCGTCGCAACTGCTGTAGCTACAAAGCAATATGGTGAACTCACTGGTTTTGCAATGCCTCTTCTTTTTCTGCCGAGCTTTATTACCCATGCCCTTTCTGTTTCACTCGTTCCAGCGATCAGTGAAGCTGCAGCGAAACAGCAAACGAAGCTGATCCATTATCGCCTTCAGCAAGCTTTGCGTTTATGTATGGTATCAGGCGGCTTATCTGCGGTGGTTCTATATCTTTATGCAGTCCCATTAATGGAGCTCATGTATGGAACAAGTAACGGCGCACGCTTTATTGAATTGATGGCTCCACTATTTCTTCTCTATTATTTTCAAGGCCCACTTCAATCAACTTTACAAGCATTAGACTATGCGAAGGCAGCCATGATCAATTCCATTATTGGTACCCTTTTAAAAATGGTCGCTATCTTTGCTCTTGCTACACAGCCAAACTTCGGCATTATGGGTGTAGCCATAGCCATTATTGCGAGTACAATTCTCGTCACGCTGCTCCATTTTTTCACAGTAGCGAAGACCATTGGCTTTCATCTATATGCCAGGGATTTTATCAAAACCGTCGTAGCCATGGGCGCATCTATGACCGCAGGTGCGTATTGGTTTACGACTAACCCTTCAGCATTGCTTACATCAACCCTCATCGCCATCACCGCCACGACAGTGCTCTATCTGATTTTAATGGTTGTCTTTCGTTTAATTAAACGATCAGATGTTGCACGTATTCCTGTCATTGGCAAATGGCTGTTCGCTTTCCTGCCAAAAGGCTAAGGGCCACAAGCGTTTTATGTGGCCTCTTTTTTTTGCACAAATACCTTATCATTACTATCAATGGATAAATATAAAATGTTCTCTGGGTCATCAAGCTTGTTTTTCTTTAAAATCTTGGTTAGCCACGCTTCGTTTTTTCCAAAAATATGTAAGTGATCAGACTGAATGCGCCCGTCTAATATAAACGGCAACGTAAAGTCATTACTTTGAGACTGGTTGTCTTTTTTCTCAAAAACGGAGAGCTCACCCGAAGGCTCTAACACCGCAAAATCAACTTCACTGACATCGCTAATTTGCTCTTCTCTTAATTGCATTAACAAATCGTTTAAGTTGTATCTTTGTTTTCTCATTTCCCTCTCATTAATCTGACCATTACGGATTAGAATAGACGGCTTTCCATCCACGACGTCACGAAGCTTTTGATTTTTCAATTGAAAAAAAGCCATGCCGATTTGTACGATAACCAGTAACGTCATCGGGAGTAGCGTATTAATGATGGAACCAGAAGGCTCTTCAATCGCTGTAACAGCCAATTCAGCAATCATTACGTAAACAACAATGTCTAAAATTGACAGCTCGCCAATTTCGCGCTTTCCCATCCAACGAAATATGAACGCAATAATGGCATAAAACAATATCGTTCGTAACGCAATAATTAATAAATCCAAGAAGCTCATCTCCATTTCTAAGATGTCTTCATAGCATTCCCAAAACGAACAAAAAAATGCCTGCTACCAAAAAGGAGAGGCATAGCGCACGTACACGTATCCACTTGCAATGAGTAAGGTCAGAAGCACAATAGGGAAGCCAATGAGGAGAAAAGAGAAAAATGACATTTTCACATGATGCCTGAGGGCTAAACCAGCGACAATCATATTTGCAGACGAACCGATCAATGTCGCATTTGCTCCGAGCGAAGCACCGATTGCTAAAGACCACCAAAGTGGCACCATATCTTTGATACCGAACACACCTGTTTCAAAAACAACTGGGATCATCGCAGCCGTAAAAGGAACGTTATCTACAAAGCCTGAGATGAGACCTGCTGTCCAAAGTAAAAGAAACATACTTTCGTTCGACTGTCCATCGGTCAGATGAAAAAACGTCCACGCCATCCGATCGATCCATCCTGAGGCTTGTAAGCCGCCAACAAGCATAAAAAGACCGATTAAAAACAATAATGTACCCCAGTCAATAGCTCGAAATAGTTCGTTTGGGGCGTGCTCACCTGCGCAGAGAAGCATCATTAATAAAGCACCAGCGACAGCGACATTGGCCAATTCAACCCCATGAAAAGGCTGAAATAAAAATGCCATGAGCGTCAACAAAAGAACAGCCACCGAATGCAGTAACACAGGCGATTTAATGAGATAAGCTTGACCTTCTAAAAGAACAAGCTCAACCTGCTTCTTTCTCGATATCATAAGTTGCTTATGAAACAGTAGATAAAGTAATGGAACGACGATGATAAACAGAATGAATGATAAAGGAGCTAAATGATATAAGAAATCGTTAAAAACGAGTTCCTCTACTTCTTGTCCAATCAAGACGTTTGTTGGAGAGCCAATCAAAGTAGCCATGCCACCAATGTTTGCCGAGATGACTGTTGTAATTAAGAAGGGCAGCGGTGATACTTGTAATAGTTTTGTAATAGACAGCAAAATTGGAACAAATATCATGACCGTCGTCACTTGATCAAGCAGTGCAGACCCGACCGTCACGATGGCAGAAAAACAGAAAAACAGCCGTCCTGGCCGCCCTTTTGTCGTTTGAATGAGTTGAATTGCTATATATTGAAAAACGCCTGTCCGCTCAACAATCTTTAACATCAAAAACATACTCACTAATAAAACCATCGTCGGCCAGTCAATGTACTTTGAAAACACGGAAGACCAATCAATCACACCAATCCATATCATAAAGGTGCCTCCTGCGAGGACAATCAACGTTCGATTGAATCGATCGGTAAGTATTAAGAGACAACAAATGATAAATATGGCCAGAGCCATCCCTATGGAATCCCCCCTTTTTCACTACTATATGCACACGAGGACAAGGAATATTAATGTCTATTCCAA
Source organism: Litoribacterium kuwaitense (assembly GCF_011058155.1). Lineage (NCBI taxonomy): Bacteria > Bacillati > Bacillota > Bacilli > Caryophanales > Bacillaceae > Litoribacterium > Litoribacterium kuwaitense. The sequence continues at coordinate 7,163 of NZ_JAALFC010000001.1, read as the reverse complement.
AGAAACGGTGCATATGTTTGTACAAGGACAAACTACGCTAGGAAGGGGATCTAAATTGATTACTTCACTTAAATCAATAGGCCGCGGCAGTCTTATCATCATTTTATGGATTATCGGGGCAAGCTTGTTCATTGCTACGCTCCTACGCTTCACGTCAGTGACAGAACAATCACTCGATTGGCTCTATGTAACAGCAGGATGCCTCGCCTTTTTCTTCGGTGGCTGGAGTGCAGGAACAGCCAACAAAGAGAAAGGGCTTATGATTGGGTTAACTACAGGCGTAGCCGTCAGTATGATCATTGCGATCATTCAATGGACAGGATACAATACCGGTCTCAGTCTTCATCAAGGCTTGTATCATTTATTGTATATTGCCCTTGCTTTAATCGGCGGGATTCTTGGAGTTAACCGAGTCACTGTTAACAAAAGGTAATCATTCCGTGAAAACAGATGCCCCGATAGAAAAAAGGCAGCCAATCGTCGTTGATCGCTGCCTTTTACTATTAATCTTTGTTTAACACTTCACGGACCGCCGAACGATCATACGTTAGCCTTGCTCCGTCTCCGCATTTTATAACCACTTTGTCATCATCTACTGCATCAATGGTGCCATGCAAACCACCGATTGTAACAACGCGGTCATTTCGCTGAATTTCAGAACGCATTTCATCAAGCTTTTTTTGGCGCTTTTGTTGCGGACGTATTAAAATAAAGTAGAACACCGCAAACATTAGTAGCAATGGCAATATCGAAATAAGTACTTCCACATGAATCCCCTCCTTTCTACAAAGAGGCAAGGAAATCAAAGCAACGTCTGATCCTGCATCGTCTCGTCTTTAGAAATTTTTCGCATCAGGTTGATTAAAACCGTAAGCTTCAAAAAAAGACTCCTTGAAATCGAGGAGGCGGTCTTCCTTGATCGCTTCCCTGACCTGATGCATTAATTTTAACAGAAAATAGAGGTTATGGTAAGTTGTAAGCCGAAATCCAAAAGTTTCGTCACACTTTATTAAATGGCGAATATAGGCTCTACTATAATTTCTGCATGTATGGCAATCACACGCTTCATCTATCGGCCTAAAGTCGGCCTTGAACTTCGCGTTTCGCACGACAAGACGCCCTTGACTTGTCATACACGTACCATTTCTAGCTATACGTGTTGGTAAAACACAGTCAAACATATCAATTCCTCTGATCGCCCCGTCAACGAGCGAGTCAGGAGAGCCAACCCCCATTAAATAACGCGGCTTATTTGCTGGTAAAAGCGGCGTTGTTTCTTCTAGCACACGATTCATCATATCTTTAGGCTCTCCGACAGAAAGTCCTCCAATCGCATACCCAGGAAAATCCAAGGACGTTAAATGTCTTGCACTCAAAGCACGGAGGTCTTCATATTCTCCTCCTTGAACAATGCCGAAAAGCCCTTGATCGTTAGGACGCTGATGTGCTTCCAGACACCTCTCCGCCCATCTGGACGTCCGTTCGACGGATGCCTTCATATACTCATGGCTCGCTGGATATGGCGGACATTCATCAAAAGCCATCATAATATCTGCGCCTAAAATATTTTGAATCTCCATTGCCTTTTCCGGCGACAAAAACAGCTTTTCTCCATTTAAATGGTTACGAAAATGTACGCCTTCTTCAAGGATTTCGCGAAAATCACTCAAGCTAAACACTTGAAAGCCGCCGGAATCTGTCAAAATGGGGTGCGACCAATTCATAAACCGATGTAAGCCGCCCGCCTCACGAATAATATCAGTCCCTGGTCGCAACCACAAATGATACGTATTGCTCAAAATGATCCCTGCACCCATTTGCTCCAATTCTTCTGGGCTCATCGTTTTTACGGTTGCAAGCGTGCCAACTGGCATAAACGCTGGGGTATCAAACGACCCGTGCGGTGTGTGAACACGACCAAGCCTTGCGCCTGTCTGTGCACACGTTTTGATATGTTCATAACGAATGGCGCTCATGGCTTCACTCCTTTCATCATTAACATCGCATCACCAAAGCTAAAAAAGCGATATTCTTTAGCAACCGCCTCTTTATAGGCGTTTAACACATGCTCACGTGAAGAAAATGCACTGACAAGCATGAGGAGCGTTGATTTAGGCAGGTGAAAATTTGTCAACAATCCATCGATGCCGCGAAATTCATAACCGGGGTAAATGAAAATCGACGTCCAGCCTGAGGAAGCCGCAAACGTCCCCGTCTCGTCCGCAATCGTTTCAAGCGTGCGGGCAGATGTTGTGCCGACGGCAATAATTCTTCCACCTTCTTGACGTGTTGCATTTAACAGCTCGGCGGTCTCCTCATTGAGGTCGAAAAACTCGCTATGCATGTGATGCTCTTCAATGGAATCTACACTCACAGGACGGAAAGTCCCTAAACCGACATGCAAGGTAAGGAACGCGAGCTTAACTCCTGCATTTTTGAGCTGCTCCAAAAACGGTTGACTAAAGTGAAGTCCTGCTGTCGGTGCGGCTGCTGAACCACTTTCCTTTGCATACACGGTTTGATAACGATCTGGATCATCCAAACGTTCTTTAATATAAGGAGGCAGTGGCATCGTTCCTAAGCTTTCCAAAATCTCTAAAAATACCCCTTTATAGGTGAACGTCATGAGCCGTTTTCCTTCCTCAAGCACTTCATCACATTCACAGCGTAAGAGCCCCTCACCAAAAGTGAGCACGGTTCCTTTTTTAATTCGCCGGGCCGGCTTCGCTAAAACCTCCCATTGATCAGGCTGGCCGGTTTCTTTTAACAATAGCAGCTCGGCGTGCCCACCTGTATCAGCCTTTTCGCCAAAAAGCCGAGCAGGGAGAACGCGCGATTCATTAAAGACAAGGCAATCGCCTTTTTTTACATAGCGCAGTAAATCAACAAATTGGCCGTCAACAGTCTCTCCTGTTTCACGATCTAACACCAGCAGCCTTGAGCTCGTCCGCTCTTTTAAAGGGTGCTGGGCGATTAAATGTTCGGGTAAATGAAAATCAAAATCTGTTACTTTCATGGTCTTCCGCGAACAGGTATATGACCTTCCGCGTCCTCCTCCTATCAAAATCTAACTGCAATGACTACTTGAAGAATCTCCCGAACAATGATAACACGATCGAAAGTACGATGCTAATGACAATAGACGTCACAATCGGAAAGAAAAAAGTCGTATTTCCTTTTTTAAAAACAATATCTCCTGGTAATTTGCCAATCAGTGACCAGGCAAGACCGATCACAATAAGAACAACGCCGGCAATGATAAGCCACTTGGAGATATCAGTCATCGGTCGGGGCCTCCAACTTAAAATATTCGTAGGCTGCTCGGGTCACCATTCTTCCTCGCGGCGTACGCTGTAAAAATCCAATCTGCATTAAATACGGCTCATACATCTCTTCAATGGTCGGAGACTCTTCTCCAATGGCTGCCGCAATCGTATCTAAGCCGACCGGACCACCTTGAAACTGCTCAATCATCCCAAACAACAGCCGTCGATCAACACCGTCTAACCCACGATCGTCTATTTGTAATGCCTCTAGAGCTCTGTTAGCAATGAGTGGGTTAATATGTCCGTTTCCAATCACTTGAGCAAAATCACGAATCCTTTTCACAAGTCGGTTTGTGATACGCGGTGTCCCACGGGAGCGACAAGCGATATGTACAGCCGCTTCTTCATCCATCGTGACACCAAATAAATCAGCTGTTCGCTTAGCAATCAGTGTTAATTCAGCGACTGTGTAAAACTCTAAACGTTCCGTTACCCCAAACCGGTCACGCAAAGGTGCTGACAAGCTCCCAGCTCTTGTCGTCGCACCGACTAAAGTAAACGGCGGCAAGTCTAGACGAACTGAGCGTGCTGACTCTTCTTTGCCAATCACAATATCAAGACAAAAATCTTCCATTGCTGGATAAAGCACTTCCTCAACGGCTCGTGGCAAACGGTGAATTTCATCGATAAACAAAACGTCTCCCGGTTCAAGCGCTGATAAAACAGCGGCTAAGTCGCCAGATTTTTCAAGAGCGGGTCCAGAGGTTGTTCGCAGCTGTACTCCCATTTCATTTGCAATCACAGCAGCTAACGTCGTTTTCCCTAAGCCAGGAGGTCCATATAATAGGACATGATCTAGCGCTTCCTCCCGTAGCTTTGCGGCATGAATATATATGGACAGGTTCTTTTTAATCGCTTCCTGTCCAATGTATTGCCCGAGGGATTGCGGTCGCAGTGTCTGTTCTTCCTCTGTTTCATCAGACAGTTTTTCCTGCTGAAGAATACGTTCTTCCTCATTCACGCTGATCACCTCCGTTTCCCTTCAAGCATTAATCTTAGTGCTTTTTTAACATATTCCTCCGCTGTCAGTGTCTCTTTTTGTAAGGAAGGCTTCAGTTTTTCAACTTCTCGCACTGAATAACCTAAAGCATAAAGCGCTTCTAACGCCTCTTCCAATTCTTTTTCTTTTGATTCTGCAAACGCAGCTTCAATATGTGTACCCTCAGTGTCCCCACAAAATTCGTCAACTTTGCCTTTTAAGTCTAAAATCATTTGTCGTGCTGTTTTTTTTCCAATGCCAGGAAACTTTGTCAGCATCGTTTCGTTTTCTTGCTCAATCGCTCTGGCAATATCTCGTGGACTGCCAGAAGCAACAATGGCAAGCCCACCTTTAGGTCCGATACCGGATACATTTAAAAGAAGCTGAAACAATGACCGCTCCTCACGTGACGTAAAACCATACAGGAGATTAGCATCCTCCCGGACGTAATGATGTGTATAGATCGTCGTGTCCTGGCCCTGCTTATGTTCAAATTGGAGTGGGTGTGGTGCATAAAATTGATACCCTATCCCCTGTACTTCAATCGTTACATATTGTGGACAGACAAAAGTGATTGTCCCTTTAAAATAATCATACATGATTTAACATCCCTTCACTGCCGAACATATATTCATATGATACCAAATTTATAATCGTTTTACGACGAGGGAGCAGTGAATCACGTTCAATAAGAAAACCTCAAAGGACATGCCTAAGAGGTTTGAGCATTAGAGATTTTGCAAAACGTCATCATCCGCATCTACGTTTGTATAAACAGCCTGCACATCATCATCGTCTTCGAGTTGGTCAATTAAAGCCATCACCTTTGTTGCGGTTTCTCCATCAACGTGTGCCGTCGTTTCAGGAATAAAGGTGACTTCCGCCAACGTTGGTGTGACCGTTTCCTTGACAACCGCTAATGCATCAGAAAAATCTTCTGGACTCGTATAAAGAACGTATTCATCCTCAGCCTTCTCATAGTCCTCTGCTCCAGCTTCTACAGCTTGAAGCATAAAATCTTCTTCATCTGTCACTTGCTCTACCGGTATATGAATGATTCCTTTGCGCGTAAACATAAACGATACACAACCGTTTTCACCAAGATTGCCTTGATTTTTTGTAAACGCATGTCGAACAGCAGCAGCAGTACGGTTTTTATTATCCGTCAAAACACGGACCATAACAGCTACGCCTCCTGCACCATAGCCCTCATATGTGAACTCCTCATAGTGTGCACCGTCTACGTCACCGGATGCTTTTTTAATCGCCCGCTCGATATTATCATTTGGCATGTTTTGGTTCCTAGCTTTATCTACAATGTTACGCAAAGATGAATTTGTCGCTAAGTCCGATCCGCCTTCCTTTGCTGCAACGTAAATCTCTTTTGCAAGCTTCATAAACAGCTTGCCTCGCTTTGCATCCTGTGCATTTTTACGGTGTTGGATGTTTTTCCATTTTGAATGTCCTGCCATTTGAAACAACCCTTTCTCATACCATTGATTCTCTTTTACTATATCACAGGCGACGCCATCCACCAATCAACCAAGTGTCTTCCGCACATCAGCAATAAATCGCAGCCTTTTTTCAAAAGAATGCATTTTTAAAAACCATTGTATCGAACGGTGCGACTTCTTTTGTTGAGATACATGCCAATCTCGATACACGTCAGAAGGATACAAAAGGCCGGCTAAAAACCATGACTGGTCCATGTAAGGGGCAAAGTAAGGTTCTTCCGCGAGTGCGGCAAAAGACCAGTCGAGCCAAGGGAGAAATCTCGTGGCCAGCTGAAGCCAATCATAACCGACTGGTCCAGTAGACGCCAAGTCAAAGTCAATGAGGTAATATTGATTTTCAGATATAATAATAAAATTATGACTCGCTGTATCACGATGAATCCACTGCTTTTGCCGCACCGCTTTTTTCTCCATCTCTCGTAACGGCTCTTTTTGTAACCTGTCTAATGCTTCATCACCCGCTTTTAATAGCGCCTTCGTCGTATGCCCTCCTAAAGCTTCATTAAATTGACTTAAACTATGAGACTTCGTAAAACGATCAAAACGTCGCTCCCAATGTGAAAGCAACGCATATGCCGGTAAATCCAAAGATTGAATCTGTCGTGCCTCTTTATGAAACCGATGCAATAATTCACTAACCCCTTGACGATCCTTACTTGAGCGAAAGTGAACCTCTCTTCTTTTTTGCAACTGCTCCATACATAGCCAATACAGCCCTTGCCCATAAACAATATATTTCCCCGATGGAAACCGTTGATAGGTAAGCCCCTTCGAGAAGCCTTCCTGCTTCAATGCCTTTGCAATGTTCAACTGCCGTAAAGCTCGCTCCTCATCGTCATATCCTTTAATGACCCAAGACGCCCCTAAGCTTTCAACTAAAAAAATGTGTCCTTTCAATGCCGCCACTTTTGGGTGATAAAAACCAAATGCTTGATTGGCTTCAAAAAAAAGACGATTCCTCTTGAAATCGCCTTCGGACGTATTACTCATCATCTTCTTGACCCTCATCATATCCAGGATATGGATATGTGTAATTTTGCGGTGCCGTATAAGGTTGTGGATCTTCTGCTTCATTTTGTGTTCTATATTCTGCCTGCGGCCACCCAGAGTAATCGTAAGGCATATATTGAGCGTTAGGGTCAGCCATTTGACCTGGCATCATCTGACCATACTGACCATACGGATCGCCCATTTGGCCTGGCAGCATCTGATCATATTGACCGTACGGATCGCGCATTTGGCCTGGCATCATCTGACCGTACTGACCATACGGATCGCCCATTTGACCTGGCATCATCTGACCGTACTGACCATACGGATCGCCCATTTGACCTGGCATCATCT